>JBEDET010000040.1:0-19865 GCA_041175505.1 Pseudomonadota bacterium
TTTCAACCGCATATCTGCAGGCATAAATCAGGTTACCGAAGGAATTGTAAATGTCGTACCAGTCGCTCATTGCTGAAAACAGCACGCACATTGCCGCGAACAAGGGCACTTGGGACTCGATTAGCGCGGAGTCCGTGGCGCGTATGCAGTTGCAAAACCGTTTCCAGACGGGCCTCGATATTGCGCGCTACACCGCAAAAATTATGCGTGAAGACATGGCGGCTTATGATGCTGACCCCGCACAATACACGCAGTCGCTCGGTTGCTGGCACGGGTTCATTGCCCAGCAGAAGATGATTTCGATCAAGAAGCATTTCGGCACAACCAAAAAGCGCTATCTTTACCTGTCGGGCTGGATGATCGCGGCCCTGCGCAGCGAGTTCGGCCCACTGCCCGACCAATCGATGCATGAAAAGACGAGCGTCCCTGCCCTTATCGGCGAACTTTACACATTCCTGCGTCAGGCGGACAGCCGTGAACTCAACCTGCTCTTCAAGGACCTTGATGACGCCCGTGCAGCTAATGATGCGGCCAAGGAAGCGCAGGCGCTTGCCAAAATCGAAAACCATGAAACCCACGTCGTGCCGATCATCGCGGACATCGACGCAGGTTTCGGCAATGCCGAGGCGACCTATCTCCTGGCCAAAAAGATGATCGAAGCGGGTGCATGTGCATTGCAAATCGAAAATCAGGTTTCGGACGAGAAACAATGTGGCCACCAAGATGGTAAAGTGACCGTCCCACACGAAGATTTTCTGCAAAAAATTCGGGCCTGCCGGTACGCGTTTCTCGAACTGGGCGTTCCTGATGGCATTATCGTTGCGCGCACGGACTCCTTGGGTGCAGGCCTTACCAAGCAGATCGCAGTATCGAAAGAAGCGGGCGACCTTGGTGACTTGTACAACAGCTTCCTCGATTGCGAAGAAATTGACCCGAGCACAGCGCAGAATGGCGATGTCATCCTGAACCGCAATGGGAAGCTTTTGAAGCCAAAGCGTTTGCCCTCCAACCTTTTCCAATTCCGTTCAGGAACAGGCGAAGACCGGTGCGTATTGGATTGCATCACATCGCTGCAGAATGGCGCCGACCTTATCTGGATCGAAACCGAAAAGCCGCACATCGAACAGATTGCCGGCATGGTTGACCGTATCCGCGAAGTCGTTCCCAACGCCAAATTGGCATATAACAACTCGCCAAGCTTCAACTGGACGCTCAATTTCCGTCAGCAGGTGTTCGACGCCTGGGCTGCAGAAGGTAAGGATGTGTCGGCTTACGACCGTGCAAACCTGATGAGTGCATCATATGACGAGACCGAATTGGGCACCCAAGCCGATATGTGGATCCAGAATTTCCAACGCGATTCTGCGAAGCGCGCGGGCATTTTCCACCACCTGATCACCTTGCCAACATATCACACCGCGGCATTGAGCACGGACAATCTGGCGAAGGATTATTTCGGCGAAATGGGTATGCTTGGTTATGTTGCCGGCGTCCAACGCAAGGAAATCCGCCAAGGTATCGCTTGTGTTAAGCACCAGAACATGTCGGGTTCCGACATTGGTGACGAACATAAGGAATATTTCGCGGGCGAAGCCGCGCTCAAGGCTGGTGGTAAAGACAATACCATGAACCAGTTCAGCAACGCAGCGTAAGAAAGGTGAACCCATGAGCGAACCAGCACGCGCCCGCGCCGTATTGTCGACCGAGGACCTCACACTTTTGAGGCAAGCCTTGGTCCACTATCTGGAAGCGATCAAGGATCAGCCTGAGTCGATCAAATTTGCCCGCCTCTACCACCGTTTGGGGAGCGCAGGCGGCAAGTAAGCGCGCATATATTTTACGAGTTTTCCTGGGGAGGAAAACACCTAACCGCCGGCAGCAATGTCGGCGGTTTTTTCTATGGGCCAACGCATCGTCGCTAATATTTTCTTAAGGCCGTTCGTATACCCCCCTTGCAACCAAATAGGCTGTGGCGCGTGGATAATACTCTAAAAATCTTGCTTGGGGTTCTGTCGGTCACCGGGTTCATCACCGTGGTCATTCCGCAGGGCGACCCCCTGGCGCATAACCAAGCCGCAGATGTAGCAAAGCCGGACGTTACCGCGCCGCCACCCGAGCCAACAGCACCGCTACCCTCGCCGCCGCCTGTTCCATTCGATTCTGGGGTTTCTGTTGAATTTATAACAGGTCCGCCATCGATTGACGGCAGACCAATTCAAGCCGATTTCGGATTGCCATTTGGCGTATCTCCGCGATCAGACAGGGAAAATCCGGACGCACCCCAAAGTCACACAAATGGCTATAAGCCACCTGTATTTAGCATGCCAGGCGCACCTGCCCAAAAGGAGGAGGAAGAGGGGGAGGACAGGGAGACTAATGTAACCCTTTCACAATGAACCCAGAAGCCAAGGGTTACTGGGCAGTCCAGCCACCATCAACCGATAGGTTCGTTCCGGTAATCGCGCTGGCCTCGTCCCGACACAGGAACACCGCCAAAGCCGCCAATTGTTCAACCTGAACAAATTTTTTCTGCGGCTGGTTGGCCAGCAACACATCGTTGATAACCTGTTCGCGCGTCAATCCGCGTGCCTTCATCGTATCGGGAATTTGGTTTTCAACCAATGACGTCCACACATATCCCGGGCAGATATTGTTGACGGTTATGCCTTGCGTCGCGACCTCAAGCGCAACCGTTTTGCTAAAGCCTGCAAGGCCGTGCTTTGCCGCGTTATACGCCGACTTAAACGGTGACGCGACAAGGCTGTGCATCGAACCGGTATTGATGACCCTGCCCCACCCCTTTGCCTTCATCGCGGGCAAGGCTGCCTTTGTGGTATGGAACGCGGACGACAAAATGATCGACATGATTGCGTCCCATTTGTCTTCCGGGAATTCATCAACCGGCGCAACATGCTGGATGCCCGCATTGTTGATCAAAATATCGGGCGATCCCAATTTTTCGCTACATTCAGCGACCATCGCCCTGATTTCATCTGGCTTCATCATATCCGCGCCAGAATGGAGTGCTTTGCCACCACTTGCCGCGGCGAGTTCCGCCACATAGCCTTGTATGGCATCCGCATCACCAAAACCGTTGATCATCACATTGGCACCCTCGGCCGCCAGTGCACGCGCATAACCCAATCCAATGCCGGATGTTGAACCAGTGATAAGCGCCGTTTTGCCTTGGAGGAACATGGGAGATAGCCTTTGCATTAAGGATGGACGTTATTTGCGTTGAACATCGCTAAACGCAATGTTGGTGCAGGACAATATGGCAGAATCCCAAGACCAAATAGGTGCAATTATATAAAAGGCCTGTCATAAGCGCCGCATGCGTTTGAATGATTGTCATAATGTCGCCGATTTTCGCCAGCTGGCGAAGTCGCGCCTGCCGTCACCTATCTTCAACTATATCGACGGCGCGGCCGATGATGAGCGGACGAAAGGTCGCAACAGTTCGGCGTTTGACGACTGCGACCTTGTGCCCAATGTGCTCGCGGGCGTTTCTGATATCGACACAAAAGTTCGCGTCATGGGCAAAGACATTGCCATGCCGCTCATGCTATCGCCCACCGCGTTGCAACGCTTATTCCATTGGCAGGGTGAACGCGCCGTTGCCGCCGTGGCGCAGCAGTTTAACACTTGGTTCGGCATTTCATCGCTTGCCACGGTCAGCATCGAGGAAGTCGGCGAACGCATCAAGACGCCAAAGCTGTTTCAGCTGTATATCCACAAAGACAAAGGCCTGAACGGGTCGATGATCGAACGCTGCAAAGCCGCGAAATTTGATGCCATCGCACTGACCGTCGATACGATCGTATCGGGCAATCGGGAACGCTGTCTGCGCAGCGGCTTCACCTCACCGCCGCGATTTACGCCTGCATCGGTACTCAGCTACGCGATCCATCCAGCATGGGCGCTGAACTATATGTTCCGGGAGAAATTCTCGCTTCCCAACCTGCAGACACATGTTGACGCAGGGACCAATGTCGCGGTGTCTGTGGCCGAATATTTCAACACGATGCTCGACACGTCGATGGACTGGAAAATGGCGGAGAAAGTCCGGTCCGACTGGGGCGGCGAATTCTGCTTAAAGGGCATTATGTCCGTTGACGATGCGAAGCGGGCTGTCGACATTGGCGCCACGGCGATCATGGTGTCCAACCACGGCGGACGGCAATTGGACGGATCGCGGTCACCATTCGACCAGATTTCCGAAATCGCCGACGCCGTTGGCGGTAAGATCGACATCATTTGCGACGGCGGCGTGCAGCGCGGCAGCCATGTATTGAAGGCGCTGGCAGCAGGTGCCACAGCATGCTCGGGCGGACGGCTGTATCTGTACGCATTGGCCGCAGCGGGCCAACAGGGCGTTGAACGTATCGTTGGCAAATTGCGCGACGAAATTGATCGGGACATGCGGTTGATGGGTGTCAAATCCGTCGCGCAGCTTAACCGCTCTATGTTGCGCTGGCGTTAGGCTCTCCAGCATCGACCTCACGCTTTGAACTCCAGTCAATGGCGCGTGTTGCCCACATCACCACCGCAAGAGCTACAAAGAGCAACAGCGAGCCGATAATCAAGGAATATGCCTCAAGGTTCAGCAACACGTAGAGCGTTGCATACAGTCCAACGAGCAACCCACCGATAAATCGCGCCCGCATCCAACTCCTGAGCACTGCCGCTGAATAAGCCGTCAGAAGTCCGGTAATTGCACCACCTGCGATAAGGTAGGCCCACATGAACCCAACGACCTCGGCAAAAGCGAGTAACAGAACGAAAAACAGCACTAAACCTGCGCCAGTCAGCAAATATTCTGCAGCAGCAACCTTTGCACCGGCGATTACGTCAAACATCAAAAACGCAAGGAATGTAAAACCGATGAACAGGAAGCCATATTTCACCGAGCGGTCGACTTGGCTATATAAATCGACAGGTTCGATCAGGCCGATTGTTGCCGCCTGGCTTTGTCCGCCACCCGCAGAGGGCGCGCTGATACTGGAAGTTTCCAGCACATCATATTTTGTCAGATTAGGCTGAATTGGAGGACCGAGATCTTCGGTCAGTACCAAAGCCTGTCCAAGCGCAAGGTTGGTTACGGCGTGGCTGGAAGTGAAACCCGAGGATTTTACTTCGCGTTTAGTCGGCAGGAAGTCGCCCGCAAAGCTTGGGCTAGGCCACGATGATTTCACATCCCATTTGGTTTCACCGCCGCGTGGGACCATTGTCAGCGTCTTATTGCCGCGTATTGCATAATCGTAGGTCACTTCCATCGTGCCGACTGCATCCCAATCGACAAAAGTAAAGAAACCCGAACCGCCTGAAGCGGCCAGTCCCTTACCGGGCTGCAATTCAAGTGAAGTGCCATTGACAACGACTTTACTATTGGGCTGAAGCCCGCGCGCGTCGGAAATTCCAAAGCGCAATTCCGCGCCCGACAAATTCAAAGCATCCCGCGCGATGCCGTAACGCGCAAAATCGGCAGGCAAGGCGAAACGTGCCTTCCCGCTATTCTCCGCAACAAACAGTACGCTTTCATAAATCGACTTCTTCTTGCGGTCTGGCTTTAAGTTGGTCGAAAGTGCGTTTGTCTCGGGTGAAAGAAACAGCTCTTTGGTCACCTGTACCGTACGTGTAGTCTGGCGCCCATTTTGGTCCACCGTTTCCACGCTATTGGCCGTATAAGGAATTACCAGCACGGGTCCGACCAGCACCTGCGGTCCGCCCCACCCGGCAGCAATCGAATTTTGCGCGACGTTGGACTGTTCTTGCCTGTCCCAGACAAGTGCATAAACCATCATTAACGGGATGACGAGCGTAAGCCCTATGATGCCGGCGAGGAATAATTTCCAACCGGGACTTCGTTCAGTTGCCATAATATAATTCTCCTGTTGATGTCGTAGGCAACATTTTTGTGGCAGGGCCCCATGTGACAGTCATGATGAGAATGTGAGGGTTGTGTGAAAAACGCAGAACATCAACTCATTTTCACGAAAACTACCTCAGCGCGTGCTTACCAAGAACCAGATTGCGACCATCGCCAACAGAACCGCAAATATACGGCGCACTTGGTTCTGACGGTTGCCCACAGTCATCCATCCATGCGCTTGCGCCGCCAACGCAACGATGACGAGGTGCACTATTGTGGCAATAGCGACGTAGCATGCGGACAGCAGAGTGGTTTGTGGAGCAATCGGTGCCTTCGTTACGATATAGGCTGGCAGGACCGTGACAAAAAACACAGCTGCTTTCGGGTTCAGCACGTTTAGCAGCAAGCCGTGGCGGAACCATGCCGCCATGGCCGTCGCGTCGATTTTACTGGTCGCAGCTTCTTTCTCCCCAACCCATGTTTGCCATGCCAACCATAATAAATAGGCCACGCCTGCGTAGCGCAGCAAACTAAAGGCAAAAGGTGCGCGGGCTGCGAGCGCGGCAAGCCCCATGGCCGACGCCAACGAAAGGATCGCAAGGCCCGTTGCAATGCCCGCGACCGCGGCGAAACCCGACCGCTTCCCCTGTGTAGCGCTGGTCAAGGCAAGCCACGCCATGTTCGGCCCCGGGGTCAGTTCAATCAGCATTGTGGTGATAAGAAAGGGAAGGAACAGCGCAGTGATCATCCGCAATTTATACACGCCTTCACCCGATAGTCGATTGCGCTTGGCATTACGCGTGAACGCACCCATTTAGGGTTCATGACCAATTACTCTTTGCTTGACCTTGTTCCCGTTGTCGAAGGTGGTTCAGTGGGTGGCGCGCTCGCCAACGCCGCAAACCTTGCCGCCCACGCCGAAGGTCTGGGTTTCAGCCGCTATTGGGTTGCCGAACATCATGGGATGCGCGGCATCGCCAGCGCGGCCACCAGCGTCGTCATCGGGCATATTGCCGCAGCGACCAAATCCATCCGCGTTGGTTCAGGCGGCATCATGCTGCCCAACCATGCGCCATTGGTCATTGCCGAACAATTTGGCACATTGGACGCGCTTTACCCGGGCAGGATCGACCTTGGACTGGGCCGTGCGCCCGGCAGCGACCAACGCGTTGCCGCAGCGATACGTCGTACATTGGACAGCGACCCGAACGCGTTCCCACGCGATGTGATGGAACTGCAAAGCTATTTCGCCGATGATGGCCAAACCGGCATCGTCGCGACACCCGGCGCGGGCGCGAATGTGCAACTTTATATCTTGGGCAGCAGCCTCTACGGCGCGCAAGTGGCCGCTGCACTTGGCTTGCCGTTTGCGTTCGCCAGCCATTTTGCACCGCAGATGCTGGATGAAGCCCTGCACATCTACCGCAGCCATTTCCGGCCAAGCGCTATATTGGACAAACCCTATGCGATGGCGGCATTCAACATCATCGCCGGCGAAACCGATGCGGAAGCGGAGTTTTTGGCCAGCTCATTGATGCAAAGCTTCGTAGCCCTTCGCACAGGCAACCCACGCCAAATGCCACCGCCGGTCGAAGGCTATGTGGCGTCACTGCCGCCCCAATTTACGTCAGCGTTGAACGACATATTATCCGCCAGCGCAATCGGCGCAGCTGACACCGTAAAGGCGGGCGTCAAAGCGTTTTTGGCCCGCACACAAGCGGACGAAGTCATCGTCGCTTGTTCGGTTTTCGATCACGAGAAACGAAAACGCAGTTTGGAGATAGCGGCGGAGGTTTTTGCCAGCCTAAATTGACATGTTACCAATTTTTGGTATCATTTGTGCATGGTAGCAAAAAACACGTCTATTGCCCTGGGCGAACACTTTTCGAACTATGCTCGAAGTAAGGTAGAATCCGGCGAATATGGTTCAACCAGCGAAGTGATCCGCGACGCGTTGCGGCTGCACGAAGAGCGGTCTGTGTTTAAGGATAAGCTGCTCGATGCGCTTGGTGAGGGTTTGGCCAGCCCTGTTGATGAGAATTTCAATATCGATCAGTGGCTCGATGAGGAATTCCCGCGCAAGTGATGCGCATCCATTTCCGCACTGCCGCTTCCGCCGACATGCGGAGGGTCGCCCGCGAGACCCGAGCGGCGTGGGGCGAGGCGCAAGCATATAAATATTCCAGACAGTTGCGCGACGATATCACGTCGCTGGCCGAATTCCCGCTACGCTTCCCGGAATTTGACTCCCGCCCCGGCTTGCGCCGAATGAACAGCGGGCGGCATGCGGTGTTCTATCTGACATTGGATGACCGGATCGAGATTGTGCGCGTAGTGCACGTGGCTCGTGATTTCGAACAGTGGTTGAAGTAAAGTGCGTTTTCACTAAACTTTAGCGCGCACGCATGCGGACGAGATTATCGTCGCCTGTTCGGTTTTTGACCATGAAAAGCGCAAGCGAAGCCTAGAAATTGCAGCAACCACTTTCCTGAATTAGCGTTGCGACTGTTTCATGATAGCCTGTAGATCGTCGGGCACAGCCATTGATCTAAATGGGCTCACATTCGTGCCACCGCTATTCCCTTGCGGAACAAGCCCGATAAATGTTTTTGTGGCGGCACCAACAATACGGAAAAGCTGACCAAAAATCTCACGCAAGTCGCGCTGTTTCCATGCCCAGCCCAACATGCGGAAATGAGCTAAGACATGAAAACGTGTCGAATTCTGACCTAGTATGTGAGCGCGTTCAAGATGCCGAAATGCAATTGCCATGTCGCCCATTGCTTCGGCCGCCTTGGCAGCCTGCAATTCTATTTCGACATGATCATAAACAGACATCAATAAACGCGTGGCTTCGGCTTGATATACTCTGCCTCGTCGGTGAGCGTATAATCATGCACTGGGCGGTAGTCGATTTTGACCGCGCCGCCTGAACCACCCCAACCTTCAAACCATGAAGCGGTGTGCTTCATCCAATTTGCGTCATCGCGCTCTGGATAATCCTCATGCGCATGCGCGCCGCGGCTTTCCTTGCGGTTGTTGGCGCTTTCGATGGTGCAGACAGCCTGCGCCATCAAATTGTCGAGCTCAAGCGTTTCAATGAGATCGGTGTTCCAGATCATGCTGCGGTCGGTGACGTGTACGTCGGCCAGACGCTGGTTGACCTTTTGCATCTCAGTGACGCCTTCGGCCAGCAATGCTGTGTCGCGGAACACCGCAGCGTGCTTTTGCATTGTCCGCTGCATTTGCAGACGGATGTCTGCAGTCGGCGAACCGCCCTTTGCCGCACGGAACTTGTCGACGCGGGTGAGCGCCAAATCGGCAGCGTCTTTCGGCAGCGCCTTGTGCGGCGCACCGGGCGTCAACGACGCTTTCAAATGCAGACCAGTTGCGCGGCCAAATACCACCAAGTCGATCAACGAGTTTGATCCAAGCCGGTTCGCGCCATGCACCGAAACACATGCTGCCTCGCCAACCGCGTAAAGGCCGCGCACGATGACTTCAGGATCATCACCAACCTTGGTGACAACCTGACCATGGTAATTGCACGGAATTCCGCCCATATTGTAGTGAACCGTTGGTGTCACTGGCAACGGTTGACGTGTCAGATCGACGCCGGCAAAAATCTTTCCGCTTTCGGTGATGCCGGGCAAACGCTGTGCCAAAACCTTGGGATCGATGTGATCGAGATGCAGGTAGATGTGGTCCTTATGCGGACCGACACCACGGCCTTCACGCATTTCGAGTGCCATCGAACGGCTGACAACGTCGCGTGAAGCCAAGTCCTTAGCGGACGGTGCATAACGCTCCATGAAGCGCTCACCTTCGCTGTTGGTCAGATATCCGCCTTCGCCGCGCGCGCCTTCAGTGATGAGAACGCCTGCGCCGTAAATACCGGTCGGGTGGAATTGCACGAATTCCATATCCTGAAGCGGAAGCCCGGCGCGCAGCACCATGCCGCCACCGTCACCGGTGCAGGTATGCGCCGAGGTGGCGGAGAAATACGCGCGGCCATATCCGCCGGTTGCCAGCACGACGGCGTGGCTCTTGAAACGGTGGATGGTGCCATCTTCCATGCACATGGCGATCACGCCGCGGCATTCGCCATTTTCCATAATCAGATCGAGCGCGAAATATTCGATGAAGAAATCCGCATCATATTTCAGGCTCTGCTGATACAGGCTGTGCAGCATGGCATGACCAGTACGGTCGGCCGCTGCGGCAGTACGCTGAACGGGTGGGCCTTCGCCCATATTCTGCATGTGGCCGCCAAAGGGGCGCTGATAAATTGTGCCGTCGGCATTGCGGCTAAATGGAACGCCGGCATGCTCAAGCTCGTACACCGCAGCAGGCGCTTCACGCACCATATATTCGATCGCGTCTTGGTCACCCAACCAATCCGATCCCTTTACGGTGTCGTACATGTGCCAGGTCCAATGGTCCGGCGAGTTGTTGCCAAGCGACGCCGCAATTCCGCCCTGTGCCGCAACAGTATGCGAACGGGTGGGAAAAACCTTGGTGATACAGGCTGTTTTCAAACCGGCTTCAGCGCTGCCCATCGTGGCGCGCAAGCCAGAGCCGCCGGCTCCGACAACAACCGTGTCATAGGTATGGTCGATAATCTTGTAAGCGTCTGACATCAGGCGGATGCTCCGGTAAATGCTAATTTTGCTACGACGAAAATGCCGAATACGGCGCTCGCGACGACATAGAAGTTGAGAAGCGCCATTGCGCCAAACTTCAATCCTTCGTCATGCACATAATCTTCAATCAAAACCTGAAGACCAAGGCGCGCGTGCGAAAAAATGTTGACGATCATCAATATCATTGGGACCGCAACTGTTGGCTGAGCCAGCCATTGCGCCAAAGTTGCTTGATCAAAATTCGGCATAAGAAGCAGCGAGACAACGAGCCACGTGGTCAGCAAGATATTGCCAATTGCGGTCAGGCGCTGTTTCAACCAATGTTCGCCGCCATGCTTTGCTGAACCCAGCCCACGCACGCGCCCGATATATGTTCTACTGTCCATCATCAAACTCCCAGAAAGCGCGATGCCACAAACAGGACAACGAATGCAGTTGCAAAAAAGGCCGCAATGAATGCAGCCGAAGCCCAGGTCCGGTTAGCCTTCAATTCGTAGCCAGCGCCAATATCCAAAACGAGGTGGCGAATGCCCGAGGCGAGATGCTGGAAGAAGCTGAAGGTTACAGCCAAGCCCAAAAGCCGGAAGAACCAGTTGACCGCAGTTTCAAAACCGGTTGCGCTTTCACCTGCGGAGACAACATATTTTTGAAAGGTCGCATAGCTTTCCGCGCCACCGCCAATTGCAGACAACCACCACAACAAAGTGATCATACCGACCGTCGCGAGAATGAATCCTGTTGCGCGGTGGAAAATCGAAATCGCCATCTGCGGTGACCAGCGATACACCTGCAAATGCGGTGATAACGGGCGGTTCGGGTTTTTCGCCATGATTTCAGCGTCCTTCATTTAAGCGCAGCCTATATTAAGCGTCGCTCTTTAATCGTTTAATGGCGTGGCGCAAGGTCTCCGCCGTCAGAATCGCGCATTGCGATGATGGATTTGTTCAATCACAACTTTGCACAAAATCCGAGCCAGAGCATCGGAGGCGTTCGGGCAATAACCGCCTATTAACCATTTACCGCTTAAACATGGAAAATCGGTCCGCATTGCGGAAGACCATGACACAGGAATGCGACAATGGCAGAAAAACAGGACATTGAACAATCGGACGTCCAGGCGATTATTGATGTGTTTGCCGAAGACAAAAACTTTGCGCCCCGCTGCCGCAAAGTCGGTGAGCTGTTGAAAGACAGGCTATACGACATTAGCAGCTATTATTGGGATTATTGGACCCGCATGGGCAAGTTTCCTGAAATGCAGGATCCCGAAAATGTAGAAAAAGCCCGTGTCAAAACAGCGGCCTTTATTGGCAAGCGCCTTAGCGATATCGAAGGCGCGGAATGGTCAAAGTTTCTAACCCGTCAGATCATGGACTCGTGCCAGCGCGGCATTCCGCCCAAAGCTCTTAATGCAGCGTCGATACGAACGAACGCCTTCACGCTAAAGTTGCTCGGTGAAGTATATGGCGTCGAACAGGAAGATTATCAGGACCTCGCAGCTGCCGTTCTTACCGCGACGGGGCTGGAACTGTCCATCATGGCAATGTGCCACACGGCATATCACGCCAATCAGAACGCGACACGCCGCGAAGAACAATCGGCGCAGTTTGAATCCGACATCGGCATTGCTGCGCATGAGGTTGCCGATCGCACAGCCGTATTGCGCCAACAAGCCGCAAGCAGCTCGCAAATGGCGAACGGCATGCTTTCCAAGGCATCTGAAGTTGCTGCAGCGTCTGAACAATCTGCCGTCGCCATGCGCGAAGCAGCCCAAACTGCCGCAGGCCTCATCCGCGCGATTGAAGATGCACGGACAGAAGTGGAGACCGCCGCCGACGTCGCAAACCGCGCCGCCGATGTTGCAACAAAAGGTGCGGTGGCCACCGATACGCTTTCCGAACAATCACAATCCATCGAATCTATATTGGGCCTTATCCGCGACATCGCGGGGCAAACCAACTTGCTGGCGCTGAACGCCACGATCGAAGCCGCACGCGCAGGTGATGCGGGCCGTGGTTTCGCCGTGGTCGCGCAGGAAGTGAAAAGCCTCGCAAATCAAACAGCGCAGGCAACGGACGAGATTGCACAAAAGATTTCGGCCATTCAAAGTGCGACCAAGGCGTCGGTTGAATCAAACGCATCCATCCGCGAAACCGTTGACGAAGTGCGCATGTCTGCCGAACGCATCCGGCGGGCGATGGAGGATCAAGCGCAAACGGTTACGATGATTACCGCGTCCGTCGATGAAACCGCTTTGGCTGCCGATTTGATGTCGAACACCATATCCGCCATCCGCAGCGATACGGAAAATGTGGTGTCAGAAATCATGCAACTTGAGGGCGGTTTTAGCGAAGTAAATGAGAAAATCTCATCACTTCAAGCCAATGCTACGCGATTTGTTGGAAACCTCATCCGATAACTTCGGTTGAAATTTTGTCGGCGCTGTGAAAAGCAGCGGCGATGAAAACGAATATCCTTATCACCGGCGCATCACGCGGCATTGGCGCTGCCGCTGCGGCCAGCTTTGACCCCGCAACGACTTCCGTGCTGGCCCTTTCCAGCACAGATGGCGACCTAAACGATCCCACAACGCCACAGCGGCTTTGGAACCATGCGCTTGATCGGCTTGACGGCCGTGTGGATGTTTTAATCAACAATGCCGGGGTATTTGAACAAAACCCGATTTCGGCGTCGGACGAGGAATGGCTCGCCAATTGGAACCGGACCATGCAGATCAACCTGACGGCCAGTGCGGACTTGTGTCGCCGTGCCGTCCTGCATTGGCAAGAATCGAACGCGAGCGGCAGGATCGTCAACATCGCCAGCCGTGCTGCGCATCGCGGGGATAGCCCGGCCCATTGGCATTATGCGGCATCAAAGGCCGGTATGGTCGCCATGACCAAGACAATTGCGCGCGCTTACGCTGCCCACAAAATCTATGCCTTTGCCATATGCCCCGGCTTTACCATGACCGGCATGGCGGACGATTATCTCGCAAGCCGCGGCGGCGACAAGCTGCTCGCCGATATCCCGCTCGGCAAGGTCGCTGATCCCGAAGAGGTCGCGGCTATGGTAAAATTCTGTGCGCTCGATGCGCCGCCTTCGATGACGGGCGCCGTGTTGGACATAAATGGCGCGAGCTATGTACGCTAAGCTTGGCGCCATACTGGCATTGGCCCTGACGGCCTGCGCACCTGTCGCGCCCGTCAAGGCCATGAGCAACGGAACCACACTCGCGTCACAGTGCGAAGGCCGTGACGGCTGGGGCGACCCTGCCCCGCCCGCGCACATATTCGCCAATGTGTATATGGTGGGCACATGCGGCATCGTGTCGTTGCTCGTCACGTCACCCAAAGGTCATATCCTTATCGACGGTGCGACCGCCGAAGCTGCGCCGTTCATTGCCGACAATATTCGCAAGCTTGGTTTCCAACCAACAGATGTGAAATATCTGGTCAGCAGCCATGAACATTTGGATCATGTTGGCGGGCTTGCCGCGTTGAAGGGCATTACTGGAGCCCGCATGTTGGCGCGAGCTGAAGCGCGCAAAAGTCTGGAGACCGGCATTTCGGACCCTACGGACCCGCAGTTGGCAATATTGCCGCCTTTTGCGGGCATAAAGGTCGACCAAATCGTCAGCGACGGCGAAGCCATCACCCTTGGCCCGATAAAAATGACCGCCATCGCCACGCCCGGCCACGCCCCGGGTGGAACAAGTTGGACCTGGAAGTCGTGCGAGAGCGCGATCTGCCACCAATTTGTTTTCGCCGACAGTCTTGGCGCTGTGTCTGCTGATGCGTACCGATTTACCGACCACCCAAAATATGTGGCGGTGTTAAGGGCGACCATGAAACGCGTTTCTGAACTACAACCATGCGACGTCCTGATCGCCCCGCACCCCGCGCAATCACGATTCTTTGAACGCGTTTCGGGCAAGGAACCTCTGGCCGACTCAGCAGGCTGTGCAAATTATGCGAAAGCAGCGATGGAGCGCCTTGACGCCCGGTTAGCCAAAGAAGCAGCACAATGAACTGGAAGGTTACCCTGCCCTGCACCCGCAATGAAGCGGAAGCGCTGCACCATGACGATGAGTGGCTGGCCGCATTGGAACCCATGCCGACAATCGTTGCGGACGAGGTCGAAGCCTTCAATGACGAGAAATGGCGGCTTGAAGCCTATTTTAACGAGAAACCAAACGCGCAGGTGATCGCCGCCATCCAAATCCGCCTGCCCAGCGCCGTCAAAGCAAAGGCGGCGGTTGAAAAACTTCCCGATGCCGACTGGGTCGTCATGAGCCAGCAAGGGCTTCAGCCGGTGCATGCCGGGCGCTTCTACGTCCACACAATGGCCAACAAGGGCACAGTGCCCGACGGCGCAACCCCGTTCCAAATTGAGGCTAGCCGCGCTTTTGGCACGGGCGGACATGAAACGACCAGCGGCTGTCTTGATATGCTCGACAGAATGAAACGTGCCGGCAAACGTTTTGACCTGATTGCCGACATCGGGACCGGGACTGGCCTGCTGGCTTTTGCCGCCCATGTGTTGTGGCCGAAGGCATATTTGACGGCATCGGATATCGACCCGGTCAGCATTGATGTCACCGCGGCCAATGCTGCGGTCAACAACGTCCCTTGCGGCGTTGCGCAGGGCCAGTTGGCGCTGTGTGTGGCCGCAGGGACAGCGCACGACCTGATCACCGCCCGCGCACCTTATGACTTGGTGATCGCCAATATTTTGGCGGGCCCGTTAATCGAGCTTGCGCCGTCGCTATCGGCCATATTGCGCGAAGGTGGCTCGCTGATATTGGCTGGCTTGCTGAATACGCAGGCGGAGGCTGTCACGCGCGCATATCGCCTACACGGGTTTAGACTGCAAAAACGCAAGGATATGGGCGATTGGCCATGCCTATGGCTCGTCAAGCGCCGGAGCTATGGCTGGCAACGTCCGCTGCGCGCGTCAGGCCGCACCAGTCAGCCGCCGGGTGATTTTGGAACCTGGTAGCGACTGGCGCCCTTAACATATTCCTGCGTACCCTTGGTGATAAGGGCATCTTCGGCAATGATTTCGCCAACCAATATGTCGGGCAAGGATTCAAGCCGTTTATATAATGGCGCGAAATCGGTCTCGACAGTCACCTTAAGCAACTGATCCATGCTGGAGACCACAAAATAGTTCTGCTGAAAATCATCGATCCGGTAATGGCTGCGCATGACGCGCAACAGATCGAACGCGATCCGGTTTGGACTTGGGTCCTCCAGCGCGAAAATGCTTTCTGCATAGCTTGAGACGATCCCAGCGCCGTAAATCCGCAAGCCATCGGCCTGCTGAATGAGGCCGAACTCCACCGTATACCAATATAGCCGCGCGAGATGATCCAGCGCGCCAAAACCGAGCGAGCGCAATCCGCCCTTGCCATAAGCCACCATATAATCGGCAAATACCGGGTCCGCCAACATGGGCACATGGCCGAAAACATCATGGAAAATGTCGGGCTCTTGCAGATAATCCAGCTGCTCAGGCGTCCGGATAAAATTGCCTGCCGGAAAACGGCGATTGGCAAGATGGTCAAAAAACACGTCGTCGGGAACCAAGCCCGGCACGGCAACGATTTGCCATCCGGTGGCCGCCATCAACCGCGCGTTCAATTCGCGATAATCGGGGATGCCGGGACGCGTTAGCTTCAGAACATCGATCCCACGCATAAATGCGTCCGCCGCACGGCCCGGTAACATCGCGGTTTGGCGCACAAAAAGCCGGTCCCACATCGCATGGTCATCAGCACCAAAGGCGTCCCAATTCTGGGGCACGGTCCAATCGGCATTGGCACCGGCAGGCGGCGCGTCGTAAACATGGCTCGAGCTATCCATGGCAATTGGTTACACTTGAAACCGTTTTGCATCAACCGCGTTGGCAGCGATCTCATCAAATCAAAAAACTTCGCTTGCCCCCGCTACGCATCCGCCACGATGCGGGCCCATTCCGCCTCATCAATAACTGAAATGCCAAGCGCTGTGGCCTGTTTCAGTTTTGATCCTGCTCCGGGGCCAGCCACGACCAAGTCAGTCTTTGCACTCACCGAGCCTGCAGACTTTGCACCAAGTGCTTCAGCCTGCGCCTTCGCCTCATCCCGGCTCATGGTCTCAAGCTTTCCGGTGAACACGATGGTTTTACCCGTCCATGCACTTTCGCGGACGTTTGACACATAAGCAGGCGGCGCGATTTCGTTCAGAAGATCATGCCACACCGACCTATTGTGCGGTTCGTGGAAGAAATCGCCAAGTGCCTCGGCAACTGCCCCGCCAACGCCGTCAATCGCGGTGACGTCCGCGACAGCCGCTTCATCACCCTGCGCCAAACGCAGCCCGACGTTCCCGACCTCTTGTACCGTGCCAAAAGCCTTAAACAAATCGCGCGCAGTGACCGCGCCGATATGGCGAATGCCAAGCCCAAAGAGCAACTTGGCGCCATCGGGCGCGCGCTTTGCTTCAATCGCTGCCAACAGGTTATCCACAGACTTATCCTGCCATCCGTCGCGCGATAAAATATCTGCACGGCGGGCCTTCAACCTGAAAATATCTGCCGGACTTTCGAGCCATCCCAGATCGAAAAACTCTTGAATCGTTTTCTCGCCAAGCCCCTCAATATCCAGCGCACCGCGACTGACAAAGTGAATCAGCCGCTGGACACGCTGGGCCGGACAAATCAGCCCGCCCGTGCAGCGCACATCGACTTCGCCTTCCTCGGCGACGGCTTCCGAACCGCATTCGGGGCATTGCGATGGAAACGCATAAGGCGTCCGTTCTGTGTCGCGTGTTAGGTTTTCGACGATCTGGGGAATGACGTCCCCTGCCCTTTGCACGACAATACGGTCACCGGGACGCACAGCCAGTCGGGCGATCTCATCGCGGTTATGCAGCGTTACGTTGGACACAACGACGCCGCCTACCGTTACTGGGGTCAGGCGACCAACCGGTGTTAACTTGCCGGTCCGACCCACTTGAATATCGATATGCTCAAGCGTTGTTTCGGCCTGTTCAGCAGGAAATTTATGCGCAATCGCCCAGCGCGGTGATTTTGCGACGAAGCCAAGCCGTTCCTGCCAGTCCAAGCGGTCGACCTTGTAGACGACGCCGTCAATATCATAGGGCAAGTCAGCACGCTGACGTTCGATGCCCGCATAATGGGCCAGCGCATCATCGCTATGCGCAACGCGGACGAGCAATGGGGACACCGGCACACCCCACGCCGCAATGGCCGCCATCACGCCGCTTTGGGTGTCGGCTGGCAGGCCACTGACCTCGCCCCATCCATGCGCAAAAAAGCGCAGCGGCCGTGACGCGGTAACCTTGGCATCTTTTTGCCGCAACGATCCCGCCGCCGCATTGCGCGGGTTGGCGAACAGCTTCCCGTCCTTCGCCTTTTGCGCCTCGTTTATCGCGGCAAAGTCAGACTTGGCCATATAGACCTCGCCGCGTATCTCGAAAATATCGGGCACAGCGCCGGCCAACTGCTGCGGGATGTCGTAGATATAGGCGACATTGGCGGTCACATCCTCACCGACGCTGCCGTCGCCGCGTGTTGCGGCCTGAATCAGATGGCCTTTTTCGTACCGCAAGGACAGCGAGAGCCCGTCAATCTTGTCCTCCGCCGTCAACGCAACATCCGCATCGGGGGCGAGGTTTAAAAAGCGCCGGACACGCGCCACGAAATCGTGCACATCTTGCGCCTCAAACGCATTGTCGAGGCTCATCATGCGTTTGGCATGCGTGATTTTCTTAAGCCCTGAAGCGTCGACAGCAGCACCAACCAAATTATTGGGGCTATCGGCGCGCACGAGATGTGGGAAAGCGGCCTCAAGCTCATTATTGCGCCGTATCAACGCATCATATTCCGCGTCTGAGATTTCAGGCGTGTCTTCGGCATGATAGCGTTTATTGTGATGGGCAATCTGTTTCGCCAACCGCATTAGCTCATTGGCAGCGTCTGCTTCTGTCACTCACCGGCTCCAGAAACCGGCTTCGTCAGGTCAAATGAAACCCGGAACAACCGCCCCGGCCTTGCCAGTTCATATGTCAGGACTTGTCGTGGCGTGACTTCAAACGCCCAGATATTGGCATTTGATACAGTACGGCCTTCTTTGGTGAACATGTCTTTGGAAAAGGCATCCGCAGGGAACTCTTGCCGCATGACGCTGCCTGACGTCACGGTATCGCCGCCATATTGGGATACAGGGTCTTCGGTGCCATCCTTTAACATATGGCGATGCTTCAGACGCAGGCCAGTGTCTGTCTTGCTGATAATCCATGTACGCGATTTATCTTCGCCAACATCAAATGCGATCCGAACTTCGCGCGATGAACATTCGCTGACATGCGCGCGCATCTTGGCAGAATTAAAGCTGGCGTCGCTTTCATCACCCGCCGCCAATTTGCCTTCAAATGACTTGCCGCACAGCGCGGAAAGTTCACGAAAAAAACCGTCGGCCGGCAGCGCTGCGGGTTCCGTGGTCGTGCAGCCAGTCAGCGCCAGCGCAAAAATCAAACCTATTTTCTTCACACAACCTCCAAAAGACGTTTTGCTTGCGCGCGCGCTTCATCCGTTACTTCTGCACCCGAAAGCATCCGGGCGATTTCTTGGCTGCGCGCGTCATTATCCAGCAAGACGACGCCCGTGCGCGTCACCGTCCCTTGGCTGGATTTGGCGATGAAGTAATGCGCCTTGCCTTTGGCAGCGACCTGCGGACTATGCGTGACCGCGAGCAGCTGCGTATGTTGGGCCAAGCGCGCGAGCCGCTCACCAATGGCAGCCGCCACCGCGCCGCCGACGCCGCGGTCGATTTCATCAAAGATAATCGTCGCTGCCCCGCCCTCTTCCGCCAACGCGACTTTCAGCGCGAGGATGAAGCGCGACAGTTCGCCGCCCGATGCGATTTTGGCCAACGGCGCAAATGGTGCGCCGGGATTTGTCGAAATCAAAAACTCGACGCGGTCCATGCCCGATGCCGCCCAGCGGTCTTCAGGAAGCTGCTCGACAGATGTTTGGAACTGTGCCGCATCCAGCTTTAACGGCGCCAATTCCACCTTAACGGCGGCATCCAGCTTCGCTGCTGACGCACGCCGCGTTTCCGACAGTGCCGTGGCGGACGTGACATAGGCCGCGTGCTTTGCAGACACCTCAGCCTCTAACAGAGCGAGCCCCTCACCACCTGCCTCAATCGAATGAAGCTGCGCGGTCAGGCGCTCCTGCAGGGCAATGATGCCGTCGGGCGCGACATTGTGCTTACGGGCGAGCGCGCGCAATTCGAACAGGCGCTCCTCAATTTCATCGAGACGTGCTGGTTCATATTCAAT
>JBEDET010000041.1:0-19425 GCA_041175505.1 Pseudomonadota bacterium
GCCGCGCCTGACATTTTTCATTCCCTTGGAGTTTCCCCATGCGCGCCGACGCAGAAGGCTATGTTGCCCGCATTGATGCTGCCCTTAACCTGGTCAAGATGTCGCTTGATTGGGACCGCGCATTGCACCGCCTTGATGAGTTGAACGCAAAGGTCGAAGACCCGACCCTGTGGGACAATCCCAAAGCCGCTGAAGAGGTTATGCGCGAGCGCCGCCGCCTTGATGCCGCCATCAGCACCGTGCGCGAAATTGACGCCGACAAGAGTGGAACGGTTGAACTGATCGAGCTTGCCGAAATGGAAGGCGATGCAGAGCTTGGCGACGAAGGTGCCGCATCGCTTAAGGCGTTGGCGGATCGTGCCGACAAGGACAAGGTCATGGCGCTGCTGTCGGGCGAAGCCGATGGCAATGATACCTTCATCGAAATTCACGCTGGTGCAGGCGGCACGGAAAGCCAGGATTGGGCCGAAATGCTACAGCGCATGTATTATCGCTGGGCCGAACAGCGCGGCTACAAAGTCGAAATGGTGGATTATCAGGCCGGTGATCAGGCGGGCATCA
Source organism: Pseudomonadota bacterium (assembly GCA_041175505.1). GTDB lineage: Bacteria > Pseudomonadota > Alphaproteobacteria > Sphingomonadales > Sphingomonadaceae > Sphingorhabdus_B. Next base: position 562 of record JBEDET010000041.1, read on the forward strand.
AGTCCGCGACGTTGCTGGTCAAAGGCGAAAATGCCTATGGCTATGCCAAGACCGAAAGCGGCGTCCATCGTCTTGTCCGCATCTCACCTTATGACAGCGCAGCGAAGCGCCACACCAGCTTCTCCAGCGTCTGGGTCTATCCTGTCATTGACGACAATATCGACATTGAAATCAACGAAGGCGATTTGAAGATCGACACCTACCGCGCATCAGGCGCAGGTGGGCAGCACGTTAATACGACCGACTCCGCCGTGCGTATCACCCACAAACCGTCCGGCATCGTCGTCGCCAGCCAAAATGACCGCAGCCAGCACAAGAACCGCGCAACCGCGATGGGCATGCTGAAGGCGCGCTTGTACGAAGCCGAGCTTCGCAAGCGTGAAGAAGTCGCATCGGGCGAATATGCGGCGAAAACCGAAATCGGTTGGGGCCACCAAATCCGTTCCTATGTGCTGCAGCCCTATCAAATGGTGAAAGACCTGCGCACGGGCGTGACGTCGCCAACACCCAGCGATGTGCTGGACGGCGACCTAGACAATTTCATCGCCGCAGCATTGGCCCAGCGCGTGACAGGCGAGGCTGTTTCCGTTGACGATGTTGATTGACGCTTAGTCGCCTGGGGAAGCTGAAGACCCGGCCAATAGCCCGCCGTCCAGATGCACTTCGCTTCCGGTCATATAGCTTGCGTCATCCGATGCGAGCATCAGGGCAATTGCCGCGACTTCTTCGACGGTACCAAACCGCTTGAGCGGTGTGTCTGCGACCATCGCGGCCATGCGCGCCTCACGATCTGGTCCATTGCCAATTAACGCTTCCCACATCGGTGTCATGATCGCGGCGGGATGGATGGAATTGCAGCGAATGTTCAACCCTTGCCCCGCGCAATATAGCGCCACGGATTTGGTGTGGTTGCGGATAGCCGCCTTGGATGAAGCATAAGCGGCAGCCCCGGGGATACCGACCAAGCCGGAGCGCGAGGACATGTTGATGATGGAGCCGGCTTTCTTGGCGCGCATCGCCTTGATTGCATAACGGCAGCCCAGAAACGTTCCGTCCAGATTGATCACGTGGACGCGGTGCCATTCGGCCAGCGTTGCGTTTTCGGGGTCATGCGGGCCGGGGCTGTCTTCGAACCCGGTTATGCCGGCATTATTCACGACGATGTCGATGCTTGGCTGCTGTTTGGCCAGATTGTTCCAATCCTCTTCGGACGAGACATCAAGCGCAACGAAAGTGCCGCCGATTTCTGATGCGACGCGCCTACCGTTTTCGGCATCAACATCGCCGATGATGACCATCGCACCTTCTTTCGCGAAGCAGCGGGCAATCGCCGCGCCAATCCCGCGGGCACCGCCAGTCACGAGCGCGGATTTATTCTGTAATTTCGGCATGTGCGTTTCCTGTATTCACATGATATTTGACCACCGCATCGCTGTGCGGCGGGTATCTGAGCTGTGTGAAGAGCGTTTGCACTCTTTAGCCTTGAATCACTGGACCTACTCCACTTAAGCAGGCCACAAGGATTAACAGCGTTACGGGAGAGAGCAAGTGAGTGAGCATCAGGACTGGTTTCCAATTCCCGAGACGGCTGCCCATAACACGCAATGCAGCGCGGCGGACTATGACCGGATGTATGCGCAAAGCATCAGCGCGCCCGATGCATTTTGGGCGGAGCAAGCCAAGCGGATCGATTGGTTCACGCCGCCGACGAAAGTGGGCAACTGGTCTTTCGACCCGGTGTCGATCAAATGGTATGAAGACGGTGTCTTGAACCTGTGCCACAACGCCGTTGACCGCCATGTTGCCGCGGGGAAGGGCGACGCGACCGCCTTTATCTTTGAGCCTGATGACCCGGCCAAAGATGCGCGCCGGGTTTCCTATTCCGCGTTGCTGACGGAGGTTAAGCGCATGGCTGGCGCGCTTAAGACCCTTGGCGTTGGCAAAGGGGACCGCGTTACAATCTATATGCCCATGTGCGTTGAGGGCGCGGTTGCGATGCTCGCCTGCGCACGCATCGGCGCTGTGCACAGCGTTGTTTTTGGCGGCTTTTCGCCGGAGGCGATTGCTGGACGCATAGAGGATTGCGGTAGCCGGTTTGTGATCTGCGCAGACACGGCGTTGCGCGGTGGCAAGTCCGTGCCGTTAAAAGCAAATATCGATGCGGCGTTGACAAAAGTGGACGGTGTCGATGCTGTTTTGGTTGTGCAGCACACCAGTGAACCCGTTGCGATGCAGGCTGGCCGCGATCATTGGTATCATGAATTTGGCGCGTCGAACGATTGCCCCTGCGAACCGATGAACGCCGAAGACCCTTTGTTCATATTGTACACATCAGGATCAACGGGCAGCCCAAAGGGTGTGTTGCACACCGTCGGTGGCTATTCGGTCTGGACCGCAAGCACATTCCATTATGTCTTTGACTACCGTCCCGGCGAAGTCTTCTTTTGCTCCGCTGACATTGGTTGGGTCACGGGGCACAGCTATGTCGTCTATGGGCCGTTACAAAATGGCGGAACCAGCCTGATATTCGAAGGCATTCCAAGCTACCCCGATAGCGGGCGTTTCTGGGACATTATTGACCGGCATCAGGTGAACATATTTTACACTGCGCCAACGGCCCTGCGCGCGCTGATGCGCGATGGCGATGCGCCGGTTCTGGCGCGCTCGCGCAAGTCGCTGCGTTTGCTGGGCACGGTGGGTGAGCCCATCAATCCCGAAGCTTGGCGCTGGTATCACGCAAAGGTGGGCGAAGGAAAATTGCCCATTGTCGACACATGGTGGCAGACAGAGACGGGCGGCGTGATGATTACAACCTTGCCCGGCGCGCATGGCATGAAACCGGGCAGCGCAGGGCGGCCTTTCTTTGGCATCCAGCCGCAGCTCGTGGATAATGAGGGCGCTGTTCTTGCCGATGAACATATTGGCGGCGCAACATCTGGCAATCTGTGCATCACGCACAGCTGGCCGGGTCAGGCACGTACCGTCTATGGCGATCACGACCGTTTCGTGCAGACCTATTTTTCGACCTATACAGGCAAATATTTTACAGGCGACGGCTGTCGCAGGGATGAAGATGGCTATTACTGGATTACGGGCCGTGTCGACGACGTCATCAACGTATCCGGCCACCGCATGGGCACTGCCGAGGTGGAAAGCGCGCTCGTGCTGCATGACAAGGTTGCAGAGGCAGCCGTCGTTGGGTTTCCGCACGATATAAAGGGGCAGGGCATATATTGTTATGTAACCCTGAATGTCGGCGAAGAGCCGTCGGACGAACTCTACGCGGAACTTCGGCAGCAGGTGCGCGTTGAAATCGGACCAATTGCGTCGCCCGATCATATCCATTTTACGACTGCACTGCCCAAAACGCGATCGGGCAAAATCATGCGGCGCATATTGCGGAAGATTGCCGAAAATGACTTTGGCGCACTGGGTGATACGTCAACGCTCGCTGACCCCAATGTTGTCGATGCGCTTATTGAGGGGCGGCAGAACCGGTGACGTCAGCAAAGCGTTAGAATTCCCGCGTTCAGCCTTACTTGACGCTTGCGTCAAGTGCCGCGACACCTTAACAGATACGCCTTAATCGCGCGATTAAATGCGCCATATTGGGAAAAGCTTCATGACCGATTCTCCAGCAAAAACGGGTCCCTTAAAGGGCATTAAGGTCGTTGAACTCGCTGGAATTGGACCGGGGCCATATGCCGGCCAGCTGCTGTCGGACATGGGGGCTGATGTCATTGTGATTGACCGGCCCGGCGGCTCGATTGTTCCCAAGGCGATTGATGCGCGCGGCAAAAGGTCGATGGTTCTAGACCTGAAAAAACCGGAAGCGGTCGCGGCTTTGTTAAAGATCGTCGCAACTGCCGACGTCCTCATCGAAGGCCTGCGGCCCGGCGTGACCGAGCGTATGGGTGTTGGCCCCGATGTCTGTCACGCCATTAACCCGCGCTTGATCTATGGCCGCATGACCGGCTGGGGACAGACCGGCCCATGGAGCCAGATGGCGGGCCATGATCTCAATTATATCGGTATGACCGGCGTATTAAACGCGATTGGCAAAGACGGTCAGCCGCCAGTTCCCCCGCTGAATATGATTGGTGATTTCGGCGGTGGTTCCATGTTCCTCGTCAACGGCATCCTCGCCGCAATAATCGAGCGCGGGCAGACGGGCCGTGGCAATGTCGTCGATGCCGCGATTGTCGATGGCACGCATAGCCTGATGAGCTTTGTCCATGGCATGGCCGGCGTTGGCCAATGGCGGGCGAAGCGCGAGGCGAATTTGCTCGACGGCGCCGCGCCATTCTATCGTTGTTACATGACGGCCGATGGCAAGTTCATGGCGGTTGGCTGCATTGAGCCACAATTCTTCGCCGCGATGATGGAGCGTTTGCCCATCGACCGTGAGGCCTATGGCGCGCAGCATGACCATGCGGCATTCGCGAAGCAGCATGAAATGCTGGAGGATGTGTTCGCAACCAAAACGCGTGACGATTGGGAGGCTGTTTTTGCCGGTACCGACGCATGCGTAACGCCGGTGCTCGACTATGTTGAGGCAGCGTCACACCCGGTAAATGCGGAACGCCACGCGGTTGTCACCGACGGTCGTTGGCTGCACCCTCAAGTCGCGCCGCGTCTTGCAACGCAGCCTTTGCCAACCCATTTCGACATCGCAACAAAAGGTGCAGATTACGCGGCCATATTGGCTGAATCTGGACTCAGCACCGATGACATCTCCCAACTGATCGCGGCAGGCGCCGTGGTCGCAAATAAGGACTGAATATGACCGAAGCCTATATCTATGATGCGGTGCGTAGCCCGCGCGGCAAGGGGCGGCCCGATGGCGCGCTGCATGAAATAACGCCCATCGACCTCGCGGCGCAGGTTTTGGCTGCCATTCGCGACCGCAATGGCCTGTCTGGTGAAGAGATCGAAGATGTCGCCTTTGGTTGCGTATCGCCAGTGGGCGAGCAAGGCGCGGTTATCACCCGTACCGCCGTTTTGGCTGCGGGCTATCCGCACACAACGTCGGGTATTCAGGTCAACCGTTTCTGCGGATCGGGCCTTGAAGCATCGAACATCGCTGCCGCCAAAGTGAAGTCGGGCGAATGCGATTTGGCTGTCGGCGGCGGCATTGAATCGATGAGCCGCGTGCCCATGGGTTCGGACGGCGGCGCATGGCCCATCGACCCGCGCTCGGCGATTGCCAATTACTTCATCCCGCAAGGCATTTCGGCAGACCTTATCGCCACCCGATATGGCTATAGCCGCGATGATGTTGATGCTTATGCTGTCGAAAGCCAAAAGCGGGCTGGCCGGGCATGGGCTGAAAAGCGTTTCGCGCGTTCCATCTTGCCGATCCGGGATGTGATCGGTGAAGTCGTCCTCGACCATGACGAATTGATGCGTCCGGAGACCGATATGCAGTCCTTGGGCGCGTTGGCCCCTGCATTCCAGATGATGGGCACGATGATGCCCGGCTTTGATGACATTGCCATCATGCGCTATCCCGACGTCGAAAAGATCAACCATGTCCATCACGCGGGCAACAGTTCGGGCATCGTCGATGGTTCGGCCGCTGTGCTGATCGGCACGAAGGAAGCGGGCGAGAAATATGGCCTGAAGGCGCGTGCACGGATCGTTTCGATGGCGTCCATCGGTTCCGAACCCGCCATCATGCTTACTGGCCCCGAATTCGCTGCGCAAAAGGCGCTGGCGCGTGCCGGAATGGACAAAGGCGACATTGATGTGTGGGAATTGAACGAAGCCTTTGCTTCGGTCGTTCTGCGCTTCATGGAAGCGATGAACGTTGACCATAGCGACATCAACGTCAACGGTGGTGCCATTGCCATGGGACATCCGCTTGGCGCAACAGGTGCCATGATCCTTGGCACCGTGCTGGATGAGCTGGAGCGTTCCGGCAAGTCGACCGCGCTCACCACGCTGTGCATCGGTGCCGGAATGGGCACTGCAACCATCATTGAACGCGTGAATTGATCGGGAACGAAAACATGACTTACACAACTTTCTCCGTCGATATCGACGCCGATGGCATTGCGCTTCTGACGATCGACCTTCCCGATGTATCGATGAATGTCTGGAATGGCGCATTGATTGAAGAATTCGGCAAATGGGTCGACGATTTCACCACGAACGAAGCCATAAAGGGCGCGGTCATTACATCGGGCAAGAAGTCCGGTTTCCTGGCCGGTGCGGACTTGACCATGCTGGGCGGCGCAAAGGCGAGCAGCACGAAAGAAGCGTTCGACCAAGCGTTCGCGTTGAACGCGTTGCTGCGCAAAATGGAATCTGGCGGTCAGTCCGCCAAGGACCTGAGCAGTGGTAAGGCGTCGGCAAAGCCAGTCGCATGTGCGCTCAATGGTCTGGCCCTCGGCGGCGGCTTGGAACTTGCGCTGGCATGCCATTACCGCGTCGTTGCGGATAATCCAAAAATTCAGCTTGGCATGCCCGAAGTGATGGTTGGATTGTTGCCCGGCGGCGGCGGAACACAGCGGACGCCGCGCCTCATTGGCCTGCAGAACGCAGCGATGATGATCATTCAAGGCAAGGCGCTCGACCCGGCAACGGCGAAGGCACAAGGACTGGTGCACGATGTTGCGCCGGCTGCGGATGTGATCGCCAATGCCAAGGCATGGGTAAAGGCCAATCCGAAGGCGACAGCGCCTTGGGACAAGAAGGATTTCAAATTCCCGGGCGGGGCAGGCGCGATGGACCCGCGTGCGGTTCAGCTATTTGTTGGCCTAAACGCGATGGCGCATAAGGAAAGCAAAGGCAATTTTGACGCCATTAAGGCCATTTTGTCGTGTCTGTATGAAGGTTCGATCCTGCCGTTCGACACGGCACTGCGTGTTGAATCCAAATATTTCACGAAGCTGCTTTCGGGCAGCCAAGCGAAAAATATGATCCGCACCTTGTTCATCAACAAACAAGCTGCTGAAAAGGGCGCTGGCCGCCCCGCAGGCGTCCCTGCGGTTGAGATTAAAAAGGTGGGCGTATTGGGTGGCGGCCTCATGGGATCCGGTATCACGCACGTGACCGTTAAGGGCGGCATGGAGGTTGTCGTTCTCGACCGCAGCCTTGAAGATGCCAACAAGGCGGTGGATTATAGCCGCAAGATCATCGACAAGGCCGTCAGCCGTGGCAAAATGACCAAGGAAGCCGGCGATGCGTTCATGGCGCGGATTACGCCGACGGACAATTATGACGATCTGAAAGATGTCGACCTGATCATCGAAGCCGTGTTTGAACGGCCCGATGTAAAGGCAGACGTCATCAAGAAGGCTGAGGCTGTGATTGGTCCGGATGTGGTGTTCGCATCGAATACGTCGACATTGCCGATTACGGGTCTTGCGAAGAATTCGTCACGTCCCGAACTGTTTGTCGGGCTGCACTTCTTCTCGCCGGTTGAAAAAATGCCGTTGCTGGAAATCATCCCCGGTGAATTGACCGGCGATCGGGCTATGGCCGCGGCGTTTGATTATAACGCAAAGATCAAGAAGACCCCGATCGTCGTAAAGGACGTCCGCGGCTTCTTCACCAACCGCGTATTCCCACCTTATATGGGTGAGGCGATGAAGCTGGTGACCGAAGGCGTAAAGCCTGCGCTGATCGAAAATGCCGCCAAGTCGCTTGGCATGCCGATTGGCCCGCTGGCGTTGCTTGATGAGACAACGCTTCAGCTTGGCTATGACGTGATGCAGTCGACCAAGAAGGAATTGGGCGACGCGTATCAACCAAGCGGTACCGAAGACTTCATGGAATTGATGGTCGTGAAACTTGGCCGTAAGGGCCGTCGTTTCGGCTCTGGCTTCTATGACTATGACGAAAAAGGTGAGCGCAAGACACTGTGGCAAGGTATGGCGGAGCATTACCCGCTCGCCGAAGACCAGCCTTCGGTCGAAGAAGTGAAGCAGCGCCTGCTGTACATTCAGTTGATTGCCACCGCGCAATGCTTTGAAGAAGAGGTCGTGCGCGATCCACAGAGCGCTGATCTGGGTGCTATCTTCGGTTGGGGCTTTGCGCCGTACACCGGTGGCCCGATGAGCTATATCGACACCGTCGGCTTGGAGAACTTCGTTCGCACGGCCGACAATTTGGCACAGCGATTTGGCAATCGTTTTGCGCCACCCAAAAGCTTCCGCGACATGGCGGACAAGGGCGAGACGCTGTATAAAGCTGCTGCATAAAAACCAGCACGCAAGGCACAAAAAAGGGCGACCTCCGCGGAGGCCGCCCTTTTTGTTTGTGTCGTTGGTTTAGAACTTGGCGCGAACGGTCAGGCCGTACATGCGTGGTTCTTCAACGAAACCCATACGCGAACGGGTGCCTGCACCGCCGCGCAGCGGGGTGTTAGCTGTAACGCCGCGCGTGATTTCATTGTTCAGGTTGGTGCCCCACAATTCAAAAGTAAGTTGCTCGTTCGGCGTAGTTAAGCCGATGCGGGCATTTATTTTGAAATAAGAGTCCTGATAATCCAGTGGGATTGGCAGGTTGTTGGTATCCAAAGGTATCGTGCTGGTGCGGCGGCGATCCGAATAGTTGACATTGCCGTTGACCAGCACGCCCCAACCCGAGTCATTGAGTTGGCCATCATAAGTCAGGCCAACAACACCTGCGAACTTTGGCGCATTGGTTAGCGTAGAGCCGCACAGCCTCTGCGTTGACGCCAGTGCCGCCGCTGCGACGCCATCGGCACAATCTCCAGGATAGCGAGAATTTGCATATGTTGCCGAGACATTCGCCGAGATATTGTCGCTCAGCTTGCCAAACAGCTCCAGTTCAGCACCTGTCGACCGCGCCGAATTGACGTTGAAGGTCAGGAACTGGACGCCTGTGAATTCAAGCACCTGGAAATCACTCATTTTCATGTCGAACAAGGCCAAGTTGGCTTTGATGCTACCAAATAATGTCGCCTTTACGCCGACCTCGATTTGGTTGACCTTTTCGGATTCGAAGCTTGGGTCAGCATAAACCGGTGCCACAATAGTGCCCGTTGCCAAACCGGCAAGAATAGCTCCCGAGTTCTGCAATGTTGCCGATTGTGGATCGAGGTTGAAGCCACCCGATTTGAATCCATGGCTGTAACCGGCGTACAACAACAGATCTTCATTGGCCTTGTAACCAAGTTGAGCCGTATAGGTGATCTCGTCGTCCTTGAACTCTTGCGACCATATACGCGGCAAAGGTAGCTTGGCGCTCGCAAGGCCGCCGCCGACTGCTGCAGGCGCTGTCAGAGCAACCGACGTTGCAAACGGGAAGCAGTTGAGGCCAATCATGCCCGCACGAAGTGGGGCAGGTACGGCACCGGTCAAAACACCATTCACACTGGCTTGGCACGCACTGGCGCCCGCACCGCTTGTTGCGGCAAGCTGATTGAATGACGCGTCTTTGGTCTCATTCACGTAACGCGCACCCAGCGTCAGACTCAGCTTGTCGGTGAAATTGATCACATTGTGCGTAAATATTGACCAGCTTTTTGCATCCTGCAGGAACCGGTTTTCGGCATAATTGCCATTGGCATTGACCGGAACGCCGGCATTGCCAAATGCCGTCAGTGCGAACAACGGATTTACCCCTGCCGCATTGGCAAAGTTAAACGCGCTGTTAGTGCTTTGGAAAGCGGAATTAAGCGTCATCGACTGGTCCGCGCGGATTTTCTCGCTCGAGTAGAAACCACCAATCAACCAGTCGAGACCATCGTTCATCGCGGTGCCTTGCAGGCGCAGCTCTTGTGTGAAGGTCTTGATATGGTCACCCGATGGCATAATGCCGGGGCGTGATGTCGGCGCGCCATCGCCCACTGTATAGGTGTCGTTGGAAGTGAAGCCACCGACGGTTGTCGAGCTCGAATCGAACTTACGATATGCGGTAACCGAGGTCAGCTTTGTGCCGCCAAAGTCCCATTTTACTTCCGCCGAAGTACCCCATTGCTTGGAGCCGTTCAGATAAGGTCCGCCGTTGATCGAGAGATTCTTCAGCGCGCTCATTCCGGACTGGTCTATGCCGTCACTGGCCAAGCCGTGGAAAGCGGAGAAAGGCGCAAGTTCGGTTTCACGAACGATAACCGCTTCGCAGCATTGTTCGTCAGTTTTGGCATAATCGGCCAACAGACGGATGCTCACATCAGCATTTGGTTCGACATAAAGCTGTCCGCGCAGCATGTAGCGATCGCGGTTGTTGCTCTCTACGCCCGTGGGGGATTTGAGATAGCCGTCGCGCTTACGCCATGTGCCGGACACCCGGAGGCCCGCAACGTCAGTGGTGATAGGCACACTGACACCCGCTTGAAGGTTCATGAAATTATAATTGCCGTAGCTTGCGTTTGCGAAGCCTTCGACTTCAGAAAGGCTTGGGCGCTTTGTCGTTACGTTCAGCGCGCCGGCCGAAGTGTTGCGGCCAAACAAGGTTCCTTGTGGGCCACGCAAGATTTCAAGACGCTCAAGGTCGACAAGGTCACCCAAAGCAACGCCTGGACGTGATTGATATACGCCATCGATGAATACGCCAACCGAGCTTTCAAGGCCGGTGTTGTTCCCGGTGGTGCCGACGCCGCGAATTTTGATCGAGGTGCCTTGGGTTTCGGTCTGTGATGATTGAATGTTAAAGCTTGGCGAAATGGACGCCAGGTTCTTAATGTCGTTGATTCCCTGACGCTCCAGCGCCTCTGGCGCGACCGCGGTCACGGCAAGCGGAATGTCTTGCACATCCATTGCGCGCAATGTTGCAGTAACGATGATTGGCTCATCACCACTTTCTTCTTCGGCTTGGGCTGTTTGGGCGTAAGCCGCAGGCACTAACATCGCGCTGCAGATGGTACTGCACAGGGCAGCCGTGATTACACGATTAAAACGACGCATTTACTCTCTCCTCCTATTCAACCGATCCCCTTGTGGCATTTGCTGCGCACTTCGGGATACCAGTTTTGACACGCTCACCGGTTGTAATGGTCCGGCGAGCAAGCTCTCTCTGAATTGCTATCCTATCGCCGAATTTCAACAAATCCAGCAATTTAATCGTGCAGTTGAAATGCGCACTTTCTGGTGGCTTTTGCGTCCTTTGGCGCTAATCATGATGTGCTATGTTTGACCGTCCTACGATATTAGACGCCGCCTTTTTGCAGCGTGTAGCCGCCCAAGACTTCCCGAATCCGCGTGTCGAAAACGGATATGTTGCCGCGGATGCCCATATGCTGGTGGATTTGTTCGATACGCAAATCATGAACCGTCACCTCGATCTTTGGGCGCGCCGGTCAAAGGGTAAGACATTTTATTCCATCGGAAGTTCGGGGCATGAAGGCACGGCGGCGATGGCGGCGGCCACGCGCGCGACTGATATGGCATTTTTGCATTATCGCGATGGCGCGTTTTTGATTCAGCGCAAAAAACAGGCGGGCGGGCTGACGCCATTATATGACATGGCTTTGTCCTTTGCCGCTTCGGCAGATGATCCGATTTCCGGCGGCCGGCACAAGGTTCTGGGATGTGCACACACTTTTGTTCCGCCGCAGACCAGCACCATTGCCTCGCATTTGCCAAAGGCCGTCGGCGCCGCGCATTCCTTGGGTCTGGCGCGACGTCTGCAACTCGAGGACGCCGTTCTCCCCCACGATTCCATCATTTTATGTTCCTTTGGCGATGCGTCGGCCAACCATTCCACATCGCAAGGCGCGTTCAACGCCGCCTGCTGGGCTGCGTATCAGCATCTGCCCATGCCCATCGTCTTCCTGTGTGAGGATAATGGCATCGGCATTTCGGTGCGGACGCCCGGTGGATGGATAGCGGCGAACTTCGCGCATCGCCCCGCATTGAAATATATTGCCTGCGACGGGGCTGACCTGAATGATGCTCTGCGTGGCTGCCATGAAGCCGTTGCATATGCGCGCGCGCGGCGCAGGCCCGTATTTCTGCATATGCAGACGGTGCGTCTCATGGGGCATGCCGGGGCCGATGTTGAATTGAGCTATGCACCGATTGCGCAGATCGAAGCGGCAGAAGCGCAGGATCCATTGCTGCACAGCGCGCGCATTTTGCATGAGCAAGCGGGCATGTCGGGCGCGGAGATTGTTGCGCGCTACGAAGACATGCGCGCGCGGGTTGACCGGGTTGCCTTGGACGCGTTGGCAAAGCCAAGGCTTGTGACCGCACAAGAGGTGATGGCGTCGATTCTGCCAGAGGAGGGCACCAAGCCGTCGTCGCCATTGCCCGATACGGCCGCGCGCGACGCCCTTTTTGCGAAGGATGCGCGCAACCTCGCAAAGCCCGTCACTTTGGCTAAGAGCATCAACTTCGCCTTGGCGGACATCATGCTGCAATATCCAAATGTCGCCGTGTTTGGTGAGGATGTCGCGCGCAAAGGCGGCGTCTATGGCGTGACACAGGGGCTACAGGAGAAATTCGGCGCAGTGCGGGTGTTTGACACGCTGCTGGACGAGCAGACCATTCTTGGGCTCGCCATCGGCATGGGGCATAATGGCTTTGTCCCCATCCCTGAAATCCAGTTTTTGGCCTATCTGCATAATGCAGAGGACCAGATCCGGGGCGAGGCGGCGACCTTGTCCTTCTTTTCCAACCGCCAATATCGCAACCCTATGGTCGTGCGTATCGCTGGCTTGCCCTATCAAAAGGGCTTTGGCGGGCATTTCCACAATGACAACAGCATCGCTGTCCTCACCGACATTCCCGGTATCATTGTCGCATGCCCGTCTAATGCTGCTGACGCGCCCGCTATGCTGCGTGAATGCGTCCGGCTGGCGCATGAGGATGGCCGTGTTGTGATCTTCCTTGAACCCATCGCGCTGTATCACACAACGGACCTTCATGGCGCGGAGGATGGAGCGTGGTCCGCGGAATATACAGCGCCGACGGAGGCAAATGAAATTGGCTTTGGCGCGCTTGGGCAATTTGGCAACGGAACTGAACTTGCGATTATAACATATGGAAATGGTTATTATTTATCGCGTCAGGCTGCGCCCGAATTGGAAGCGTTGGGCATCACATTACGGATCATTGACCTGCGTTGGTTGCATCCGTTGAATGCGGACGGAATTGTGGCTGCGGTGGCCGATTGTTCGAATATCCTGATTGTTGACGAAAGCCGCCGATCGGGAAGCTTGAGTGAAAAGCTGATGACCATATTGACGGAGGCCGGTCGTGGGGACGCCGTTAGCCGGATTACCGCCGAAGATTGCTTCATCCCGCTTGGGCCCGCGGCTGAGCTGGTGTTGCCAAGCAAGCAATCGATCGTGGAAGCCGCCAAGGCAGCGGTCGCATGAAGAAGCGCGCATTGGTCATTTGCCCGGGGCGCGGCACCTATAACGCGTCCGAGCTTGGATATGTGCAGAGGCATCATGCGGCGCGCGCCGATGTGGTCGGCATTGTTGATGCGGTGCGGGCGGAAAAGGGCCAAGTGCCGGTATCGGCGCTCGATAAAGCCGAGAAATACGCGCCATCGGTGCATATGACCGGCGATAACGCATCCCCGCTGATTTACGCATCTGCCCTGGCGGATTTCGCTGCGATTGATCGTGATAAATTCGATGTCGTTGCGGTGACCGGCAATTCAATGGGCTGGTATCTCGCGCTGGCCTGTGCGGGTATTGTCGATCTGGCGGTTGGTGCGCGGCTTGTGAACAATATGGGCCTGTTGATGCATGAACATGGCACCGGCGGGCAGATCGTATGGCCGATTGTTGATGCCGATTGGAACATTGAAGAGAAAAAAGTGCATTTTGTAAATGCGTTAATTGATGAAGCGCAGAATATTTCTGAAATATTTATTTCGGTGTCGATACGCCTGGGCGGGATGGTTGTGTTCGCAGGTGACGAAGCCGGACTGAAATGGCTGACCGAAAAACTGCCGAAGGACGACCGCTTCCCATTGCGGCTGATGCACCATGCGGCATTCCACAGTCCGTTGCTGCAGCATATCGTGCCGATGGCGCGCGCGCAGAACCCTGTGACGGATTTCGGCCCCGGCAGCATTCCGGCCATTGACGGGCAGGGCAAGATTTGGTCGCCGCATGCCTTTAGCGCGGACACGATCTACGCCTACACGCTTGGCGCGCAGTTGACGGGCACATATGATTTTAGCCGCGCAGTGCAGGTTGCCGCCGCAGAATTCGCGCCGGACGTTGTGATCGTTCTTGGGCCCGGAACCACCTTGGGCGCGCCAACGGCACAAGCGCTGATTGCGTCTGGTTGGCGCGGCCTTTCGGGCAAAGCGGACTTTCAGGCACGGCAACAGGACGAACCTATATTGATTTCCATGGGCATGGACGAACAGCGCGCCTGGGCAGAACGTTGAACGTTGCATACGAATAAGCGCTAGACGCTTGCGCCCTTCAGGATAAAGGGAGTCGCGATTGGTAAGGCGACCGACCGGTGCCTTGCATGGAGACGGACAGAATGAGCATGCACAGTTCCACCTTGCTGTTGTTTGGGGCCACGGGCGACCTTTCACGGCGCATGCTGCTGCCGTCCTTATATGCGCTGCATGCCGATGGCCTGATTAATCCTGACCTACGTATTTTCGGCACTGCGCGTAGCACGCTTACCGATGATGGCTTCCGCGATATGGCACGCGCGGCATTGTGCGAATTTCTGCCCGATGACCGCAAGGCCGAGGGCCTGATTGACGCATTTCTGCAAAGGCTTTCTTATGTCGCGCTGGATGCGTCCGATCCGCAAGGCTTTGCCGCATTGGCGGACAAGATTGGGGACATATCGGGCGGATTGTCGATCTTCCTATCCACCGCGCCGTCTTTGTTTGAACCAACGATCAAGGGCCTGCACCATGCGGGCCTGTCTGGCGAAAATGTGCGCATCGGTCTTGAAAAGCCATTGGGCAATGATTTGGCGTCATCGCAGCATATCAATGACGCGGTAAACGCGGTTTTCCCGGAATCGCGCACGTTCCGCATCGACCATTATCTGGGCAAGGAAACGGTCCAGAACCTGATGGCGCTTCGTTTTGCCAACATGCTGTTTGAACCGTTGTGGAATGCCAATGCCATTGAGCATGTGCAGATTACCGTGAGCGAGACCGTCGGGCTTGAGGGGCGGGCCGGATTTTATGACGATACCGGCGCGCTGCGGGACATGGTGCAAAACCATATGCTGCAATTGCTGGCGCTGACGGCAATGGAGCCACCGGCAAGTCTGGATGCGACGGCCATCCGCGATGAAAAGGTAAAGGTCCTGCGCGCGCTGCGTCCGGTGGTCGAAGGTGACGTCGTGACCGGGCAATATAATGACGGCGCGGTCAACGGCGAAGCGGTCAAAGGCTATGACGCGGACCTCGGCAAGCCATCCGACACCGAAACCTTTGTGGCGATTAAGGCCTATGTCGACAATTGGCGGTGGCAGGGCGTGCCGTTTTTCCTGCGCACCGGGAAACGTTTGCCCGAGCGCCGCAGCGAAATCGTCATCCAGTTCAAACCCGTCCCCCACAATGTGTTCAAGGACCGTGGTGGTCGGCTGGAGGCAAATACGCTGGTGATCCGGTTACAGCCCGAGGAATATGTTCGGCTGTTGGTGATGGCCAAAGAACCCGGGCTGGATCGCGGCGGGGTCACCTTGCGTGAAGTACCGCTTGATCTGTCGCTTACCGCGGCCTTTGCCGGATCGCGGCGGCGGATTGCCTATGAACGCCTGCTTCTCGACCTCATAGAAGGCGACCAGACGCTATTTGTCCGCCGTGACGAGGTTGAGGCCCAGTGGAAGTGGATCGATGCCATACGGGCGCTGTGGGACGCCACGGCATTGAAGCCCAAGGGCTATGGTGCCGGCAGCTGGGGCCCCAATGCGGCGATTGCCCTCACCGAACGTGATGGAGTGAGTTGGCATGAGTAAAATGCACGCAACCGTTGAAGCCGTCACCGCGCGGATCATCGAACGGTCGAAGCCCGGGCGTCAGGCCTATCTCGACCTGATCGCCAAGCAGCGTAATGCAGGCGTAAACCGGCCTGCGTTAAGCTGTGGCAATCTGGCGCACGGCTTTGCCGCGAGCGGTGAGGATAAGCCCGCCATTCGCGGCGGCAAAGCGATGAACATCGGCATTGTCAGTGCGTATAACGACATGCTGTCGGCGCATCAGCCATATGGTCGCTATCCCGAGCAAATGAAAATATTCGCGCGCGAAGTAGGCGCCACGGCGCAGGTCGCAGGGGCCGTGCCCGCGATGTGCGATGGCGTGACGCAGGGTCAGGATTCGATGGAACTGTCGTTGTTCAGCCGCGATGTCATTGCCATGGCAACCGCGGTTGGCCTTAGCCACGGGATGTTCGAAAGCGTCGCGATGTTGGGCATTTGTGACAAGATCGTCCCGGGCCTTCTGATCGGCGCGTTGCGCTTTGGCCATTTGCCGACAATCCTCGTGCCCGCAGGCCCGATGCCCTCAGGCCTCGCCAACAAAGAAAAACAGCGTGTCCGTCAGCTATATGCAGAGGGCAAGGTGGGCCGCGCCGAATTGCTTGAGGCGGAAGCCGCGTCCTATCATGGCGCTGGCACATGTACGTTTTACGGGACGGCCAATTCCAACCAGATGATGATGGAGGTCATGGGGCTGCATATCCCGGGCGCCGCGTTCATCAATCCGGGGAACAAGCTGCGCACCGAATTGACGCGGGCTGCCGTACATCGTTTGAGCGAAATTGGCTGGGACGGGGACGAATACCGACCCTTGGGCCTGTGTGTCGACGAAAAAGCCATCGTCAACGCCTGTGTCGGTTTGCTGGCAACAGGCGGATCGACGAACCATGCGCTGCACATTCCGGCCATCGCACGGGCCGCCGGTATCGTTATCGATTGGGAAGATTTGGATCAGCTGTCCGCAGTGGTGCCATTGATCGCCCGCGTGTATCCCAATGGCTCCGGCGATGTGAACCATTTCCATGCCGCAGGCGGAATAGGCTATGTCATCCGCGAACTGATAGAGGCAGGGCTTCTCCACCGCGATATCATGACGGTCGCGGGCAAGGATTTGGCGGATTATGGACGTGAACCCATGTTGGAAGAGGATAAGCTTGTGTGGCGTGATGCCCCTGCGGTGACCGCCGATGACACCATGCTGCGTCCGCCGTCCGCGCCATTCAGCCCCGATGGTGGCATGCGTTTGGTGACGGGTAATTTGGGCCGTGCGACCTTCAAGACCAGCGCGGTTGATCCCGCACGCTGGACCATCGAAGCACCGGTGCGCGTATTTCATGAACAAAATGACGTTCTTGCAGCGTTTAAGGCGGGCGAGCTTGATCGCGATGTCATTGTCGTCATCCGGTTTCAGGGGCCTGCCGCCAATGGCATGCCTGAACTCCACAAGCTGACGCCGCCATTGGGTGTGTTGCAGGATAAAGGTTTTAACGTCGCGCTCGTGACCGACGGGCGTATGTCCGGCGCATCGGGCAAAGTGCCCGCGGCGATCCACTTAAGTCCCGAGGCTGCACGTGGCGGGGCCATTGCGAAGCTTCAGGATGGCGATGTCGTGCGCCTGTGCGGCAATAGCGGTACATTGTCCGTGCTGGTCGACGACAGCGAATGGGCAGATCGCGCGCTAGCCCCGACGCCCGTGGCGCAAATGGGAACTGGACGCGAGCTGTTTGCAATGATGCGCGCGACGGCCGACGAAGCGGAAAAGGGCGGGTCAGCAATGCTCGCGGCGGCAGGGCTATGACCGCGATTGTCGCCGTCGATATCGGCGGAACCCACGCGCGCTTCGCCCTTGCCGAAGTGGACGCGGGCAAGGTCATCAACCTTGGCGAGGCGGTAACGCTGAAAACAGCGGAGCATGCCAGTTTCCAAACCGCGTGGCAGGAATTTCAGCGGATCAACGGAGCGCCGCTTCCGCCCGCAACCGCTATCGCCATCGCTGGGCCCGTTGATGCTGACGTGATTAAGCTCACCAACAATCCGTGGATTATCCGCCGGTCGATGGTCTGTGAAAAGCTGAATGTCGACACGTTTGTGATCGTTAATGATTTCGGCGCGGTGGGCCATGCAGTTGCGCAAGCCGGGCCAGAGCATTTCCACCATTTGACTGGCCCTGATCAGGCGTTTGCACCGGAAGGCACGCTGAGCATCATTGGCCCGGGAACCGGTCTTGGCGTCGCACATGTCGCGCGCACCGGCGACGCCTATCATGTGCAAGCGACCGAAGGTGGGCATATCGATTTCGCGCCGCTCGACGCGATTGAAGATGCCGTGTTGGCGCGCTTGCGCAAACGCTACCGCAGGGTTTCGATTGAACGGGTGGTGTCCGGTCCTGGCTTGGTTGATCTCTACGAAACGCTAGCAGCTATCGAAGGCCGCGCGGTTCAGCAATATGATGACAAGACACTCTGGCAAATGGGCATGTCCGGTGAGGATAGCCTTGCGGCGGCGGCTGTTGATCGCTTTTGCCTGTCGCTGGGCAGTGTTGCCGGCGACATCACGCTCGCTCAGGGCGGCTTTGCAGGGGTCGTCATCGCAGGCGGTCTAGGACTGCGTATCAAGGACAGCTTAGTGCGTTCAGGCTTTGCCGAACGTTTCCGCGCTAAAGGCCGCTTTGAAGGATTAATGGCCTCCATCCCCGTTAAACTTATCACCCATCCGCAGCCGGGCCTTTTCGGCGCAGCCGCGGCCTATGCCCAGCAATATATCGAGAAAGAATAGCCAATGACGCCCGTTGAAAAAATCATGCGCACCGCGCCCGTTATCCCCGTTCTGGTGATTGAAGATGCGGCGCATGCACGCGCAATTGCTGAGGCATTGGTGGCAGGTGGTTTGCCGGTGCTAGAGGTCACGTTGCGCACGGCGGCTGCATTGGATGCCATTGCCGAAATGAAGAAAGTGCCGGGCGCAATTGTTGGTGCAG
>JBEDET010000042.1:0-18728 GCA_041175505.1 Pseudomonadota bacterium
CCGTAGTCAAGCCACGCAACAGCAAGGTCCTGTCGGAACGGATCGCGGCGCTGGGTGGGAAACAGCAGCTGAAAATCTATCCCGACGTTGGCCATTCCGACATCATCATGGCGGTCGCCCGTCCCTTTAGGAACAAGGCGTCGGTCATTACCGATGTTACGACCTTCATAAAAGCGCACGGACCGCGTTAAGTTTTTGGCGCAACGATCTTTTGCCGATAGGAAATGACCAGCAGCGCGGCGTTGACCACCGCTGCGCCTAACATCGCAAATGCTGCACCAACCTCGCCATAAGTCGGCATCAGCCAGATCATCATCAGCACCACGACAATAGCGCCAGCAAGGCTGCACAGCATCACACGCCCAGCCTTGCCTGCGGTGAGCAGCGCGGGCTCCAGCCCCAATGTGGCAAATTGCACGGCGGTGGCTGTGCCCAAGATCAATACCAACGGATAGGCGGCGACAAACTCTGCGCCAAATATCCATATCAAGGCGGGTTTTCCCGTGAAGCCGACAATCGCCAATACGAGCACCGCCGCAACGCCGGACACCTTAATCATGCGGCTGAGCAAATTGCTGGCATCTTTGGCGTCGACGGTGTGCGCGACGCGGGCGTATTCGGTGAATATTGCCATCGATATGGCGTCGCCGACCCGCGCAAACACCTGACCCAATTGATAGCCGAGCCGGAAAAATCCGGCAGCCGCTGCACCGACGGAGAAGCCAACCACAACCGCGACCACTTGTTGGCTGGTCAGCTTAAAGCTGGATCCGACATTCGACCATAACGCGAATTTGGTAATGCCGGGGAAGCTCTCCTGAAAGCCGCGCAGGCTTGGCATACTGCTGAGCCGCAGCGGCAATTTCAGCCGGCGCAAAACATTCCCCCAAACCCATATCGTTGGCACCATTTCGGACAATAGCCACACCGCGAGGAACCCCCATGCCGTAGGCTGTGTCAGCACCAATATGCCAGTGCCGACAAGGCGGATGATAGGCACCAGCATGTCCGGAATGGCGGCATCGCCAAAACGGTCGTTGATGCGCAGCAGTCCTGTCGGTGTGGAGCGTGCGGACAGTACCAAAAGCACCGTGAAGCCGACCACGGCGATTGCCTCTGAATCATTCCAGCCTTGGTTGGTTGCAAGCGCCCATGCGCCGACCATCGCGACCAGAAACGCCAGCAATGCCCCGATTATATCCAAGATCAGGCAAAACCATGTGAGTTCGGCGAGCTTTTGATCGGACTTTGTATGCACCAACGTCGTGCCATAGCGGATCAGAATTTGCCACGTCTGGAATGATGTGAAGCTGGATATTGTTTGGGCAAAGCTGAAGATCAGCATGAATTTGCCAAATTCTGCCGCGCCCAAGCTTTGGGTCGAAACGGCTAGGTAAATGAGGCTGAGCACCGCAGAGGTGGTCTTTGGCAAGAACAGCCAAGCGCCCGATTGCAAAATGCGGCGCCCACTCCCCCGTTTTTGTTCAGCCATTACGCCAGACCCCCGATCAGTCTGCGGGACTAGTGCACTTCCGCCGTTAATCAAAGCCATGTCATGACGTGCCGGAAAAAAATTGAACGCGCTGCAAACTGGTCGCAAAAATCTATCAATGGCGATAGATGCTGCCTTGTATGAATAATCCACGACACAAGAATGCTGCTGCCTCCGTTAAATCGGACGTTATTTTCCTGTTCAACCATGACGCAGGCCACCAAGTGGCGCATTTGGCGGGGATAGCTGGCGCATTCGCTTTACGCGAAAAATCCTATCGGGCGATCGTCGCCTTTGGCAGTGACGTTACGCGAAAAGAGGTCGAAAGGCTGCTGACGCCTGAACAGATTGCCGCCTTGCATTGGCGGTCACTGGCGTTACCCGAATGGCTCAAGACGCTCACAAATGGCCTGAACCGGATCGTGCCCGTTCACCGGATATTGCGTTTATATTGGCATAATGCGTTCTTGCGGAAATCCGTCGCCATCGTGTCGACGGAACGCACATGCCTTACCCTGAAACGCCATTGGGCCAAATTTCGCCGTCGCAAACATTGCCCAGCCTTTGTCTGCGTACCCCATGGGGCGGGGGACCGGAATGTATCTTTTCACCCTGCATTCCGCGACTTTGACCTGTTGATGGTCAGCGGACAAAAGGTTGTGGACCAGATGGTAGATGCTGGCGTTTCCACGCCAGAACGCTGCCGGATCATCGGTTATCCAAAGTTCGACATTTTGCGGGGGCGCACCCCTGAAACATTTTTCGACAACAAAAGACCGACATTTTTATACAACCCGCATTTCGATCCCCATATGTCCAGCTGGTTCGATCACGGGGCGGACATATTGGAATTTTTTTACCAGAATGCGGACCGTTACAATCTGATCTTTGCGCCGCATGTGATGCTATTTTATAAAAAGGTGCATATTTCGCCCGAATATCGCGTGACCCGCACGCGGCCAGACGTTGATCCCAAATATTATGATGCCCCGAATATCCGGGTCGATGTGGACAGCGCGCGCCTGTTTGACATGAGCTACACCCTGTCCGCCGACGTCTATATTGGCGATGTTTCAAGCCAGGTGTATGAATTTCTGCATCGCCCGCGCGCATGTTTTTTCATCGATACGCACAGTGCGAATGTGCCCGGCGCGCCGCCAGAATATGATTTCTGGAACAACGGCCCGGTTGTCCGCACGGCCAAGCAGTTGATAGCATTGTTGCCCGATCATGCGCAGATTGCCGCCCAATATCGCAAAGCCCAAGAACAGCGGATGGCCTACACCGCCGACCAAAGCGATCCGCGTCCAGCCTCGGAACGCGGTGCGGAGGCTTTGGGTCGATATATTGAAAGCTTAGCTGGCTGAAGCGGGCGCACTTGCGCTGCGGAAATCGAGCACGCCCCAATTGGCGGCGGCAGCAGCCTTCATAAAGCGTTTGGAGGGGTTCACCGCATAGCCTTCGTCCGCGAAGTCTAAAGTGGGCCGGTCACTCAGATCGTCCGAATAAAAACGGATATGCGCATCTTTGCGGTTGATGCCCTGTTGCGACAGCCATTCCTGCACGCGGCGCAGTTTTTCTGCGGCGTAGCAATTTTCGCCGTCGATGCGGTGCATCAGTTGGCCGTCTTCGTGGCTGATATGGCGCGTCGCAATAACCGCATCAAAACCAATTTTGGCGCCGATGTTGCCCGCATAAAAATGGGGTGCAGCGGTGGCCATCACCAGCAATGCCCCGCGCGCGCGATCGGCGTCTATGCGGGCAACAGCCCCCGTCTGAAGGCCTTCGCGCACAAGCTGTTCGGCAAAATCGGCGACGATATTGGATAAAGTTTCCGGACAAATTTTGCGCCCGATAAACATCGCGATCCCAAATTGTTTCAGCGGTTTGCGCCCATAAAGGCGAAGCTTATATCCCAGCATCGCGGTGATCCAGACCGGCAGTAATGCCAGACGAATGGGGGCGGTCCGCCGGGCATAGAATAGCAGAAAATGGGTAAATGTCGGGCGACGGGTTATGGTCTTGTCGAGATCATATATTGCAATATTCATATTTGGTCGCCAAGCCCCACCCCAAGGTATGCCAAATGCGTTGGCGCACCCCCGATTTGGACGCGTTTAGGAGAAGCTGTTTGCAAGCGCAATGGACCTGCATCGTCCTTGCCGGGCAAAGGCCTGGTACGGATATGTTTGCACAGCATTTCGGGCTTGAGCTGAAAGCTTTGGTGCCCGTGCGCGGCGAACCGATGATTAGCCATGTCGTGCGGACGCTGCGTGCATCGCCGCTTATCGGTGAAATCATTGTCCTATGTCAGGAACCCGATGCGCTGCGTTCCGCGGTAGATGCGGCAGGTGGCGCAACGCTGGTCGAAAGCCTGAGCAGTATATCGCTGAGCATCAAACGGCAGGTGGATGCGTTAGGATTTTCGTCGCCGATACTGGTGACCACCGCGGACCACCCCTTGTTAACCGTTGATATGATCGCCGAATTTCTGGGCAAAGCCGATGGCGACGTTGCCATTGGGATGGTGGAGCGCAAGACGATGTTGGCGCAATTTCCCGATGCCAAACGCACATGGCTGCGTTTTTCGGACGGCGCGTGGTCGGGTGCAAATCTCTTCGCATTGATGAGCACCAAGTCGGCATTCGCGCTCGATTTATGGGCAGAGGCTGAACAGGATCGCAAGAAAGCATGGCGCTTGTTCATGCACTTCGGGGTGCGGCTGGCCCTGCGCGCGCTGACCCGCACGATTGGATTGCGGCAGGCGTTAACGATTGCGGGCAAACGCCTCGGCCTTGTTGCTACGCTGGTGCCGATGTCTGACCCAGTCGCCGCAATCGACGTGGATAAGGTCAGCGACCATATATTAGCCGAGAAAATTCTTATCGACCGCGAAGCATTGGCGCGTTCAAATCTGGCGGCTTGATTAGCGGCCCATTTTTTTTTGCCGCCGTCTTTGTACGGACGATCCGATACCCATGGCTTCGCGATATTTCGCAACGGTGCGGCGGGCAATGTCAAAGCCTTTTGCCGTCAACAAATCGACCAGCGTGTCATCGGACAGGATCTTTTCGCCCTCGGCATCAATCAGGGATTTGATGTGGCTTTTGACGGCCTCAGCCGACGCGCCCTCGCCGTCGGCGGATTGAACGCCCGATGAGAAGAAATATTTGAGATCAAACAGGCCGCGTCCGCAATGCAGATATTTGTTGCTTGTGACCCGGCTGACGGTGGATTCATGCATGTCGATGGCATCGGCCACTTGCCGCAGCGTGAGTGGCCGCAAATGGGCGACGCCGTTGCGAAAAAAGCCGTCCTGCTGCTTCACAATCTCAGTGGCGACTTTAACGATGGTGCGCTGTCTTTGATCCATGGCTTTGATGAGCCAATTCGCATCCGCCATGCAGTCGCTGAGCCAGGCCTTTGTGGCTTTGTCTTGCCCAAGCTCGGCCACATAGCTGCGGTTGATGAGAATGCGGGGCAGGTTGGCACTGTTCAATTCGATGGCCCAGCCTGCGCCGCGCGGTGTCACAAATATGTCGGGTGTGACGGCAAGCATATCTTCGCTTTCGAACCGGCAACCGGGTTTTGGATCATAGCCGCGCAGTTCCACCAACATATCGCGCAGGTCTTCGTCGTCGACGCGGCACATGCGCTTAAGCTGGTCAAACGCACCCTTTGCCACCAAGTCGAGATTGTCGATAAGCTTGGCCATGCAAGGGTCATAACGATCCGCCTCGCGCGCTTGAATGGCAAGGCATTCGGACAGGTTTCGCGCGCCGACGCCTGTGGGGTCGAACCGCTGCAACTCTGTAAGCGCCGCCTCCATGTCCACCATGGGAACGCCAAGCCGGTGGGCCGCCGCCATCAGGTCTTCGCCAACATAGCCCGTGGGTTCGATATGTTCGATAATCTGCTGGACCAGAAACAGCTGCCGTCCGGAAAGGCTGGACCCTGCCTGCGCCATCAAATGTTCACGCAGGCTGATGTCGCGCGCGGCAAAGCTGTCGAAATCAGGTCCGTCTGCATCGAACGCATTGGATGCCGTGTTGCCCGAAAGCCCAAGCATGCCATCGGCCCCGCCGACACTGTCCGATGGGGTGTCATGGTGGAACGTTTCTGCGCTGAAATCGACATCCAGCGCGTCCGATGTCCCTTGGCCGTCGCCACTCAGCAGGTCGTCACTGGCCTGCTCGCCGCTGTCGGTCAATGCGGGCGCGAAATCCTCGGTCGGCACATCAGGGGCAGCGTCGCTGCTGCCTGTTTCCAAAACGGGATTACGCTCCACCTCTTCGGCGATGAACGCTTCAATTTCGAGCGACGACAATGCGAGCAGTTTAATCGCCTGCTGCAGTTGCGGTGTCATCACCAGCGACTGGCTTTGGCGAAGATCGAGACGGGGTGCTAATGCCATGACGTTATGGTTCCGTCATCGCCGCAAATCACATTGCAAAACTCTCGCCGAGATACAGGCGGCGCACATTGGGGTCCGCGACCAACGCCTCTGGCGACCCTGCGAACAGAACCTGTCCACCATAAATGATGCAGGCGCGGTCAACGATATCGAGCGTTTCGCGCACATTATGATCCGTAATCAGCACGCCGATGCCGCGGGTTTTCAATTCTTTCACCAGGTCGCGAATATCGGAAATGGATATCGGGTCGATGCCGGCGAAAGGTTCATCGAGCAACATGATCGATGGGTTTGCCGCCAGCGCGCGGGCGATTTCGCAGCGCCGCCGCTCGCCACCGGACAGCGCCATGGCGGGTGCACTGCGCAACCGGGTGAGGCCAAATTCGCCGAGTAATTTTTCCAACCGCTCGTGGCGCGCGTCTGCATCGGGTTCTGCCATTTCCAGAACGGCGCTGATATTTTGTTCCACGGTCATGCCACGGAAAATCGATGTTTCTTGCGGCAAATAGCCCAAGCCCAAAATTGCGCGGCGGTACATCGGCAGGTTGGTGATGTCCGCGCCATCCAATGTGATGCGTCCACTGTCGGGCTTAACCAGTCCCATGATGGAATAAAAGCAGGTGGTTTTACCCGCGCCATTTGGGCCAAGCAGACCAACCACTTCGCCCTTCGCAACAGAGAGCGACACATCGGTCAATACCGCGCGCTTGTCATAGCTTTTGGCGATGGAAACGACACCCAGTCCGGATTGCGCGCCGTCTTGCGTCGTCGCATCCGCAGCGGGAGAAGTTGCAGTCATGCTATCCATATCCAAATTTCGCCCGCGATTTTGCCGTTGATATCCAACAGACAGCTAATGAATGCTGACCCATTTTGCAATTGGCATGATTTATGCTGCCCCGTTTTAGGGGCTGTTCGGGGTTGCCCCCTAATTTTTGCGCTGTGGAACGCTAAATGAACCGGTAACGCGGCCGCCCGAATTGTTTGTATTGGCAGGGCCACCGGCATTGAGGGTTGATCGGCCGGAATTGAGATCGATGACAAGCCTGCCACCGTTTAGCCGGTTGCTGCCTTGCACCAGATTCACATTGCCAATCAGCGTGATCAGGCTGGAGTCGAGATCATATATGGCCGAGCTGCTGGTCGCGCGCAGATCATCCTTGGTAACGGTCACGCCGCCTGTGGCGTCGAGGCGATTTACGTCCACGCCGCCATTGTTGGAATAGGCCGCTGTCACGCGATTTGCCTTGAGCGTGAGCCCCGCCTGCGTTGCGGTTACGCCGCCGGCAAGAACGACGCGGTCTGCGCGATCCTGCAGCTCCATCGAACCGGCAGCGAAATCTACAGGTGCGTTGCTATCATGGTTGCGAATGCTTTGCGCCGACGCCGAAGACAGCATCATAATGCCCGCAAATGCGGCGGCCAGTCCAAAGGAGATAGAAGCTTTGCTCATGTTGGCCTCACTTAATCGCATTCTGGTCGATACGCAAACGAACGCCGCCATCTAGCCGGATAATGCGCGTATCGAGGTCAGCGCGCAAGTGTCCGGCGTGGAAGGTTCCGACCTTTGTGCGGCCGCTCACTGGCCCAAAGCTTTGCATCGTCCGGTCTTTCAACGACAGCTCCACATTGCTGGCGACCATGTCATAGCCCGGCGATTCAACCGCCAATGGGCCCGTCACGCGCATGGTTTCCTTGCCAAGGTCATAGCTGCCGCGCTGCGCGATGATGGAGGCTGGGCCGTCCTGCAACGATATCCGGCCCGACAATGATGTCATGTCGAGAACAGGTTGCGCCGATGTCTTCTGAACCGCGCTACCGGCGCGCAGCGAAAAGGGCCGGCCCTTGCTGTCTTCGCCGCGATAGAGGGCCTCAACAACGCGCAACCGCTCGCGCGACAGATTCACTTCGTCTTTGTTCAGGACAAAGCTAAGTTCCTGCTGTCCGGTAAATGGGCTGAACGCCAATATGGCGACAAGCAAACCGATGATGCTCGGCAAGACAACCCGCATCGCGCGGATAAGGCGGTCATGCCGTCCGCCGGGCAATGCCCAGCGTTGACGATAACTGCGTTCAAGATCGGCCTGTGCGGACATGTTATGTCTCTAACCCGATTAAATCTTAACTGTGCCCGAATATATCGGTCTCTGGCCAGCCAGACAGATCAAGGTTCGCACGGTGCGGCAGAAAGTCAAAGCAGGCCTGCGCCAAGTCGGTCCGGCCTTCGCGTTCCAATCGCACGACAAATTCGGCATGCAGGCGGTGCAAATAGCGCACGTCGCTGGCGGCATAATCTTTTTGCGCTTCGGACAATATGGGGCCGCCCCAGTCGCTTGACTGCTGCTGCTTGGAAATGTCTGTCGACAACATTTCCTTCACCAGTTCCTTCAGCCCGTGGCGGTCCGTGTAGGTCCGAACGAGGCGCGAGGCGATTTTGGTGCAGAATAACGGCGTCGCGACGACGTTCAAATAATGCGAAATCGCCGCCAAATCGAATCGGGCATAATGGAACAGCTTCAAACGGGTGGGATCGGCCAGTACGGCACGCAAATTTGGTGCAGAAAAGTCACTGTCGCGGCCAAAACGCACAAGATGTTCATCGCCGCGTCCGTCGGAAATCTGCAGCAAGCACAGCCTGTCACGCGGGGTGATGAGCCCCATGGTTTCGGTGTCTACGGCGACGGGGCCATCGGCCAGTACGCCTGCGGGAAGGTCTTCTTCGTGTAAATATACGGTCATGCTAGCCCCTTGCCCGACCGGACTGTGCAAGGCAAATGAAACTGCAGTTGGCGCCCTGCGATTTTCCGCCGCAATATTAGCTATCGCGTAACCTTTTAATGCGATATACAAAATGCTTGCGCAATCACCAACGGCTGCGCTTGTGACGTGCAGTACAGTCGCCCTCGACTGCATAACATAGTGGTTCTGGGCGATGAGAAGGCAAGTAAGAAGTTATGGGTTTTGATCGCAAGCGTGCTGGCAAAGGCCGGGACAAAAGAGATGGTTTCGGTGATGAAAGCTATGACGGTTATCGCGCACCGTCCCCCTATCAAAGTGATTTTGGCGGCGGCCGCTCAGGTGGCGGTTACGGCGGCGGAAATAGCGGCGGCGGTGGTGGCGGAGGTGGCTTCGGTGCACCTCGGCGTGGCCCAGGCGGCCCACCAATGCCAGCGCAAGTCATCGGTTCCGGCAAAGGAATTGTTAAGTTTTTCAATGGTCAAAAGGGCTTTGGCTTCATTCAGGTCGATGGTCGTCCCGATGATGTGTTCGTACACATCAGCGCGGTTGAGCAAGCTGGCCTGACGGGTCTTGCTGAAGGCCAGCCGCTCGAATTCTCGCTCGTTGAGCGTGGCGGCAAGGTTTCGGCAACGGACCTCGTCATCGATGGTGAGCCAATGGAAGTGACCGAGCGCGCACCGCGTCCGGACCGTCCAGCATTTGATCGTGACCGCGCTCCGCGTGGCGATGACCGTGGTGGCTTCCGCGGTGGTGACCGTGATTCGGCACCACGTGGACCGCAGCGCGAATCGACTGGCGAACGTGCCAACGGAACCGTAAAATTCTTCAACGACATGAAGGGTTTTGGTTTTGTGCAGCGTGATGATGGCGGCGAAGATGTGTTTGTGCACATTTCTGCGCTTGAGCGTTCTGGCATGGGTCAAGTGACTCAGGGTGACCGTTTGGCGTTTGACATCGAAATCGATCGTCGCGGCAAATATTCGGCCACAAACTTGGGCCCGCTTTCCGAATAAGCGCGCGTTAGAATTTCAAAAAGGCGGGTGAAGCACAACGCTTCGCCCGCCTTTTTTGTATCTATTATGCTTTGCCGATTGTCGCGGCCAGGAACCAGGCGCGCTGTTCGGCCTGGTCCGTCCAGTCGTCCAGCAGGCCATCGGTCGCATTGTCGCCGGCTTTATCCGCAAGGTCCTTTGCGTCTTTCAATGCCTTAATCATCGTCTCATTATCGGCATGAAGTTCCTTCAGCATCTTGGGTGCATCGGTCGACGTCGAATCATGGTCATTGATCCGCTGCTTGGCGGCGATCGCGCCGATGGACGTCAGCGTGTCCTGACCCAGCTTGCGCACGCGTTCGGCAACAAGGTCGGTGGTTGCGATCAATTCCGTCGCCTGTTCATCAAACAGCAGATGATATTCGCGAAAATGCGGACCGGTCACATGCCAATGAAAATTCTTGGTCTTGAGGTAGAGCGCATAATAATCGGCCAGCAGGCCATTCAACGCATCGGCCAGCGCTTTTTTGCTATTGTCACCATGTGCCATGGCAGTTCTCCATCATTCGGGGGGGGAGAACATAATATAGGAACGACGCACGCTATTTACAGCACCCGCGCTTGCGCCAGCGGCAATCAGCTGATGCCATTGGCCTGAGTGGTCAATACAAAGCCCCATCCCAACAACAATGCGCCAGACACCCACCTTATCGGTTTCAACGGCACAATCTGGCCAAGCCGCGCGCGCAGGATGACCGCTGGCACCGTGGCGGCCATGATGCCGACAAACCCGCCGACCGCTGCCATGCCCCAATAAGGCGTGCGGGCACTTTGCGCGGCGATGATGAACTGGCTCTTGTCGCCAAATTCCAAAATAAACAGACCGAAGAATGCGGTCAGAAATGCAGGGCTTTTCCACCCTGATAACGGGTCGACATTGCGCCGCCACAGCAACATGCCCGCGCCCGCAAAGATATAGGCAAGGCCAGCGAACATCTTGACCGACTGCGCACTCATCCAGCTGTCGATTACCGATCCGCCCGCTGCCGAAATGCCGCAATTGATCAAGGTGGCACAGGCGAGTCCGCCAAGAATCGCATTATTGTTGCGATACCGCAGCGCGAGCACGGCGGCGAGGATCTGGGTCCGGTCGCCCATCTCGGCGAGGAAAACAGACAGGAAGGTCGTAAAAGCAGTGTCCATATTTTCTGCCTTAGCACATCATGATCAAAATAGGATGCGTGCGGCGCGCGTACTGAACTGCCTCGCGAATCGCCTTTGTTTTGGCAATCAAAGCGGGCTATGTCGAACGCGCTCCCGCATCCGAAAACGCGGCGGTACGGCAAAACGAAGATGCTGAAACCCGTTCAGCATGACGATTCAGGGGGCATTGGCCCGCTTTGAGGCCTGATTTGGGGTTACGGGCTTGACTTTCACCCGCCAAACCAGCAAAGGCCCGCGTCTGTGAACAGCGCGGCCAATCCCTGCGCAGTTTTTTGCGACATTATTTGAACAAAAGGAATGGGCCATGGCGAAGCCAGCCACGATCAAGATCAAGCTGCTCAGCACCGCTGACACAGGTTTCTTCTACGTGACCAAGAAAAATCCACGCAACATCACTGAAAAGATGACGTTCCGTAAATATGACCCCGTTGTGCGCAAGCATGTCGAGTTCAAGGAAGCCAAAATCAAGTAAGCCAACGCACTGCTTGAATAAGCTATCGATCAGGGCGCCTCGGGCGCCCTTTTTGATTCACGACAGCCACCCAACTACTTCGCAAACTTAATATTATTTTAACGCGCCGATTCCATCATGCCATTCCGGCTTTAACGGGGGGTAAATGAAATGCGTTTGTTGCTGCTGCTGATGATGTTGACGACGCTGGGCGGCTGCGGTTTGAATGACGGTTCGAACGACAGATTTGCCGCGGGTAAATGGGAATTGCAGGCTTGGTTCGAAGCTGATGGAAATCCTGGCAAAGCGGGCCTTCAAACACATATTGTTGAAATCAGCGCCAGCGATGCCGCTTACCCTCCAGCCTCGGTATTTGTAACTCGTTTCTACCATGGGATCAAAGATGCCGACCTGAATTTTTCAAATGGTCAGGTCAGTGGCAATTTTCAACAACGCCCGGTAGATCCTATTGCCGGTCACAATGTGCCAATAACGGGCACATATGCTTCAGACAGATTCAGCATTACTTTTGAATATCAGGCGTTCGGAATGAAATTGCGTCAAAAGGTTGAAGGAAAACTGACAGAGCCGGCTTAGCTTGCAGGCAAGATTTTCCATCAAACAACGATCCGCCGCACTGCCTCCAGAAACGTCATCACCGACACCGGCTTTGACAGATAGCCTTTTGCGCCTGCGGCCATGATCCGGTCCTCGTCGCCTTTGCCCGCATAAGCGGTCACGGCGAGCACGGGGATTGGGGATAAAGCCGCATCCTTTTGCATTGCCTCAATCAGGTCGATGCCGCTGACATGCGGCAGTTGAATGTCCATGATAATAAGGTCCGGCGCAAATGTCCGCGCCTGTTCCAGCGCCAGCCGTCCGTCGCGCACGCCCTCAACAACAAACTGGTGCGCGCGCAGCAAATCAGTGAATAGTTTGAGGTTCAGTTCATTATCCTCAACGATCATCACCTTTTTCGACATTACCGCTCTTTTCCCGCTCGCTTGTCCGGCTCTCGCCGGTTTCGGCACCAGCCCTCTCCCCCACCCGACCACCCCACGATAGCATGCTATGGGTGGTCGGGTGGGGGAGAGGGCTGGTGCCGCGACTTCAAACATGCTTAAGCGAAAGCCATGCATGAAACAAATGGCAAGTTAGACGCATCGGGTATGGCGTTTCAGGCTTTGGCTTGGGCGTTGATGGAAGAAGCACGGGCGGAGCGGCTTTTGTCGCTGACCGGCCTGACACCCGAAGGGTTGCGCAGCTCCATCACCGAACGCGGCACGCAAGCGGCGATATTATCCTTTCTTGAGGCTTATGAGCCTGACCTCATCGCGTGCGCTGCGGTCATCGGGGTTTCACCCGCATTACTTGTACAGGCACGGCAGGAGTTAGAAGCATGAGCAGGCCATTGCTAATTTCCGATTGCGATGAGGTGCTGTTGCACATGATCGTGCCCTTCCGCGACTGGCTGGACGACGCGCATCATATTCATTTTGACCTCGTCCACGGCGATTGGGGCGAGGCGCTGCGCCACAAGCATGATGGCACGGTGGTTGAGCGCGGTCAGGTGTGGGATTTGCTCAACGGGTTTTTCGATACCGAAATGCACCGCCAGCAAGCGATTGATGGCGCGGTCGAAAGCCTTAACCGGCTGCGCGAACATGCCGATGTCGTCATCCTCACCAATTTGCTCGACCACCGCGCTGGGCCACGGACCGAGCAGTTGAAGGCCGTGGGCATCGACGCGCCAGTCTATTGCAACCAAGGCGGCAAGGGCGAAGCGCTTGGCCGGATTTTGGACGCATATAAACCCAGCGTTGCCGTATTCGTCGACGATCTTGGGCATCAGCATGAGTCGGTTGGTGAACAGCATCCCGACGTCTGGCGGCTGCATTTTGTCGGTGAGCCATTGCTGTGGGACCGCGTGAAGCCATCGAAATCAGCGCACGCGCGGCTGGATCGTTGGGCCGACGCAGAAGTTTGGATTAGGGAGCGGCTGGTTGCAAATGCGCCAGCGCCCAGTTTGGAAAAGGTAGCATAATGATAGAAGCAAAATTGGCCGAACTCGGCATTACCCTCCCCGCACCCGCCGCGCCGGTCGCATCCTATGTGCCCGCTGTCGAAGCAAACGGAATGCTGTTCATTTCGGGGCAGCTGCCCTTTGTCGATGGCAAGGTTGTCACCGGCAAAGTCGGCGACACGCGCAGCCTTGAAGAGGGTAAGGCAGCCGCCAAGGCGTGCGGAATCATGCTTATCGCGCAGATGAAGGCGGCGCTTGGCGGCGACCTCGACCGCGTGGAACGCATCGTCAAGCTTGGCGTATTTGTCGCGTCGACCCCTGACTTTACCGACCAACCCGAAGCCGCCAATGGCGCGTCGGACCTGATGGAAGCCGTGTTCGGCGACGCAGGCAAGCATGCACGTGCGGCCGTCTCCGTCCCTGTATTGCCACGCGATGCAACGGTCGAAATCGACTGTGTGGTAAAGGTTCGCGCGGCTTAATGACCGACGGCGTCACCGCCGAACTCTTAAGCAAGGTCAGCGATATTCCCGCGGCCCAGTGGGATGCGCTGAACCCGCGGGGCAATCCGTTTGTGGGCCACGCGTTTTTGGCGGCGTTGGAGGAATCGGGCAGTGTCGGCCCCGGAACAGGCTGGTCGCCGGCGCCGATCATGATCCGCGATGCGGACGGCATTCCCGCCGCTGCGCTTCCTGCCTATCTTAAGAGCCACAGCCAGGGCGAATATGTGTTCGACCATCATTGGGCGGATGCGTTTGAACGGGCGGGCGGGCAATATTATCCCAAATTGCAGATTGCCGCGCCGTTCTCGCCAGTGCCCGGGCCGCGATTGTTGTTGCGCGATCCAGCACTTGCGCCAGCGATATTGGCCGCCGCCGAAGCGGTCGTGGACCAAAATGGCCTGTCGTCTGCACATGCAACTTTTGTTGAAGAGGGCGAGCTGGAGTTGTTTCGTGCGGCGGGATGGCTGACGCGCATGGGTACGCAATTTCACTGGCAAAACCGCGATTATGCAGACTTTGACGGTTTCCTTGCCGCCTTATCGTCACGCAAGCGCAAGGCCATTCGTAAGGAGCGTGCCGCTGCACAATCCGCCGTCCGCATTGCGCAAATCAGCGGCGCGGACATTACGGCTGATGACTGGGATGCCTTTTGGGTATTTTACCAAGATACCGGTGCGCGCAAATGGGGGCAGCCATATCTGACGCGCGCGTTTTTCGACCTCATCGGGGAAAGCATGAAGGACAGCATTGTCCTGTTCCTCGCTTATGATGGCGACCGGCCGATTGCGGGTGCACTAAACTTTGTCAGCCCGGATTGCCTCTATGGCCGTTATTGGGGCTGCACCCGTGACGTGCCGTTTCTGCATTTTGAATTATGTTATTATCAGGCCATCGATTACGCGATCGCGCATGGCCTGCCCCGCGTTGAAGCGGGCGCGCAGGGAGAGCATAAGCTCGCACGCGGATATGAGGCGGTGCCGACATATTCGGCGCATTATATCGCCAATGCAGGCTTTCGCTCCGCCGTTGCCGATTTCCTTGCCCGCGAAAGTCAGGCGATGGAACGGCAGATCGCGTTTCTGGGCGAAATGGCACCGTTTAAGAAGGGCTAAGTCGTCCAAGAACAGGCAGGATTTCGCTGTTGCAATCGCCCCTTTAATCGCGCAATTAAATAGGTGAGAGAGGAATCAGCCATGAGCAAACCAAGTCCCCAAGAATTAGCGGATTTCGAAAAGCAGTGCGATGCGTGGTTCGCCGAAAACACGG
Organism: Pseudomonadota bacterium; assembly: GCA_041175505.1. GTDB lineage: Bacteria > Pseudomonadota > Alphaproteobacteria > Sphingomonadales > Sphingomonadaceae > Sphingorhabdus_B. The sequence continues at coordinate 15,105 of JBEDET010000042.1, forward strand.
TGCGCGACCCGGGCTTTATGTTGCCGCTGACCTTCATGGAAGTTTCCACTGATCAGCAGTTTGATTTCCTGCGCAACTGGCAGCGCAAGGTTTACGAGGCGGGCTATTTCGGCATGTCCTGGCCCACCGAATATGGCGGCTATGGCATGCACCCCGAATATCAACGGATCGCCACGCGCGTCATGAAAACGCACGACGCGCCGATTATGCTGAACGCAATTGCGAACGGCTGGACGGGTCCGTTGCTGCTCGACATTGGCCGTGAAGAGGACAAGCGCCGTTTCATTAAGCCGATGCTTTCGGCCGAAGAAATCTGGTGTCAGGGCTTTTCGGAACCAGAGCATGGTTCCGACCTTGGCAGCGCGCAGACCAAGGCTGTGCGCGATGGCGATGAATATGTCATCAACGGTTCGAAAATCTGGACATCATTGGGCGACCGCGCCGATTATATGATCCTGCTCGCGCGGACATCGAATGACGGGCCAAGCAAATATGCAGGGCTTTCGTTCTTCCTAGCGCCGATGAAGATTCCCGGCGTCGAAACCCGGCGCTTGAAGAAATTAACGGGCGAATATGGCTTCACCCAATGCTTCTTCACCGATGCCCGCATTCCAGCGTCAGGCCTCGTCGGCGAAGAAGGGCAGGGCTGGATGGTCGCGATGAAGACGCTTGAGTATGAACGCGGCGCGAAGGTCAATCCGGTCGGTGGTTATTTCGTCAAGGAAATGGACGTCATGGGCGTGATCGATATGGCCCGTTCGGCCAAGCGCGGCGGTAAGCCAGTGCTCGACGATCCCGTCATGCGCGACAGGCTGGTCGATTATATGATCGAAATTCAGGCGCTGAACCTCAACAACCAACGCCGCCGTATGGCGCCGCTGACCAGTGACCGTCCGATGGGCCTTGCGCTCATGAACAAGCTGGCGCGCACGGAGCTGGTCCGCGAGCTCACCGAATTCTCGCTCCAGTTTCAAGGAACGCGGGCGGGCTATTATGTGGGTGACGAAAATGCGGTCGATGACGGCTATTGGCACCGTTCGTACCTGAACAGCTTTTCCGCCACCATCGGCGGGGGCACCAGCCAGATCCAAAAGAATATCATCGGCGAACATGTGCTTGGTTTGCCCAAGGGACGGTAAGCCATATTACATACCGTAGCCCTGAGCCTGTCGAAGGGCGCTTCTACGGCGGGCACGGTTTTTGTTTAGGAGAGTGCAATGTCTGAAGTCCTAACCCAAGCGCAGGACGGCGTCCTGATCATCACCATCAACCGGCCTGAGGCCAAGAACGCCGTCAACCAAGCGGTCGCGCAAGGCGTCGCTGCGGCCATGGAGCAGCTTGACGACGACAAGAGCCTGAACGCGGGTATCATCACGGGCGCTGGGGGCACATTTTGCTCTGGCATGGATCTGAAGGCCTTTCTGCGCGGCGAATTGCCCAGCATCAAGGGCAAGGGTTTTGCCGGGTTCATTGAATCCCCGCCTGCAAAGCCATTGATTGGCGCGGTTGAGGGCTATGCACTGGCCGGTGGTATGGAAATCGCCATCGCGTGCGACCTGTTGGTGGCGAATGACAAGGCGCAGTTCGGCATACCCGAGGTCAAACGCAGCCTCGTCGCGGCGGCTGGTGGCTTGCTCACCTTGCCATCGATTATCGGCAAGCGCATGGCGATGGAGCTTGCGCTGACCGGTGATTTTATCTCTGCTCAGCGCGCGTATGAGGTTGGCTTTGTCAATCGCATCACCGACGGCGCCGCCATCGATGCCGCGCTTGAGCTCGCGGCCAAGGTCGCCGCGAACGGCCCGCTCGCGTTGATTGCGACCAAGCGCGTGATCAACGAGCGTCCGGATTGGAATTCGGCGGAGATGTGGAAGAAGCAGAATGAAATCTGCGGCCCCGTCTTCACCTCGAAGGACTCGCGTGAGGGCGCACTCGCCTTTGCCGAAAAACGCAAACCTAACTGGCAGGGCGAATAATATGGGCCACCCCGCCGTTCACGCACAGGCTTTCCCCGATAAACCTGCAGTCATCATGGCGGGATCGGGTGAGACGATAACGTACAAGCAGCTTGATGAACGTTCCAACCAGTGCGCGCATCTGTTCCGCAGCTTGGGGCTGCAACATGGCGACACCGTTGCGTTCTGTTTGGAAAACCGCGCCGAGTTTTTTGACCTTGTCTGGGGTGCGCAGCGCGCCGGGCTGATTTATGTCGCGATCAGTTGCCGTCTGACGGCGTCGGAGATCGACTATATCTTGAACGATAGCGGGTCAAAGGCGCTGTTTGCCTCACCCTATTTGGGTGCGACGCTGGATCAGCTGCAAAGCCCTGTGAAGCGGTTCATTCTCGGTGGGGAACATGCCGGCTGGGAAAATTATGCAGCCGCAGTTGCGGACATGCCGACTTCGCCCATCGCCGATGAACGTGCGGGCACCGACATGTTGTACAGTTCAGGGACGACTGGTCAGCCCAAGGGCGTTCGGTTCCCCTTGCCCGATGATCCAGACATTGCGGGACCAAACGCATTGTCCGGCCTTGCCGCGATGGCGTTTAAATTTTCGGGCGACAGCATCTATTTGTCGCCAGCGCCGCTATATCATGCGGCACCGCTGCGGTGGTGTGCGGCGGTCCACCGGCTTGGCGGCACCGTGGTCGTCATGGAGAAATTTGATCCCGAAGCGGCGCTCGCGGCCATTCAGAAATACAAAATCAGCGCCAGCCAATGGGTGCCAACGCATTTTGCGCGCATGTTGAAGCTGCCCGAAGAGGTTCGCAACGCATATGATGTGTCGAGCCTTGATAGCGCGGTGCACGCTGCCGCGCCGTGCCCCGTTCCCATAAAGGAAGCGATGATTAATTGGTGGGGGCCCGTCATCCGCGAATATTATGCGGGGACGGAAGGCCAAGGGATTACCTTTATCTCCAGCGAAGAATGGATGACGCACAAGGGTTCGGTTGGACGGCCATTGAACGCGATCATGCATATATGCGACGAAGATGGGGATGATGTTCCCGTGGGCGAAGAAGGCACTGTGTTCTTCGAAAGCGCTGCATCTTTCAGCTATCATAATGATCCCGAAAAAACCAAAAGCGCAACCAACAAGCATGGTTGGACAACGCTTGGCGACGTCGGCCGGCTGGACGAAGAGGGCTATCTCTACCTTACAGACCGCAAAAGCTTCATGATCATTTCGGGCGGGGTGAACATCTACCCGCAGGAGATTGAAAACCATCTGGTGACCCACCCGCGCGTCCGCGACGTGGCTGTCATCGGTGGCCCGCATGATGAAATGGGCGAAGAGGTTATCGCTGTGGTGCAGCCGCTCGATATGGCGGACGCGGGTGATGCCTTGCGTGATGAACTCACCGCTTATGCGCGCGAAAAGCTGTCGGGTATCAAAATTCCGCGCCGTATCGATTTTCGCGAGGAGCTTCCCCGCCACGATACCGGCAAATTATACAAGCGCCTGCTGCGCGATGAATATTGGGCAAAGCAAAAAGCATGACCGCCATTCCCAAGATTGCGCCGGAGCTTGCGGCGCATATCGTCGACCCGGTTGTATACGGGAACTGGCGTGGGTTGCTGGATACGTTCGCCACACTTCGCCGGGATTCCCCCGTCGCAG
>JBEDET010000043.1:0-18038 GCA_041175505.1 Pseudomonadota bacterium
GATTGCGTGGAATATATAATCCGCGACTTCGGTCCGGCTGATGTCCAGCGCAAGTTGCGACCGGAACGGCACTTGGTCTACGCCCTCCACACCCAGCACCCAATCGGGATGTGCGCGGTACAGGTCGCTGTCGGGGTTGACCATTTCGGGTTCAAACCAAAGCCCGAATTCCATGCCCAACGACGTCACATGATCAACCAAGGGCTTTAGGCCGTCGGTGTACACATCGCCGGACACAGTCCAATCACCAAGCCCGGCGCGGTCATGCCGCCTGCCGCCGAACCAGCCATCATCCAGAACAAAGCGTTCGACGCCAATGTCCGCGGCGCGGGTTGCCAATTCTTTCAGCTTATCAATATCATGGTCGAAATACACCGCTTCCCACGTGTTATAATGCACCGGCCGCGGCTTAAAGCGCATGGCTGGCCGCAGCAGTTTTGTGCGCACATGTTCGTGGAATTTGCGGCTCAGCGCGCTCAACCCATCAGCGCTATATGCAGCGACAATCTCGGGGCTCGCGAAGGTGTCACCCGGTGCCAGCCGAACCTCGCCGGGCAACAGCAGCGCACCAAGGCTGGTCAACACGCGTCCATCGGTCAGCGTGTCCACACGCAGGCGATGGTTCCCGCTCCACGCCAAATGAAAGCCATAGGCCTCGCCTGCACTTTCGTTCGTGCCGGACGTCGCCAATAGCATGGCGGGATAGCTGAAATGCGAGGTTCGGCCGCTGCGGTTTTCCCGCAAATATGTGCCTGCGCTGCGCTGCACCCGATCTTGGGTAAATTCCTGAGTCCAGCGGCCGGTAAATCCGATAATCTCGGTCATGTGCGCAGGCACCGGCAGGCAGGCCGTCATCACTTCCGTCACATCGAGCGCAGCCGCGCCATAATTGGTCAAATCCGTACGGATACGCAGAACGCCGGTGGCCGGATCAAAATCAATGTCATATTCGATCCCAAGCCGCGTGCGTTCATCACGGCATATGATTTTCGCGCCATGCGACCGCCTTTCGACTTTGCCGACGTCGAAAAGGCTGCACCAATCCTTGCCCTCGCGATGCGCAGCAAAGCCCTGCATCATGGGATGGCCAAGACCAGCCTCCATTGCCAAGGACAGCGGCAGCGCAACATCTGCGACGCCGTGCATAGCCTGCCGAAAAAACAGGCTTTCTATCTGCGCCGCATCGACATTTTTGGGCAATGCCGCGCCCCAATAGATCACAGACGGCGGCGCGCCCTTGGCGCAGGCCAATATCAATGTCGCGTCCGGGGCATCAAATCGCAAATGGTCCAACTCATGCTCCCCAGAAATTCCGTTGGCCGTCGCGACCCATTTGTTACTTTGTGTTTTGTATGTAGCCGTTTAACCGGCATATTATCAAAAAAGCAAAAGCACAGCTTTGCAACGAAAATCATCGGGGGGCGGATGTTCGAAACAACCAACAGCGCGGCGCAAATCGGCATATTTGTTTCGCTCACCATGCTCATCGCCATCCTGACATACTGGAAAGTGCACGGTAAAGGTGCCGAGCGGGCGCAGGACGCTGGTTCCACCAAAGAGGTGTTCTTGGCAGGCGGCGGCCTTACCTGGCTGTTCGTCGCAGGCTCAATTACGCTGACAAACCTGTCGACCGAACAACTGGTCGGCATGAACGGCAACCAGATGCTGCTGCTCGCATGGTGGGAGATTTCGGGTTTCGTTGGCCTGTTGATCTTGGCCTATGTTTTTGTGCCGATTTATTATCGCAACAATTGCACCACGGTGACAGAATTGTTGGAACGCCGGTACAAGGGCGGCAGCATACGCACCGTGATTTCGGCGCTATTTCTGCTTGGCAATATCCTGATCTACCTTCCCGCTGCGCTCTATTCGGGCAGTCTGTTTTTGAAATCGATGTTCGGTGTGGACTGGTCGCTGATCTGGTTTGCCGCACCGATGGCGATTATCGCTGCCATTTACACCATCACCGGCGGCTTACGCGCAGTGGCGGTTATGGACACGTATTCAGGCATCGGCGTGCTGGCGATTGCGTTTTTGGTGGTGATATTGGCACTGGCTGCGGTCGGGTTTGACCTGTCCACCGTGCCGGCCGAACGCACATCGATGATTGGCAGCATCGATTCCCCCATCCCGTTCCACACATTGTTCACGGGCATGATTTTCATCCAAATATTCTATTGGTCGACCAATCAGAATATCACCCAAAAGGCGATGACCGCGCCGACCGTCAAGGAAGCGCAAAAGGGCGTGCTTGCCGCGGCCGCCGTCCGTATCCTCATCATCCCTGCCATCGTCGTCATTCCGGGCGTCGTTGCCTATAAGCTGTTCGGAAGCTTGGGCGATGCGGCATATGGGAAGCTTGTGGCGCATGTATTGCCCGGTTGGATGTCGGGCGCGTTTGCCGCCATGATGATGGCCGCCGTTATCGCGCATACCAGCGCCATATTGAACAGTTCGGTGGCATTATACGCGGTCGATTTTCACGACAAATTCATCCGCCCTGTTGCCAACCACTGGCGGCTTGCGGCGATTGTGTCGATCATTCTGACGGTCACGTCGGTCCTGCTGGTTCCAGTCTACGAAAATGCAAAAAGCATCATCAACCTGTTGCAGCAGCTCAACGGCTTGTCCTCAATGCCAATCCTGTCGGCTTTCATAACCGGGCTGCTGTTCCGGAATATGGATGCACGGGCCGCGATTGCCGGACTGGTTTGGGGCGTTGCGCTTTATGCGTTCCACAATTTCATTTTGTACGTGCCCGACACGCTTTATGCTGGCGAAACATTTTACCAGCATATGGGAATCGGCTGGCTGCATTATATCGACGTCATGGCGATTGTCCTTGTGACCTGTGTGTTGACCGCATTGACGGTGAACCGCATCATCTTTGGCAATCGGGCCGTTTTTATCTGGAGCAAGGAAGGACGCCGGCTTTCGGCGATTGAGGCATGAGCGAATATATCATTGTTATTGACGAAGGCACAACATCGACCCGCGCCGTTCTGTTTGCCGCCGACGGCACTGCCGTGGATAGCTGCCAACGCCCGCTGACCCAGCATTATCCGGCGCCTGGCCTGGTGGAGCATGATGCCGAGGAAATCTGGAAGCTGACGCTGGAATGCGCGCAGACCATTATTGCAAAAGCAGGTGGTGCGGACCGCATTGCGAGCATTGGTATCACCAACCAGCGCGAGACCATTGTGTTTTGGGACAAACGTACGGGCAAGCCGCTTGCCCCTGCGATTGTATGGCAGGATCGCCGCACCGCAGACATATGCGCGGCGTTGAAGGAACAGGGCGAAGAACCCGTTGTTCAGGCCAAAACCGGCCTGTTGCTCGATCCCTATTTCTCTGGGTCCAAAATCGGATGGGCCTTGGAAAACTGGCCGCAGCTAAAGGATGCCGGCGCGCATCTCGCGGTTGGCACGGTCGAAAGCTATCTTGTATTTCGCCTGACGGGCGGCGGCCATATCACCGATGCAACCAACGCATCACGCACAGCGTTGATGGCGATTGGCAGCGGCGGATGGGACGACGGCCTTACCGACCTGTTCGGCGTGCCGCGCGACATATTGCCCGAAATAACCGACTGTGCAGGCGATCTTGGCACGACGTTGCCGGAGCATTTTGGCGGGCCAATCCGCATTGCCGGTATGGCGGGGGACCAGCAAGCCGCCACGATCGGCCAAGGCTGCTTTGCCGTTGGCCAGACCAAGGCAACATTTGGCACGGGCGCGTTTGTGCTGACGCAAACGGGCACAACATTGCGCCAGTCACGCAACCGTCTGTTGTCGACCATATTATATCAATTGGGTGGCGAGCGGCATTACGCGCTGGAAGGATCGGTATTTGTCGCAGGAAGCCTCGTCCAGTGGCTGCGCGATGATCTGGGCCTTATTGCGCACGCTGCGGACACCGAAACACTGGCGCGCAGCGTTCCGGACAATGGCGGCGTATATCTTGTACCCGCATTGTCGGGCCTTGGCGCGCCGCATTGGCGCCCGGATGCGCGGGCCAGCATCAGCGGTCTGAGCTTCTCGGCGACCAAGGCGCATGTCGCCCGCGCCGCGCTGGAGGCGATGGCCCATCAGACCCATGACCTGAAAACAGCATTTGCTGCGGACGGTGCCGATTGGGCGGAACTGCGCATCGACGGTGGCATGGTTGCCAATGGCTGGATGGCACAAGACCTCGCCGACATGCTCGCCATAGATGTTGAACGTCCGGCCTTTGTCGAAACGACGGCACTTGGCGCCGCAATGCTCGCCGCTGTTGGATGCGGAATTTATAAGTCGCTGGAGGATGCAGCTGTCATGCGCGGCGGCGTGCAGCGCTTTATACCCAATATGGAAAAGCTCGCACGCGACGCGCGGCTGGCCGGTTGGTCAAACGCCCTTGCACGTGTCCTTCAATAGCCCAAGTCCCAGTTCACAACATCTTAACCATCTGACTGCAATGTAGTGCCGCCCATGTGGCGCACGACATCGACAGGACCAAAAGATGGATAATTTGCACGGATTTGAACCGTTTGGATCGGACCTTGATGCTGATTTGCCCGCTTACACCCTCTATGAGGACGAAGACGCAGCAATAGAGCCGCCGCCATTCATATCTGGCGACGAACGCCGGATGCAGGTCCGCGCCTATAATTTTTGGACGTCGCAGCTGCACGACAGAAATTTCCCAAGCATTGAGGAACTCAATCCATCGGCGATCGACGATTTCCGCGACTACAGCGTTCTTCTCGATTTTACATCGGGCATCGAAAATCCGTCCATTGACTATCTTGGCGATAAATTGCGCGCCGAATGCGGCTTAAGCGCGGACATCACTTATTTGGATGAAGTCCCCCGCCGCTCGCTCCTGTCGCGCATTACGGACCATTATCTGCAAATCATTGCCAACCGCGCGCCCATCGGTTTCGAAGCCGAGTTTGTGAACGATTGCGGCAATGTCCTCATGTACCGCGGCATTTTGCTGCCCTATTCGACGGACGACGACACGATTGATTTCATCTACGGCGTCATCAACTGGAAAGAAGTCGCGCCTGCAGACATTAGTGGGCCGTTGCAGGCCGAAGTTGAACACGCGCTCGCCGCATTGCCGCCGCGACAGGAGCATGTCCCTATCTGGACAAACGGCCCAATGGCGGAGCAGCTTGAAGACGCAGCGCCATGTGAAGACGTTGAAAGCGATGAACCCTATCTGCTGCAGACCATAGCACCCGATGAAAATGCAAGCCTTGCCGACTGGCTGGATGCCGCGCGGCAATGTGCAGAGCAGGCGCGCGATGCAGATCTTCGGACGCGCGATGCCCTGTATCAGGCGATTGGACGCGCGTACGACTTTGCCTTGATTGCCGCCAATCACCCTGCCGATTACGCAGAACTGCTTCATGATGCAGGCCTGAAAGCACAGGAACGCGCGCCATTTACGCCAATCGTTAAGCTGGTTTTTGGCGTAGGCTATGACAAGACCCGCGTAACCGAATTTGCCACAGCGCTTCAATTTGCGCAGCGCAATGCCGTTCCGATGGGGACGTTCGCGACTATTCTGGCTGGTTTTGAAGGCGGCTTGAAAGCCATTGTCGCCGCCGAACGTCGCGCCAAGAAAACCGCTGCAGGCGACGATCGTGCCACGACGGCGACCGATGACGCACGTGCGCGTTTGCGATCGGCGCGCAAGCGTGACCTCAACGAATTTGCTGGCGCAGGCGACGAATTTATTCTGCTTGTTGCCCGCCGCGATGTCGATGGCAGCGTAGCGATTGTAGGCTCGGTTCAAGGCGATGCCATCTTCACCGAAAAGGCATTGCGTAAAGCCGACGTCTGACTTGTTTCGCAGGGCATTAATGCTTAACGCGTTGGTCAGATGACTGATGCTCTTGCCCTTGCTTATGCCCAACGCCTGATTTCCTGCGAAAGCGTGACACCAGCGCAGGGCGCCGTATTTGACGCGCTGGAGGGCATGCTGAAGCCTTTGGGCTTTCGCGTTGACCGTTTTGTATCGGGCACAAGTGACGACAATCCAGCGCACGGCGCGCCTGTCGAAAACCTGTTTGCCATTCGCGAATCCGGCGGGCGTCACTTTGCCTTTGCCGGGCATCTTGACGTCGTGCCGCCGGGCGCTGGCTGGGCGAGTGATCCTTTCGTTCCGCAGATAAAGGGCGATTTGCTCCACGGTCGCGGCGCAGTCGATATGAAGGGCAGCATCGCCGCATTTGTCGCGGCATTGCACGAGATCCCCGCTGACGCAGGGACAATCAGCCTGATCATTACGGGTGATGAAGAAGGGCCAGCGATTTACGGCACTCGCGCCTTAATCGATCATATGCACGCGCTTGGCACGATCCCCGATGCCTGCCTTGTCGGCGAACCCACCAGCGTGAGCCGGCTTGGCGACATGATGAAAATCGGACGGCGCGGGTCCGTGAACATGTGGATTTCGGTTGCAGGGACGCAGGGCCATGTCGCCTATCCGCATTTGGCCGATAACCCCATTCCAAAGCTCGTGGCGATATTGTCGGAGATCGAAGCGATTACGCTCGATGCCGGCACCGACTGGTTTCAGCCAAGCAATATTGAGATCACGGACCTGGCTGTCGGCAACAAAGCGACCAACGTCATTCCGGCAAAGGCGGAAGCCCGATTGTCGATCCGGTTCAACGACCTGCAAAGCGGCGAGGCGCTCGTTGCGCGGATGCAAGAGCTTGTCGAAAAGGGCGGCGGCAACCTGACCGCCATGATTTCGGGCGAAGCGTTCCTGACCCCGCCAGGCGAACTGTCGGCGGCCATTTCTGACGCTGTTGAGGGCGTTATGGGCATAAAGCCCGAACCATCGACCACGGGCGGAACTTCCGATGCGCGGTTCCTGACGAAAATCTGTCCCGTCGTTGAATTCGGGCTGTGCAACGCAACGATGCATAAGTTGGACGAGGCTGTGGCGATTGCGGACCTCACTGCACTCACCGAAATCTACCGGTGCGTCGCGATCCGGATACTTGGCAGCTAGCTTTTCAGCATAATATACAACGCGCCTGACCCGCCATGCCGGGGATGCGCGTTGCGGACCGCAGAGATGCTCCTTGCGTGGCGTGACGCAGCCAGCCAATCGCGGACAACGGCGGCAATCGCGCCCCTGCCCTGACCACTCGCGCGATCATGCGCGCGTTGCTTGCCAGTGACCAACAGAACGACCTTCATCTTTTGCGCTATTGCCTGTTCAAGCGCCCCATCGAGCCGCGCATAGGCACCTGACAATGACGCGTCGTGCAAATCCACGCTGACGTCGGGCATGATACTGCCGCGCGTGATCCGTCGGTCCCAATGACCATCCAGATTGTGCGGAACAGGCGCAATCTTGCTTGGTTGTGCAGGAGCAATCTTCGCAGCTTCGGTGCGTACCGGCTTGGGCTTGGCATTCAGATGCTTGGCCAAGAGCGCTTTGTCCGATGCTGCCGCAGCCACTGGCTGCGCCTTTGGTTTGGTTACATGTATTGGGCTGACCGTGGAGATAACTTTCCCCCAAAGTGCCTTTTCATTACTGTCCAAATGCCGCGCCATGGCGAATTTATAGCCCGAGCCGGGTGACTGCCGCCTTGGGTAAGAAAATCAGCGCCGCGCCGCGTGCCGCCATACCGCCCGCGATGGCACGTGCACGGTCACCGGCACCCCAAAATGTATCGATCCGGTTTGCGCCCTTGATCGCGCCGCCGGTGTCTTGCGCCACCCAAATGCCGTTTGGTTCGGCACGGTCCATCGATAGCCACAGTGGCGCGCCGAGCGGGATAAACCTCACGTCAACCGCGACGCTTGCTTCGCCCACGACAGGATAGCCCATTGCGCCGAGCGGCCCAGCGCCGGTCAATTCGCGGAAAAACACAAAGCTTTTATTTTCCTGCATGACTTTGCGGCCCTCTTCGGGATTGGCACGCAAATAGGCGACAATGCCCTGCATCGAACCATCGGTGATGAGGCCGCGATCCTTCATCAACCGGCCAATGCCGGTGTAGCCACGCCCGTTTTGGCTTTCATAGCCAATGCGCATAACGCCGCCATCGGGCAGCCTTAACCGCCCTGACCCCTGAATTTGCAGGAAGAAGAATTCGATCGCATCATTGGCATATGCGATTTCAAGGCCGCGTCCTGTCAAAGAGCCATTTTCAATCGCGGCGCGGTCATCATATTGCACCAATTTGGTGCCGCTGACTTTGCCTCGGATGTTCTTGCCCTTTAAATCATCAAAGAACAGCCCAAGGTCGACATCAATCAGGTCCGATGGTCGTTTGTAAACCGGCACGTCACAACCCGTCTGCCGCGTGCGGCAACCGGCAATTTCGGGTTCATAATAGCCTGTGGCAAACGCTTTGCCGTTACCGACTTGCACCGCGTCCATATAAGCCGCGAAGAAGGATATCGCGTCACCCGTCCATGTTTTTACGGCGTCGCAGGCGGGAATCCAATCGGCGCCTTGGGTAAGGCCGCTGCTGTCAGTGCGCCGAACGAGGCCCGGGCAGCTCGTCTTGAAACTATCCATGGCAAGCTGGGCCTTGCGCGCATCGACCTGCAGTGATCCAATTTCTGGCCCACGCACGACGCCCAAGCTCGCCGCGGTCGAACCGTCACCTGTCGGCACGGGCGCAGCCAGCGTTACCGCGGGCGTGGATGGAATGGGCTCAGCTGCCTTTTCCGGCAATATCGCGTCAGGCGACGGGCGTGATGCACCCGTCGATGCGGTCGGCACCCCATTGGGAATGATGCCGCCCGAACAAGCGGACAGGGTAAGAGCGGATAAGCCTAAGGCAAAAAGGGCGCGTTTCATCGCCCGGGTGAATCAGACCGAGTCGGTTTCGTCAAGCTTCCAGTTGCGGCCGCCTGACTTAACATCGCGCATGAACGTCCAGATATCATGCGTTTCAACAGCGTCGGTCATCGAACCGCCGATGATGTTGCCATCGGCGTCCTTCACCATCGCGGCGATGTCTGCATCAAACCGAATGGTAACACGTGCCATTGGATGGTCGTAGCTGGCATCGACAACACGCACTTCGTCGATACGCACCAATCGATTGGCCAATGTCTCACCGCGCGCGTCGCGACCATCAATAGCCTCGGCAAAGCTGTCAAATACATCATCATCACATAGGAAACGCAGCGCTTCCTTGTCACCACGCCAATAGGCCTCAAGCACCATTTTGTAGGCGGTTTTGGATCCTTCTACGAACAGCCCGAGATCAAAGCTCCGGTCCGCATTGGCAATTGCCTTGATGCCGCTTTGTGCAGCCATGTCGACATTTGAGATTTCGTTCGCCGGAATGGCCGCTGCGGCATCAGTGCCTGTCGCAGGTTGGCGCAGCATAGGCTGGGTTGTCGTTTCAATCGGACGGCGCGCAACGGGTTCCTGTTCGTGACCCGTGCGTTTACCAAGCACCGAATAAAGCCGAAGGCCGAGGAACGCTGCAACAAGAGCAAGCAATACAATAGTGAATGTCACAACGCCTCCATGCGCCAAATAAGTCCGGCATATAATTTCGATGGTATGGAATATCTCCCATCCAGCTCCGCCTCAATACCATATAAGCACTAATGTTGCGGGTTCAAAGGGCTTTACCCAAAGAAAAGTGCGGCTTGCCGCATGTGCAACAATGATTGCCCTTTGCCGGTCACCCTGCTAGGCGCGACGGCCATAAGGGGGCGCGATTTGGCGTCAATGACAATCAATAGGAAAGCACGACATCACATGGCTGACGAAGCAGGCACCATCGTTTCCGAAAATGTAAAAGCCAATGGCGCAGATACCGCACCTGCAGTGGGTATGTTGAACCAGTATATCAAGGACTTGTCGGTAGAAAACCCACATGCTCCACACAGCTTTAACTGGGAAGTGACTCCGCAAATCGACGTCCAAGTGAACATTCAGGCCAATGCCATCACGGATGAAGTTCACGAAATCACCTTGAAGCTCGCGGTTAAAGCCGAAAGCGAAAATGGCGTCCATTTCTCGGTCGAGCTCGAATATGGCACGCTGTTTGGTCTGCGCAATGTCAGCGACGAGCAAGCGCACCCGTTCCTTTTCGGTGAAGCACCCCGCTTGATGTTCCCATTTGCACGCCGGATTGTTTCCGATGCCGTTCGTGATGCAGGCTATCCGCCGCTCGTTCTCGAACCGATCGATTTCAACGCATTGTATATCCAGCAGCTCACGCAAGCGCAGCAGATGGCAGAAACGCAGCCTGCAGGCGAAGCCTGAAGCCGTAGGTACCAGGTGAACATATGAGCCTGGTTCGAAACAGCATTACCATTGGGGGGCTGACTTTGGTCAGCCGCGTGCTTGGTCTTGTGCGCGACATGTTGATGGCGCGCTACGTAGGTGCAGGCCTTGCGTCCGACGCGTTTCTGATTGCGTGGCGGCTGCCCAACCTGTTTCGTGCATTGTTCGCTGAAGGCGCATTTGCTGCCGTTTTTGTCCCTCTGTTCAACAAGAAAATGACCGAGGCGGAACGCGAAAAGGCACAATCGGGCCTCACTGCCGCGCGCACATTCGCGAGCCAAGTGCTGTCGGTGCTGTTTCCATTTCTGGTACTGTTCACAGGCGTCATGATGCTGGCGGCGGGTCCCGTTGTCTGGGCCATGACCGGCGGTTTCCCCGACGGCGGGCCTGAGAAATTTGCGCTCGCACGCCATCTCACGATTATCACCTTTCCTTATCTCGCGCTCATCTCATTGGTGTCGCTGCTTGGCGGGATATTGAATTCGCTGAACCGTTTCTGGGTCAATGCCGCTGCGCCGATATTGCTGAATATCTGCATGATTATCGCGCTGATTTTCTTCCGTGGTGACAGCGAAGTTGAAACGGCGGTCACGCAGGCGATAGCGGTCACCGTGTCCGGCGCGCTCCAATTGCTGTGGCTGATGTGGGCATGCCACCGCGCGGGGGCTAGCCTGAAGCTTGCGTTGCCGCGCCTAACGCCCGACGTAAAACTGATGCTCGCATTGATTGCGCCAGCCGCGATTGGCCAAGGCGCCATTCAATTCAACCTTCTTATCTCTACGTCGCTCGCGGCGCGGTTCTTGCCAGAAGGGTCGGTATCATGGCTCTATTATGCGGACCGTTTGAACCAGCTGCCATTGGGATTGATTGGCATCGCCATTGGTACAGCGATCCTGCCTGCGCTTTCGCGGCAAATCGCCGGAGCCGATAGCAAGGCCGCGTCCGACACGCAAAATCGCGCTGTCGAACTGGCGTTGTTCTTTGCCATGCCCGCAACGGCAGCCCTGATCGTTTCGGCAATACCAATCGTCCATGGCATATTTGAACATGGCGCATTCACGGCCGCCGATACGCGGGGGACGGCCGCGGTGCTGATGGCTTTCTCCGCCGGCGTGCCGGCTTATGTCCTCATCAAGGTGTTGACGCCCGGATTTTACGCGCGCAGCGACACCAAAACGCCGCTGCGGTTGGCTTTGTGGTCGATGTTGGTGAACCTCGTCGGTAACCTCATTCTTATTTGGCCGCTCGCACATGTCGGCGTTGGCGTTGCGACCGCGATATCGGCTTGGGTCAATGTCGCCTTGCTGTGGTTCACCTTGCGCAAACGCGGGCATATCGCGGTCGATGCGCGGCTCAAGCAAAAGGCGTGGCGCATTGTTCTGGCTGCAGCATTGATGGGTGTCGCGCTGTTTTTCGGCAATGAAATCATTGAAGACCAATTAGGCACGGGGTTGTGGCGACGCATCGCTGTGCTGTCGGTTCTCGTCGGCGCTGGCGGCGCTGTATATGCGCTGGCCATATTGCTTTTCGGCGCTTACCGCATTCAAGAATTGAAATCTCTGTTCCGCAGGCGTGCAGCCTCGCCCGCGGCCAATATAAGCGAGTAATCATCATGCGCGTCGTTTCTGGCATTCAACCCACCGGCAATCTGCATTTGGGCAATTATCTGGGGGCGATCCGCAACTGGGTAAAAATGCAGGATGAAATGGAATGCCTGTATTTCCTTGCCGATTTGCACGCGATTTCCATGCCGCATGATCCGGCCGAGTTGACGGCGAATACGCGCGAGATGGCCGCGGCCTTGCTCGCGTGCGGATTGGACACAGACAAGGCGATATTGTTCAACCAAGCACAGGTGCCTGCCCATGCGGAGCTACAGTGGTTGCTGACCGGCACAGCGCGCATGGGTTGGCTGAACCGCATGACGCAGTTCAAGGACAAGTCAGGCAAGAACCGTGAAGGCGCCAGCATTGCGCTGTTCACTTACCCCGTGCTTCAGGCCGCAGACGTCTTATTGTATCAGGCGACGCATGTTCCGGTCGGTGAAGATCAAAAGCAGCATTTGGAACTTGCGCGCGACATTGCCCAGAAGTTCAACACCGATTTCGGAAACGGCACCGATATCTTCACCTTGCCCGATCCCATCATTCCCAAAGAAACCGCGCGCATCATGTCGCTGCGCGACGGCAGTTCGAAAATGTCGAAGTCTGATCCAAGCGATATGAGCCGGATCAACCTGATCGACGATGCCGACACCATCCTGAGCAAAATCAAAAAGGCCAAGACCGATCCCGAGCCACTTCCGTCTGAGCCTGCGGGCCTTGAAGGCCGCCCTGAAGCGAAAAATCTTGTCGGCATTTATGCCGCCTTTGCCGAAGAAACCGTGGAGGCGACACTCTCGCGTTTTGGTGGTCAGGGCTTTGGCGCATTCAAACCGGCATTGGCCGAAATCGTCATTGAACATCTACGCCCCATTTCGGAGCGCTTCGCTGTTCTGAAGGATGACCACGAGCAAATAGACGCTGCGCTTGCCAAGGGGGCAGCGAAAGCGCGTGAACTTGGCGGGCCGACATTGAAAGCAGCGTATGCTGCGCTGGGTCTGCTGCGCTAAATTGTGCGCTAGTGCCGTTCAACCACAGTTCAGCGAAACTATTGTAACGTAATGGCGTTGTATTATTGAAGGCGCTCGGTCGCTGCTTAGGGGATTTGAAATGATGAAGAAGGTCGCAACTTTTCTTGCTCCGATAGCATTGCTGGCACTTGGTGCCTGTGCAACGCCGTTTAACGCTGATGTCTCGCGTTTTCAGGAATTGCCCGCGCCGCAGGGCCAGACCTTTGTTATCCGCGCGGCCAACCCGGACAATGCAGGCGGCATTGAATTCGGCCAATATGCGGCTTTGGTTGCAAGCGAGCTTCAGGAAATTGGTTATGTACCCGCGTCGGGCGCAAATGCCGATATGACCGTCTCACTCGATTATGCGGTCGATCAGGGCAAGGAACGCAACATCGTTCGCCAAGATCCGTTTTATGACCCTTATTGGGGCTTTGGCAGCTTTTACCGGCCCTATGTCGTGCGCACCCGTCGCGGCGCGCGTTACGTCGTCGGCTATTATGATCCATTCCTGTATAGCGGCTTCAACCGCCCCTATGAAATCGACAGCTTCACGGTATTCACGGCCAATCTCGATATGAAGATTGACCGTAATGGCGACGGCAAGCGCTTGTTTGAAGGCAAGGCGGAAGCCAAGTCACGATCAAACAAGCTGCCTTATCTGGTGCCAAATCTGGTTGAGGCGATGTTTACAGGATTTCCCGGCAATGGCGGCGAAACGGTCCGTATCTCGGTTGCGCCAGAGGAAAAGCGCTAACCCGCTCGACTAAGCACGCCGCAAAATCAGCGAAGTTTGCGGATCAGACCCCGCAGCTCAGCTCGGTTTGGCCATAGGCCGCGCCCTCACCGCGCGTTCCGGATATGCCGGCGTAAAGTTCAGTTGCCCTGAATATGCCATCGGGCCCGATGTTAAACCCATTTTCGCGAAAAACGGCGATGACCTTGGCCGGCGGGTCCGCGAAATATAGCGACTGCGATTCATAATGCTGGCCAAGCGCCGTGAGCGACAATCCATCAAATGAACGGCGCAGGCGCGCATAGCTGCTTTTGCCTTCGACCTTCGCATAGGCTTTTTCGCGTGCAGCCTCGTTAGCATATTCTTTGGCTTCCAATGCTTGCCATTGCGCCCGAAGCCGCGCGCCAATTTTGGTAAATTCCCCACCAATTTCGCCGCTGAAGGCACATGTTTGCGGATTGAAGCCAATCGCAATCGGCTTACCGCCCAAGCGCGCCAATATGGATTTGCCATCGGCCAGATAGCCGTAGCGATTGTCCGGAAGCTTCACCTCAATGAAGTTGTCGGCGGTAAGGCCAACCAGTTTCAGCGTGGTGTCTGCGCGCGCACGATCAATAAGCGCGCTATCCGACGCCGTCGTCGCCCACACATCGACGGGCATATCAACAACCCATGATTGATCGTTCAGCAAGGTGACAAGCTCGGGTGGCTTCGACGGTGAAAGATTGACCATCGCGATGAAGCCATTGCCGTCGCTCAATGCAATCCAACCATCGCCGGGCGTTGAACCCGGCTGAACAACGCCCGTCACTTGCGACCCGCGCGGCAGCTTGCCCAATATCACGCTGTCGGCAGTGGTCGGCTTGTCGCGAATATTCGCTTCGGTCATTGTAAAGAAAATTTCGCCCGCGGCCGTCGCGCTTGTGCTCTGCTCGGCAGCAGGCGTCACCGAACCGTTCTGCATGTCATCAAGGACGAACAGCCAGAAGTATAAACCCACGAAAACGAGCAGAATAATCAGCGCCGCGACAGGCATCGCCCGTGAACGTTTAGGGGCAGCCCGGGACACAGCTGGCGCTTTCAGCGAAGCGCCGCAATGGCTACAAAATAGCGCGCGAACCGCATTTGCCGATCCGCATGACGCACAAGATTGTCCCATCGCATCCCTTCCGATTCCCCATCAGTGGATAGGCTCTGGAAAGGATGTTGAAAAGAGGTGGATTACGCTTCGAGCTGACGGAGCAGCGCGCGGACATCATTGTCCATGTCGCTGTCCTGCTGACGCAAGCCTTCGACCAAGCGCACGGCGTGAATTACCGTCGAATGGTCACGTCCACCAAATTTGCGTCCGATTTCCGGATAGCTGCGCGGTGTCATGACCTTGGCGAGATACATGGCGACCTGACGCGGGCGGACAACGGCGCGCGCACGGCGCTTCGATGACATTTCGCTCCGGTCGATGCGATAATATTCGCATACCGCACGCTGGATTTCGTCGATCGTGATACGGCGGCGGCACGCGCTCAAAATATCTTTCAACTGCTCTTCCGCCAAGGTCCGGGTCACTGGCTTGCCGGTCAGCTGGGCATATGCCAGCAACTTGTTCAGGCCACCTTCGAGTTCGCGGACATTGCGGCTGATGGTACGGGCCAGAAATTCGATCACATCTTCACCAACCTGCGCTTCGGGCATGTTGGCAAGGCGTTGTTCGAGAATGAGGCGGCGCAGTTCAAGGTCCGCTGGTTGAATGTCCGCGACCAGACCCATCGACAGACGCGACAGGATGCGCTGATCAACACCGTCCAGCGCTTGCGGCGCGCGGTCGGCAGCAACGACGAGGCGTTTGCCGGCACCGATGATGGCGTCGATGGTGTGGAGGAACTCTTCCTGCGTCGATACCTTGCCGATGATGAACTGAATATCGTCAATCAACAACACATCGACGGCCCGCAAGCGCGCCTTGAATTCCATCACTTCCTTGCGCCGCATCGCGGTTACAAATTCCATCATGAACTTTTCCGCAGACATATAAATGATCTGCGCGTCGGGGTTCACTTCGGCATAAGCATGACCGATGGCATGCATCAGGTGGGTTTTGCCCTGACCCGTTGCCGCTTGAAGATATAGTGGATTAAAAAGCGGCTTGTCTTTCGACGCCACGCGTTCTGCAGCGCTGAGCGCGAGAACATTGGTTTGGCCTTTGACGAAATTCGCAAACGTCATCCGCGGATCAAGAGCCGAACGTGGCGGCAGAGCGTCGTTCGCTTCTTGCGCGACAATGCGTTCGGCGTTTGTCGACGCACGGAGCAATTCGACGCGCGGTGCACCGGGGCGTGTGCGGATCTTAAGCTGCTTCACGCTTTTATTGGTGCTCGCCCACGCCAAACGCAGGCGATCAGCATAATGATCCGACACCCAGCTTGCGGAAAAATCCGAAGGCAAAAGAAGTTCGAGCGTACCCGTCAGGTCACAAAAATCACCAAGGGTGATAGAACGAATCCACTGGCCATATATTTGCGCGCCCAAATCGCGACGCAAGCCAGATGAGATTGTCTGCCAATCGCCATCAAAACGGGATTTCAACGTCAGGCCGGCATTTTCGCCATGTGGTTGATCTAATGTCATCTGCGATACTGCTTTATTTTCGGCCAACGTGCCTGCCCCCAATTTTCCACCCCATCCAGACCAACACAACCGCGCGCTATCTGCCCACATGCGAAGCACACAGACAGTCACTGTGCATTTGTTGCCAAATGCAGCAGTCGCGATGTCCGATTCTCCATGTGAGGCACTGCCCGACTGTCGTCATGCATTGCTGGAAACAGTTTCTTAGACCGCTCGAAACGAGTCGATCAAGTGCAGCGCTGCAAAAAAACTGAAATAAATGGCATTGACTCGGCGACAGCCAAGCAAATGCGTTAATTAATTTGTAAGCATCTAATTTTGCTCAATTTTTTGCAAAAACCCCTGTGGATATCTTCCGAATCGCGGGAAATCCGTCGCCTTTGGCTTTGTGACAGTGGGCAATAAAAAACCCGCCGGGAAAACGGCGGGTTTCAAATTTTAAGGCTGGACCAGCCAGCCTGTAAAACATTGGTTAAGCGAGACCGCCAACCGCCTTTGTGAGGCGACCAAATTTGCGCGATGCTGTGTTCTTATGCAGAACGCCCTTGGATACGCCACGTGCCAATTCAGGCTGTGCAGCAGCGAGTGCAGCAGCGGCTGCCGACTTGTCACCGAGTTCAATCGCCGACTCAACCTTTTTGATAAAGGTACGGATGCGGCTGACGCGTGCGCCATTAACTTCGGTGCGACGCGCATTGCGACGGATACGCTTTTTTGCTTGCGGCGTATTGGCCATTTTTATCCTCGAATTTCGATATTTGCGGAGACGTCTTTATGAAACACGTCCGTTGAAGGAGCGGCCCTTAACCCTGCCCAACAGATTCGTCAACCTCGAAATACCGCACTATCGCTGACATTTCGCGCAGTAAAAGGTCGAACGCCCCGAATCAACGCGCCGTTGAACAGGCGCGCCGCAACCGCAGTCCTGCCCTTCGCGGCCATAGACGCGCCAATCCTTGGCAAAGTAGCCAAGTTCCCCGTCGGGTGCGGCAAAGTCGCGCAAGGTCGATCCGCCAGCCGCGATCGCCGCCGTCAGCACCTCTTTGATTGCCACAACAAGCCGCACTAGCCGCGGCTTGCTAATTGAGCTGGCTGGCGCCCGCGGATCAATGCCCGCCATGTGCAGCGCCTCACACACATAGATATTGCCCAAGCCCGCGACGATATTCTGGTTAAGCAACATCGCCTTAATAGGTGCTTTGCGGTCGTGCAGCGCCTCGCGCAGCACAGTTGCATCAAATGCCGGCGACAAAGGCTCCGGCCCCATTTTTTCAAAAAAGCGATAACTGTCCAATTTGGCCGAATCGATAATATCGAGCGAACCAAAACGGCGGTGGTCATTCAAAGCGACAATCCGGCCGCTGGCTGTTTCCAGAATGAAGTGATCGTGCTTTTCAATTTCCGCAGGATCAACGCGCCATCGTCCGGACATGCCCAAATGGAATATCAACGTATCCTCGCGGTCGGTATGGATAAGGCCATATTTTGCCCGCCGCCCGAGGGCATCGATTCGCGCGCCTGTCAGCCGCTGACGCAGATCGACCGGGATGGGCCAACGCAAGTCCGCACGGCGCGGTTCCGCGCGGACGATAATCTCGCCTTCGAGCACCGAACGCAGGCCAGCGACTGTGGTTTCCACTTCAGGTAATTCTGGCATATCGTTTTGCACCCAGGGTCAGGACCTATTAAATGCACCATCGCGGCGTCAAAATGGCAAAGATATCGAAGTAAAATGTCCGCCGCAGGCAGTTATTCTGCCTGCAAGGGCATTTTGCTTTGAGATCGAAGCCATTTTGG
>JBEDET010000044.1:0-17840 GCA_041175505.1 Pseudomonadota bacterium
TGCCTTGCTGGTCTTTGTCTTAACCACCGGATCGACGCTTCAGCTCATCGGCGATCTTGCGACCAATATCGTCAACTATCTCAAATTTCTTCCGGCATTATCGAATCCGGTTGGCCGCACCGACACCGGTTTTTACAATGATTGGTCGGTCTATTACTGGGCATGGTGGATCAGCTGGGCACCATTTGTGGGCATGTTCATGGCGCGCATTTCATTGGGCCGGACGGTGCGTGAATTCATTGCCGGGGCCATGATCGCGCCCAGCTTGCTTGGTATCTTGTGGCTGACGATTTTTGGGGACGCGAGCATCGCGCAAATCGTTGCCGGCAATGGGGCGGACTTGACCAAAGCGTCCCTAGATACGCAGCTATTTGTGCTGCTCGGCACTTTGCCTTGGGCGCAGCTCACGTCGTTTGTTGCCATTGGCTTGATCCTGATCTTTTTCGTGACGGGCTGGGACTCGGGCACGCTGGTGATTGACACAATGACTGCGGGCGGACGCACCGATACACTGCTTCGGCAAAAGACCATCTGGCTGGTCGCGGTTGGCGGTATTGGCATCGTTCTGTTGCTCAGTGGGGGCCTCACGTCGCTTCAGGCGGGTGCAATCGCCACGGGCTTGCCCTTGGCTTTGATATTATTGTGCATGTGTCTGGGTACGCTGAAGGGATTGTTGGCGCTGCATCGCAATCCGGACGACAGCGGCAACATATAAGCAGACATTTTGCCGCTGCGCCCACGCCCCACAAAGTGATGCAAGCGTGCAACGCAGCTGGCGCATAATCGGGCTATCTCGAAAATGCATAGCGCTATTACGGAAAGTCTCGCATAGCCATTAGCTGAGGTAATATTAGCCATCGGCTATACCTGCACGCTTGGGAGGGCTGCTGCATGAAACTGCCACAAGAATTCGATCTACACGCACTCGAAGTATTCGTGATGACCGTCGAACTTGGCGGCATGTCGCAATGTGCGGCCCATTTGCAGGTGACACAATCGGCGGTTTCCCAAACCATCGCGAAGCTTGAGGCCGGCATAGGCGCGTCGTTGTTCGACCGCACGATGCGGCCATTGGGCCTGACGGCAAGCGGCAAGTCGCTCTTTGCGCGCGGACAAAAGCTGATTGCGCACGCCAGACTGGCCTATGACGAAGTCCGCGAAGGCGCCAACTTACCGATATCCAGCATTACGGTCGCGATGTCGTTCAGCCTTGCCAATCAACTGACCGCGCCGATTTTGCATAGCCTCGGTTCGCGGGCAGACCGGTGGAATATCCGTTCTGGTATCTCCATGGAGCATCAGGGCGAGTTTTTGGCGCGCGACATTGATATGCTCGTGACCGGCAGCTTCAATCTTGAGCATCGTGATACAGTCGAGCTGCACCCAGTGTTTGAGGAAAGCTTCATTCTCGTTTTCCCCAAAGATTTTCGAGAGCCACTCGATCTTGTCGGCTTGCCATCGTCATTGCCGTTCATCCGTTTTTCGCGGCTTACTGGAACGGGGCAGCAGATTGAGCGCCAGATTGTCCGAATGAAGCTGAAGCTGCCGCAGATGGTTGAGGTGGAATCGTCGCATCAGCAATTGGCATTGGTGGCGGCGGGGATTGGTTGGGCGATTACCACGCCCGTTTGCTTGGCGGCGGTGCCGGAACTGCTTTCCCAATTGCGCGCCGAGCCGATGACGAGGGGGCGGTTTTCACGGTCGGTTCAAGTCGTCGCGCGGATCGATGAATTGGGCAATATCCCCAGCCTAACCGCGGCTTTGTGCCAGCAGGTTTTGCAGGAAAAAATCTTCCCACCGCTCATCGATGAATATCCATGGATGGCGCAGCAATTGGCGTGGCCGTCGGCTTCGGTCGAAAACGAGGAGTTGATAGCATGATGCGGCGTGTTGTGTTTGCCATTCTGAGCTTGCTGGGTGCACCTATCTACGCCAGCCCACCCAGTGTTCCCGGCGCCGATGCCCCCGAGCTTGCAGCTTTGGGTACATATGGCGTTGGCTTTCGTTCCGTCACCTTCACGCATCGTGACCAGCCCGATGTCGAAAACGCACAAGCCGATCCCAGCACGGTTCGCCTCGTCGACCGCAATGTGCAGGTGGATATTTGGTACCCCGCCATAGCGAAAAAGGGTGCCAAACCCATCCTGTATCGCGGCAGCTTATGGGCAGAGCCACCGTTTCCGCCGGTCGCGTTCACGCAAAAGGGTATCGCGGTTGCGGGCGCGCCAGCCGCAGGCCGCAAGCACCCGTTGGTCATTATAAGCCATGGCTATAGCAACAACCCGGCGGTGATGACGTGGTTGACCGAAAATCTTGCGTCAAAAGGCTATGTCGTCGCGGCGATCCATCATCGCGACCCAAACCCCTATGTCGTTGCACCAACCACGCGTGCTGCGCCGAATTTCAACCGGCCGCGTGACATTGTATTTGCGGCGGCGCAGCTCCGCGCCACGTTGGGCGATTTGATTGCCCCGGATAATGTCGCGCTCATTGGCTATTCACAAGGTGGTTATGGGGTGCTCACCGCAGGCGGCGCCACACTTGACCCTGCGGGTCCGAATATGAAGCTGGTTGCGGGTGGGTGGCTAAAGAAATTCGCGCGCGGCAGTGCGGATGCTGACGCTATCAAAGTGCCAGGCGTCAAGGCAGTGGTGGCACTGGCGCCAGCGGGCGGGGCACCGAGCAGCGCATGGGGGGCCGAGGGGCTTGCCGCGCTGAAGGCGCCGCTAATGCTGATACATGGCGATAGCGACTTTACTGTTGATTATAAAACGGGTGGGCTGGCCGTCTTTGGTGGCGCTGTGAATGCCGACCGCTATTTGCTGACTTACAAGCAGGCAGGCCATTCCATCGCGCTCAATCCCGCGCCACCCGAAATGCGCGGTTCGCTGTGGGACATAGACTGGTTCGAAGACCCGATTTGGCGGCAGGACCGGATCAATGCCATCAACCTGCACTTTATTTCCGCGTTTCTGGCCGTGCATTTACGGGGCGACGAAAGCAAAAGTGCGTATCTTAAAGTCGATACCGAAAATTCGGATAATGGCGTGTGGAATGCGCCCGCCGGAACGCCATGGGGCGCATATAGCCCGGGCGGTGAAAATGTTACCTTGTGGAAGGGTTTCCAGCAAAGGCATGCGCGCGGCATGACGCTGCTTCATGCGCCTAAAGCGTCAGATTGAGCGCTGCTGTCTTCCAAAAATGGATCATGGCTTCGCTGTAGCTAAGCGGAACATAGGCATGGCAGGTATTGTCATCCACCACATGCAGGCGAACGTTGACGTGGTCGATTATTGTGGACGCGCTGCATCCGGACGCGAAATTCGGGTTTTCCGCATCGAAAACGCCGCCTTCCATCAACAATGTGCGCCAGCCTTTGCCAGAAAGCTGCACCCGCACAATACTGCCGCCAATTGCGGTTAGCGCACCGTCATCCGCCAATAGGCCGGGCAGGGCCGACACATCGCCTTCGACCAACCACACGGTGGGTTCATAACGGATCAGGCGGAGTGCATCATTGCCGTCAGAACAACCCATGGCTGGCAAGGCAAAGCCGGCAGCTTTCTTGAACCTTGTCGCGACAGACGCCGGGTTGCTCCATATCTCCAGAGCATGAAGCGGCGCTGCGGGCAGCATTGTGATTGTTACATCAGTCACGATAACGCTCCCCGGCCGTGTCGTAGAAATGCGGTGCCACAACGCGGACCCGCGCCATTTGACCGCGCGTGGGTGAGGTTGCGATAAGCTCTTCGCCGTGCCGCGCAAAGCCGTCGGTCAATTGACCAAGTGCAATCGACCCGCCTTCCAGTATCCGAAACGCAGCGGCGCTGACATGGCCCTGTGGGGACACGCCTTCGCCTGTGATAAGCATCGCGCCTTCGGGAATGTTGCCCTCAATTGCTTCAAGCCCGACCAGTTGCAGTCGTCCGGCTTCGGACAAGGCTGGGCGCGATAGGCCGGACGCGCCGACATAGCCACCGGCCTTGTTGAGCATCTTGTCGAGTGCCAGATCATGTGGGGTCATCCGCCCATCGACTTCACCGCCGACGACCAAATGGCCTTTTTCGATACGCAAGAATTCCATGGCCTCAAGGCCATAGAGCGCGCCGCCCTGCTTGCTGACTTCGGCTTCGCACGCAGCCCAAACGGGCCCCGCATGGCTTGCCTCGACATAGATTTCGAACGCGCGTTCGCCGCTGTAGCTGGCAGCGAGGATGATGACCGGAACGCCGGAAATCATTGCCGGAACGGTCGACATATGGCGCGGTGGTTCCTCGCCAATCAATGCCGCCAGCGCCGCTTTAGCTTGCGGCCCTGCGACCGCAATCCCGGCATAATGTTCCTGCACGTTGACGGCGGAGACGCGGAGGTGCGGGCAGAGATATTGGCGGACATAGGAAATATGCGTCGCCATCCGGTCTGCGCCGCCCGTTGAACTGGTCAACAGATAGCGGTTCTCGTCCAACCGCCAAACGGTACCGTCGTCGAAAACAAACCCGTCCTCGCGCAGCATGAACGTGTAGCGGCCCCGTCCGACGGCAAGTTTGCCGACCGTTGTTGCGCAGATGATTTCCAGAAACGCAGCGGCATCTGGCCCAGACACTTCAAACTTCGCGAGCGTTGAAACGTCGGTCATCCCGACATTTGAACGCACCGCTTTGGCTTCACGCATCGCCGCTTGCGCCAAAGTTTCGCTGCCCACCGGATACGCACGGGGGCGGAACCAATATCCCAGCGGTTGCCAGATCGGGTTTTTCGCCGCGTGCACATCGTATAGCGCGAGGCGACGAACATGCGCGCCTGCGTCTTTCGCGCCAGCGCCAGCCAGCAGCCCCATCGTAACCGGCGTATAAGGCGGACGGAATGTGGTCAGCCCCGCCTCGGGAATAGCCACGCCCTGCCTTTCGGCCAACCGCCCGAGCGCTGCCATATTGCTAAGCTTGCCCTGATCGGTCGCCATTCCGAGTGTGGTGTAACGTTTGAGATGCTCAACCGAGCGATAGCCCTCGGCCCACGCCAGATCGACATCCGACAGCGTCACATCATTCTGAAAATCGATGAAGCTTTTCTTTGGTGTGGAAACCGGGACGACATTGAACACGGGGTCGGGGTTGGCCGCCCCGCCGATCGTCGTCACATTCTGACGCGATGCCGCAGGGACAAAGGCTTGCGCAGCATCATTCCAATCCAGCGTGCCGCCTGCCTGCATATGCAGATGCACCACGGGCGTGAAGCCACCGGAAACAGCGATCAGATCAGCATCCCAGCTTTGGGTCAGCCCATTGACACGCGCGGTCACGTTTTTCAGGCAATGGCGCGCGCCATTGGTCGAAAGCGGAACGGCATTGTTATAGACGGGAAGCCCGCTATCCGCGCCCGCCGGTGCTGGCCGTGCATCGAGGATAGCTACGACCTCAGCCCCAGCCGCCTTGAGCGCGTAGGCCGTTTTATACGCGTCATCATTATTGGTCGCGATCACCACGCGTTTGCCCGGGACCACGCCAAAGCGCCGCACATAGGTGCGTACGGCTTGCGACAGCATCACGCCGGGACGGTCATTATGCGCAAAGGCCATCGGGCGTTCAATGCTGCCGGTCGCAAGTATCACTTGGCCCGCCCGCACATGCCAAAGCCGCTGTGCAACGCCGTGCGACGGGGTTTGACCCGGTTCTGCTACGCGCTGCGTCAACGTGACCAGATCATGCTCCCAATATCCGGACGCGGTGGTGCGGGTCAGGATGCGTCCTCCGGCAGCGCGGATGCGGGCTTGGGTCGCTTCCACCCATGCACCATCGAGATCTTGGCCGTCGCGGACTAACGAGGCACCGAGAATATTGTCCTGTTCGACGAGGATGACGCGTTTACCTGCTTCAGCGGCTTCAAGAGCGGCGGACAGTCCGGCTGGTCCGGCGCCGACCACAAGCACATCGCAAAAGGCCGCACGTTGGCTAAAATGGTCCGGGTCGGTCTTCGTCGGCGCATTGCCGAGACCCGCTGCTTTGCGAATGAAATATTCGTAGAACATCCAGCGTTTGGCCGAACCGAAAAAGGTCTTGTAATAGAAACCCGCAGACAGGGCAGGCGCGGCCAAGCCAAAGACAGAGCCGATATCGAATGACAGGTTTGGCCAGCGGTTCTGGCTTTTGGCGACCAGCCCTTCATACACAAAAACGTCGGTCGCGCGGGTATTGGGTTCGGTGCGTCCGCCATCGCCGATGGTGACGAGCGCGTTGGGCTCCTCAACGCCAGCCGTCATGATCCCGCGTGGACGGTGATATTTGAAGCTGCGGCCAACAAGGCCAATGCCGTTGCGCAAAAGCGCGGCAGCGAGCGTGTCGCCCTGTTGTGCTTGATAGGTTTTGCCGTCGAAACTGAAATTTATCACGGCAGAGCCTCCGGACCAACGGCACGGGTGGCGCTGATTTCATTCGTCACACGGTTTCGTGCGATCACCATCCATGCACGGCATCCATAAGTGTGCCGCCAGATTTCTTCATCAACACCGCGTGGATTGTTGCGGGTGAAAAGCGATGTCATCGCCTCTTCTGGTGCAGCATCAAGCGACACTACCGCGTCTACGGTGCGTTCGTATATAAACTCCGCCTGATCGCGCGGGCCGCAATGGGGACAGGTGAACTGCATCATTAGCGACTGTTCGGCATTGGGCCGCTCCCTGTTTCATCGATTGTCGCACCGCGTTCGAAACGGTCAAGCGCAAATGGCGCATTCAGGGCATGTGGTTTGCCAGTTGCGAGTGTGTGCGCATATGTCCAACCCGACGCGGGTGTCGCCTTGAACCCGCCATAGCACCAACCGCCATTGAGAAAGAGGTTCTTCACCGGCGTTTCGCCAATGATTGGTGCGCCGTCAAAGCTCATATCGGTAACCCCAGACCATGTCCGCACCATGCGCAGACGTGATAGCGCCGGGACGAGCGCCAGGCCCTGTGCCACGGCACGCTCCATGACCATCGGATTGCCGCGTTGGGCATAGCTTGGCCAGTTATCAGGATCGCCGCCAAAGACGATGCCGCCCTTGTCTGACTGGCTGATATAGCAATGCAGGGATTGCGACATGATCACGCTGTTTATCATTGGCTTGACGCCTTCGGTCACCATCGCCTGCAAGGTTTGCGATTCCACGGGCAGTTTAATGCCCGCCAGCCCTGCGACATGGCCGCTATGGCCCGCAACGCAAATGCCGACGCGACCGGCATTGATCCGTCCGCGTGTGGTTTCCACGCCGACCACCGCATCGCCATCGCGCACAAAGCCTGTGACTTCGCACTTCTGGATGATGTCGACGCCAAGGCTGTCTGCGCCGCGTGCATAGCCCCAGGCGACAGCATCATGGCGGGCAGTGCCGCCGCGCCGCTGAATCAAGCCGCCCTCAATCGGGAAACGTGCATCGCGTGACATGTCGAGCAACGGTTCCAGCTTTTGCACTTCGTCGCGGGTCATTAAATCGGCATCGATCCCGTCGCACCGCATCGCGTCGCCGCGTTCGGCAAGCTTGGTCATATCGGCGTCGCTGTGACCCAGAAACATAGCGCCGCGTGGGGAGAACATGACGTTGTAATTCAACTCGTCGCTTAAATGCTCCCACATTTTCAAGCCGAATTCGAACAGGTCGTGCAATGGCTTTAGCCGGTAGTTTGACCGAACAATAGTCGTGTTACGACCAGTGTTGCCACCGCCTATCCAGCCCTTTTCCAGAACCGCGATATTTTTCAGGCCATGGACCTTGGCAAGATAATAAGCCGTCGCCAGCCCGTGCCCGCCGCCGCCTATGATGATGATATCATAATGCGATTTAGGCTCCGGATCGCGCCACGCAGGTTGCCAATGCTTCTGCCCGTTCAAAGCACCGCGCAGCAATCCGAAAGCCGAATATTGGCTCATAAAATCGGCATCCACCCGCGCTTTTCGCGCCAATCGGACTCGAGATTGTCGAAACGCGATAGTTTGAGGATATCGATATCGGCAAACGAGCATTTCCCGTCGATCACCAGATCGCGGATCGCATGACCCGACGCTGGCGATAGGCCGAAGCCGACGCTCGACATCGACGCGACCACGACATTGTCTGGGCTGGTGAGGCGGTCGATGATTGGACGGCCATCGGGCGAGTTTTCGATGATGCCAGCCCAGCTGCGGATGACATTCAGATGCGCTGCCTTGGGCAAAAGTTCCGCCAATCGTTTCGCAAGGTTGCGGGCCAACGGCGTTGAAGGACGGGCGGCCGGACCAGTTGCGTCGACATCAAGCCATTCATGCGGGCCACCGCCATAAGCGAGGTTTCCGCGCAGCGTTTGGCGGCCATAGATTTTGTGGCCGTCAACGCCGCCAAGGGGCATCATTGGCGCAGGCTCAGTTATGATCATTTCCGCGCGGGCGGCTGCCAATGGCACGTCGACGCCAAGCTGTGCCATCAATTGCGGGATCTGCGGTCCAGCCGCCACCACGACAGCGTCACAGCCATAAGTGGCGTTCGCAGTTTTCACGGCCGTCACCTTGCCACCAGCGGTTTCAAAACCGGTTACCGGGCTGTGCTGAACGATTTTTCCGCCCAGATCCTGCAGAGCCCAAGCATAAGCCTGAACGCTGCGCTGTGGGTTGGCATGCCCGCCAAATTTATAATGCACACCGCCAAAGCTATTGTCGCCTGCCAATGGCACGGCCTCTTGCACCTGTTTAACGTCCAGCAATTCCACCGGATGATTAAGCCGCGTGTGACGTTCGGCAATGAAACGATATTGTTCCCACTGCCGTTCGGTCATCGCAATCAGGATGCGGCCTTTTTGGTGCTCGGTCGGATAGCCAAGCAATTCGTCCATTTGCGGCCAAAGGCGCTGCTCTTCGTCAAACAATGGGCTCGAATAATGCGATGCACCGCCGCCATTACGTCCGGAGGCTTCCCAACCGACGATGAACTTGTCGAGTACCGTTACCTTGACCCCCGAACGCGCGAGCCACCAGCCCGCACTCAGGCCCGTAACGCCGCCGCCGACGATGACAACTTCCGAACCGCTCATGTGTACATCCCCGTGTAAAGCATCTGGCGATGCTCATCCTGATAAGGCGTGTTAAGATCCTCAACTGGCACCCATTGGGTAGGGATGCCAAACCATACATCCCATGCAGCGTCCATTTCCGCAGGCTCATCCCATTCAGCGAGGATTTTAAGCGGCAGCGGACGCACCGGCGCACGGTGGCTGGCGAGCGGGATGGAGCCAAATGGTTTGTCCGCCTCAATCGCCAGCAGCATCGCAACTTGATCGCGGCAACGGCGACCTTGGCACACGCCCATGCCGGCGCGCGTCAGCCGCTTGATCTGGTCCGGATTGGCCGGGCCGTCCTGAAGCAAAGTGTCGAGCGAACGGGCGCACATTGGCGCCGGACGTGATAGGTAATTCGGGGGCTGCACACCGATCAAATCGGCGCGCGTGACTTCTTCGCACTGGCAAATGATCGTGTCATCGGCGCTGATGTCAGATAGCGCGCGCATCCAGTCCATACGGTAGGCGATATGGTCGAAACCGTTATCCGCAAGCCCCGCACAATCGCCCACGGCCGTGACCGAAGGTTCGCCGGCCGGAATGTATCCGCCCCGCGTGGCGTTCAGCGCGCGCGGGCCGTGCATCGCATCCACCAGTTCGATGGACGGGATCAGGCCAATAGCGACGCAGATGGTGTCACAGGCGATCACGTCTCCGGTCGATAGCGTTGCGCTTTCAATGCCGTTGATGCCGCCTGTTGCTGATGTGATGGTCTGTCCGCAGTGGATGGCGATGCCAGCGGCTGCGACCTTGGCGACCAATTCGGCATTCCCTTGCGGTGCATCGCGGACTTCAATCAGGCCAACCACGTCGATACCGCGCGCCTGCGCCAACAATGCGGTTTCGAGCGCGAGATCATGCGAGCCCAAGACCAAAATGCGCTGTCCCGCAAATGCCTCATAACGGGTAAGCAGCATTTGAAGCGCCGCCGCGCCCATGACGCCGGGCTGGTTCCAACCGGGGAACGACATCGCCAAATCGCGCGCGCCAGTCGCGAGAACAATTTTATCAAAACCGACCAACCATGACCGTTCGGAATCGGCGAGGCCGACAACTTGCTGCGGCAGGCTGGCAACGCCGGGACCATTGCGGTAAACGCCCCATGCCGTTGTGCCGAGCAACAATTCGGCGCCGGCATCCATCGCGGTTTCAAGTGCGGGCATGCTCATGAAGATAGCTTCGAGCATGCGTTCTGTATTCTGGGTCGCTGCGGTCATCCGTCCGCCAAAATATAGCGGTATATCATTGCCCATCAACGCGCCCGAAACGGGGTTCTCATCAACCAGCAGCACTTTTGCTCCGGCTGTGGCCGCGTCGATCGCCGCAGCTATGCCGCTTGGCCCTGCGCCAACAACAACAATATCATAATGCGTTTCAGGAGCGCTGCGCGTTCCATTAATCGCGCATATATCGGTTCCGGTAAAATTCAGTTCCATTACACCGCCTCCAGCGCTTGGCGCAAATCGCCTATTAAATCGTCAACATGTTCCAACCCGACAGACAGTCGGATCGTGCCATCGGTAATACCGCCTGCCAACCGCTGGGCGGGGGGGACCGCATAATGCGTCGTGCTCGCCGAATGGCAGATTAAAGTTTCCGAACCACCCAGACTGACCGCTACCTTAAGCAGCTTTAATTGGTCAAGCATACGGAAGGCCTCTGCCTCGCCGCCGTGCAGGTGGAACGAGAATGTCGAACCGGCTGCCTTGCACTGTCGGTCATAGACCGCGCGACGAACTGTGCCGGGTTCAAGGAAACCCAAATAGGTCACACCCGCGACCTTGGGATGATCGCGCAGAAATTCTGCAACGCCGCGCGCGTTTTGCATCGCACGCTCGGTGCGCACCGCGACCGATTCCAATGAACGCAGCACCAGCCATGACGTGTAGGGATCGAGGTGATTGCCCCATGTCGTGCGTTGCATGCGCAGATAGTCGATCAATTCCTTGCGACCCGAAATCCCGCCTGCCAGCAGATCACTATGCCCACCGCAATATTTCGTCAGCGAGGTCATGCATAGGTCGACACCATGTTCAATGGGGCGCTGCGCAAATGGCCCGAGCAAAGTGTTGTCGACCACCACCAGCGGCCGGTGGCCTTGCTTTGCACCGACTTCGTCCGCAATCCGCACCATCAGATCAAGATCAACCACGGCTGCGGTCGGGTTAGCCGGTGTCTCGGCGATGATAAGCTTCAACGGGCCCATGGCCATCGCTTCATCAGCCGCTTTGCGGACATCGTTTTCGTCCGTGCCATCGGTGTAGGCGGCGACATGCGATCCGAATTGCGGCATGATGCTGTTGTAGAGCATATCAACGCCGCCATAGATCGGGCGGCCATGCAATACGCTGTCGCCGGGGCGGACATAGGCCAGCGCAATGCTCGAATGCGCGGCCATGCCGCTGGAATATGCAACCGCTTCCTCTGCGCCATCGATTGCCGCGAGACGTTTTTCGAGGAAGTCCAAACCTGGATGCCCCAACCGCGAATAAATGTGGTTGGTTTCACCCACCAGCGGTCCCGTGCCGTCAAAATATGCTTCGTGCACGTCCTTGGCATGTTGCGCGCTTGGATAGACAAAGGTGGATGTCATGAAGATCGGTGGCTTGACCGATCCCATGCCCATTTCCGGGTCATAACCAAATGCGACTGCCAGCGTTTCGGGGCGCAACCCCTTGATGTTATCCTTTGCCATGGGTTGCAATATAATCACGAGCCTTGTCGCAATAATAGTCGGTAAAACGCAAAGCGAGCATTTCAGCTTCTTGCGAATAGGGGCCGGGGGTGTAGCCGGGGCTATTAACACCCACTTGATTGTTTTCGGCCAGCATCTTGTCTTCCAAATTTGTCATGGTCCACAACGATATGAGCTTTTCGACATCATAATCGACGCCTTCGACGGCATCTTTATGGACATACCATTTGCCGGTGACATGGGTTTCATTGGGGCCGACGGGCATCGCGCTGAACATGAAAACATGGTCTGCGGTGCAATGGACAAAACAGTGCGGATCGACCGCCCAGCGCATCGAACCGATATCGCCTTCATTGGCGTCGCACATCAGTTTTTGGGACAGGTGCTTCCCATCGCCTGATATCGAAACGCAGCCTTCGTTCAATGCAAAGCGCGCGATTTGCCAATAATGCCCCTCAACCGGGGTTTGCGGCAGGCCAAGAGCATCCATTTTTTCTTCGAAAGCCATGACGCGCGCATCTTCGCCGCTATCAAAATGCTTCGACATTCCGACCGGAAATGTTTTTGACAGTTCGGGGTGGCCGGTGCTGCAATGATAGCATTCGCGGCCATTTTCCATAACCAGTTTCCAGTTGGCATTTTCGACCAGAACGCTCTCATACGCCAGCTTTGCGTCTTTCAGATTATGCGGCGCTGCATATTCGGCAAGCTTTGCGCTAAAGTCGTCAATGGGCGGCGGTGTTTCGGACAGGCAGATGAAGATCGCCCCTGCAACACATTCGATAGCGACAGGTTTCAGGCCATGTTCGGCTTTGTCAAAATCATCGCCCATCCGGTTTGCCGCAAACAAAGAGCCATCCAGATCATATGTCCAACGATGATAAGGGCACACCAGCTTTGGTGCGGTCCCGCTGCCGACAGCGCAAATCATGGAGCCGCGATGGCGGCAGCTGTTGTGAAAGGCGCGGATATCGCCCTGCCGGTCACGCGTGATGATAACCGGCCATTTGCCGACCATCATCGAAAGATAGCTTCCGGCCTTGGGCAGTTCGCATTCGAGACCAGCCATAAGCCAACTTTGGCCGTAAATAGCGGCCATATCGAAATCGAAGCTATCAGGATCCGTGTAAAGACCCTGCGGTAAGGTGTGTCCTTCGCGACGCTGCTGGAACAGCGCGTCAATCCGCCCTAAGTCCATTTTTATGCCTTTGGTTAGTTTTCCCCAGATTGGAGAATGGGCCACTTGACCGGTCTAATAAAATCGCATTTTCGCATAGCCCTATGTCAAAATGTAGGGCAGTGACGTCACCGGAAACCAATATGCTTTTGAAAGGTCGATTCCATTTCCAACCGCAGCAATATTAACCGTCGTTGGTTGCCGTTGAATGCCTTGCGCGCCTTTGAAGCGGTGGGGCAGAATTTGAGTTTCACAGGCGGCGCATCGGCGCTTTCGGTGTCGCAAAGTGCTATGAGCCGGCATGTCGGCGGGCTCGAGGAATTGCTGGGTAAGCAACTCTTCGTCCGCGACGCATCGCGGCTATTGCTAACCCCCGCAGGGGAAGAGCTGTTGCCCGTCGTGAGCAAATGCCTCGACCGGCTTGAGCAAACGATGAATTCGATCCGCAACGATGAAGTGACCGGCCGTTCGCTTCGGCTCCATGTGCCGCCATCCTTGTTACAGCAGCTGTTCCTGCCGATGCTGCGCGATTTTCGGGCCGAACATCCGGACATACGGCTTGATGTTTCGAGCGCGCATGTCACCGGTTTGCCAGCGACCGATTTCGATATGGCCATTGCCTATGACCGGCCCAATGTCGACGACCGGATTACAGACTTGCTTTGGATGGTCCGCGTCGCGCCGCTCTGTGCGCCCGCGACGGCGATTGCCAGTCAGGGCAAATCGCTGGAGGAATTTCTGGAAAGTCAGGAGCTGCTTCACCTGAAACTGGACGGAGAGCCGCGCGATCTTTTGTGGACGGCCTATCTGCGACAAAATGGGCTGACCATGGCCACGCATGGTGGTCTCGCCTTCGATACGACGATTGCCGCTGCGCAATATGCCATGGCCGCAAGTGGGGTATTTTTGGGCGACATAGATATGTTTGCCCGGGAAATCGCCGACGGGCGGCTTGTCATGCCATATGATGCCGTCATCGAAGACGGCTATGGCTATTATCTGAAACTCCACGCCGATGATTTGGGCGATGCCGCG
Organism: Pseudomonadota bacterium; assembly: GCA_041175505.1. Lineage (GTDB taxonomy): Bacteria > Pseudomonadota > Alphaproteobacteria > Sphingomonadales > Sphingomonadaceae > Sphingorhabdus_B. Next base: position 13,966 of record JBEDET010000044.1, read on the forward strand.
ATTTCCATGTTCCGCAGCTGGCTGATCAACCGGTTTGCGGCATTGCGGCAAGCGCCGAGTCTGCACGCGCCAGGCTGATCAGGCGAAGGCCGGATTTTTCGGCCATGTCGATCGCAAGGTCCGTTGCCGCCGATATCGTCACGAGCATTGGACAGTTGGCAAGGATAGCCTTCTGCGCCAGTTCAAGGCTGCAGCGCGCGGTCAAAATGATAAAGCCGGCTGAGATGTCTATGTGCGCGCGGGCAAGCGCCCCAATCAATTTGTCGAGTGCATTGTGGCGGCCCACATCTTCCCGCGTCATCAAGATAGCGCCATCGGGCGCACAAAATGCCGCTGCGTGCGCGGAACCCGTTTGGGCATTGAGTGTTTGATGTGCACGCAATGCCGATAATGCTGTAAACATGGCAGCGTCAGATACATCGATCTGCGCAGTGACCCGCGGCAAGGGACGCATGACCTCTTCCAGATTATCCATGCCACACAGGCCGCAGCTGCTTTCCGAAACGCGCTGACGGGCGCGGGCAAAGACTTTTTCTGCGTTTTCCTGCGGTACCTGAATCCGCAATATCCAGCCCAAATCGGCCTTATGTGCGTCGATGGCCAAAATTTGGTCGGCGCGGCTAATCAACCCCTCCGACATGCTAAAGCCAATAGCATAATCCTCAAGATCAACTGGCGTTGCCATCATCACGGCATAGCCGATGCCATTATATTCGATTGCGACAGGCGCTTCGACAATGATGCTGCGTTCTATGGTTTCGGTCGCGCCCTGATCAGGCTTCAGCACGGAAAAATGGATTGGTTTTGAACCCTGATCAAGCGCCATTTTGCGCGTCGGCCAGTAAGCTGATGGCAGCAGCAGCAACCGGAGACAGGCCCGCGGTTCCGTGCGCAAAAATCATCTTTTTCATGCGCGGATCCCAGAATTGCTGAATGTGATCGGCAACCGCCGCAACCGGCGCAGCATCGGTCGCCAGATTGGTTGCAATCTGGTTCGCCATGTGGACGAGGCGTTCAACGTTGTTCATTCGGCAGCAATTCCCGTTTCGACCCGGCGAGAGCGCGTCGACAAAGCTTCATATTCTTCCTGCCACTCGGTCGGCCCGTTCGATGCGCTAATCTGAACCGCGGTGACCTTATATTCGGGGCAGTTGGTTGCCCAGTCGCTAAAGTCGGTGGTGACAACATTCGCCTGCGTTACGGCATGGTGGAATGTGGTGTAGACGACGCCGGGGGCAACGCGATCAGTTACCGTGGCGCGTAACGTGGTTTCTCCCGCGCGGCTTGCCAATTTGACCCAATCGCCCGATTTAACGCCGCGATCCTCGGCATCCACTGGGTGAATTTCCAACAAGTCCTCGGGATGCCAAGCGACATTCTCGGTCCGCCGCGTTTGTGCACCGACATTATATTGCGACAATATACGTCCGGTCGTCAGCAACAATGGGAAGCGTGGTCCGGTTTTCTCATCGGTTGGAACATAATCTGTGACAACGAACTTGCCCTTGCCACGGACGAAGCCGTCAACATGCATGATCGGCGATCCATCGGGTGCGTCTGCGGTCACTGGCCATTGCAGCGAGCCGGCTTCATCGAGCCGTTCAAAGGACACGCCAGCAAAGGTCGGGGTAAGCCGGGCGATTTCGTCCATGATTTCGGACGGGTGGGTATAGTTCCAATCCAGCCCCATCGCCTGCGCCAGCCGCTGCGTGACTTCCCAGTCCTCCAAACCGTTCATCGGCGTCATCACCTTGCGCACCGGCTGAATGCGGCGTTCGGCATTGGTGAACGTGCCATTTTTTTCAAGGAAGGTCGATCCGGGCAGGAAGATATGCGCGTAGTTGGCGGTCTCGTTCAGGAAAAGATCGTGGACAATGACACATTCCATCGCCGCCAACCCAGCCGACACATGGGCCGTGTTTGGATCGGATTGGAGGATATCTTCACCCTGGCAATATAGCGCCTTGAAGACCCCATCCACCGCGGCATCGAGCATGTTGGGTATGCGCAGGCCGGGTTCTGGATCCAGTGTTACGCCCCAGTCATCTTCAAACAATTTCCGCGCATTGCCATCGCTGATGTGGCGATACCCAGCAAGCTCATGCGGGAAGCTTCCCATATCGCATGCGCCTTGGACGTTGTTCTGGCCACGGAGCGGGTTAACACCGACACCCCGGCGGCCAATATTGCCGGTCGCCATCGCCAAGTTTGCGATGGCCATAACGGTCGAGCTGCCTTGCGAATGTTCGGTCACACCGAGGCCGTAATAGATCGCTCCATTGCCACCTGTGGCATAAAGCCGCGCGGCTGCGCGAAGCTCTTCGGCATCCACCAGCGTTACTGGCTGCAGATTTTCGGGGCTATTGCGCGCTTGCGAAACGAACTCGGCCCAATGGCTATATTCGTCCCAGTCGCAACGCTCCCGAATGAATGCCTCATTGGCCAGACCTTCGGTGACGATGACATGGGCCATCGCCGTCAGCACGGCAACGTTCGTGCCGGGGCGAAGCGGAAGATGGTGCTGCGCCTCGATATGCGGCGAACGGACGATGTCGGTACGGCGTGGGTCGATCACGATTAACTTTGCGCCCGGGCGACCATCCTGTCCGCGCAAACGGCGCTTCATCCGGCTGGCAAACACCGGGTGTCCATCGGTGGGGTTGGCCCCGATGATCAGGATGACGTCGGTGTCTTCCACGCTATCAAAATCCTGCGTTCCCGCGCTGGTGCCAAAGGTTGTTTTGAGGCCGTACCCGGTGGGCGAATGGCATACACGCGCGCAGGTATCGACATTGTTATTGCCAAAGCCTGCTCGGATAAGTTTTTGCACAAGGAAGGTTTCTTCATTGGTGCAACGGCTCGAGGTAATTCCGCCAAGGGCGTTGCGGCCATATTTCGCGCTAATCCGTTTCAGTTCGGACGCGGTGTAGGCAAAAGCTTCGTCCCATTCGACTTCGCGCCAAGGATCGCTGATCGACTTGCGGATCATCGGCTTCAATATGCGTTCCTGATGCTGCGCATAGCCCCAGGCAAAGCGGCCCTTGACGCAGCTATGTCCGCGATTGGCCTTGCCGTCTTTGTACGGGACCATCCGTACCAGTTGTTCGCCGCGCATTTCGGCGCGGAAGGTGCAGCCAACACCGCAATAGGCGCAGGTCGTGACAACGCTGCGTTCGGGTGTGCCGACTTCGACCACTTTCTTCTCAACCAACGTCGCGGTCGGGCAGGCTTGTACACAAGCGCCGCAAGAGACGCATTCAGAGCCGAGGAAATTGTCGCTGGCGAGACCTGCCGAAATCTTTGAGTCCCAGCCTCTGCCTTCCATCGTCAGCGCGAGGGTACCCTGCACTTCGTCGCAGGCGCGGATGCAACGCGAACAGGCGATGCATTTGCTGGGATCAAAATCGAAATAGGGATTGGAGTGATCTTTTTCCTGCCCCAGATGCGTTGCCTGCACGTCATAACGGACATCGCGCAGACCAACGGCGCCTGCCTGATCCTGCAATTCGCAATCGCCATTGGCGGCGCATGTCAGGCAATCGAGCGGATGGTCGGAGATATACAGCTCCATCACGCCTTTGCGCAATTTTGCCAGATGCGGGGTTTGCGTGCGCACAACCATGCCGGGTTCCACTGGGGTCGTGCAACTCGCTGGTGTCCCTCTGCGGCCATCGATTTCGACTAAGCACAAGCGGCATGAGCCGAAGCTTTTAACGCTGTCGGTGGCGCATAATTTGGGGATCGACGTGCCTTGTTCTGCAGCCGCGCGCATGACGCTTGTCCCTGCAGGCACAGTCACATTGCGGCCGTCGATCGTAAGCGAAACTGTTTCGTCCGAACGACTCTCCGGTGTCCCAAAATCATTTTGCGGCTGG
>JBEDET010000045.1:0-17466 GCA_041175505.1 Pseudomonadota bacterium
ACTTCACATCTTCCATGATGATATCTGCGATATGGCTACCGGCCTGCCCCATTTTCTTGTCGGACTTACCAACGGTGATGCCAGCGGTGTCCATAGGAACAATAAACGCCGATACATGCGCGTTTTTGGGCAAGGCTTCCTTGCTTGTCCGCGCCATGATCAACGCGACATTCGCGAATGGCGCATTGGTGATGTACCGCTTAGTACCGTTCAATACCCAGCCATTGCCTGACTTCACCGCTGTGGTCTGCATCGCAGCGGAGTCGGACCCGGACCCTGGTTCGGTCAGACCAAAGGACGCAATTTCGCCAGCTGCCAAACGCGGCAGCCATTCCGCCTTTTGCGCATCGGTCCCGCCATTTTTGAACGCGGAGCAAACCATCCCGACATTAATGGACGTCGCAGAGCGAAAGCATGGTGCCGCGTAGCTGAATTCACGCATGGTGCGGATATATTGCTGAATATTCATGCCAGCGCCGCCATATTCTTCGGGAACCGTCAACCCGAACAACCCGAGGTCACGCATTTCGGCCATGATCGCTTCAGGGATCATTTCCGTTTCGAGCACTTCCTTTTCCGCTGGAATCAACCGTTCACGAATATAACGCCGCAGCTGTTCCGTGAATTGTTCGAAAATGTCGTTATCCATTATGTTCGTCTCCGCTCCCATGGAAAATATGCGCTTCGCCATGGATTAGTGTTAGTTTTTGAAATTCAAAAGTACCCGTTCGACAAAACCGTGACATTGCGTTGAACGCTTGTCGACTGAAATGCTGCTTTTCCATCGCTTTGATGTATAAAAATCCGCTGAGAACGCAGCTTCGCCGTGGCGCGCCAGCCAATAATCGTTGGTAAACTGCGCACAATCGGAACATCACAATCTGCGCATAGGAAAAGCTCTTATGACTTGCTAAGCATATCTTGAAACTGAGATAATTGACGGGGCAAGAATGTCTTGTTTGCGGGCGGCGTCCAGTTCTGACAGTAGCGTCTGCAGGAAGTGACCAGATTATGACGAAAACGCTGACCCATCTTGAGCGCCTTGAGGCTGAGGCCATCCACATCATGCGCGAGGTTGTGGCCGAGGCGGAAAAGCCCGTCATGTTGTATAGCGTCGGAAAAGACAGCGCCGTTATGCTGCATCTGGCGCGCAAGGCGTTCTACCCCTCGCCGCCGCCATTCCCGTTGCTGCATGTCGACACGACGTGGAAATTCAAAGACATGTATGCGCTGCGCGAAAAAGCCGCGCGCGATGCGGGTATGGAGTTAATCGTTCACCAAAATCCCGAGGCGATTGCGCGTGGCATTAATCCGTTCGATCATGGATCGCTGCACACCGATATGTGGAAGACAGAGGGCCTGAAGCAAGCGCTCGATACATATGGTTTTGATGTCGCATTTGGCGGTGCGCGCCGCGATGAAGAAAAAAGCCGTGCCAAGGAGCGCATCTTTTCATTCCGGACAGCGACGCATGGTTGGGACCCCAAGAACCAGCGTCCTGAGCTTTGGAATCTGTACAATACGCGCAAGGCGAAGTCCGAAAGCATCCGGGTATTTCCGATCTCGAACTGGACGGAGCTGGACATCTGGCAATATATCCATCTCGAAAATATCGAGATTGTGCCGCTGTATTTCAGCGCGCCGCGTCCCACGGTAACACGCGATGGCATGCTGTTGATGATTGATGACGAACGCTTTCCATTGCAGGAAGGCGAAGTGCCCGTGGAACGGTCCATCCGGTTCCGAACGCTGGGCTGCTACCCGCTGACGGGCGCAGTCGAAAGCACGGCATCCACATTACCCGAAGTCATTCAAGAAATGCTGCTGACCACCACCTCCGAACGCCAAGGCCGGGCCATTGACCATGATCAGGCCGCAAGCATGGAAAAGAAGAAGCAGGAAGGATATTTCTAATGACTGCTTCTCTAGACACCCCAGTCATTTATAAAACCGATGATCTCATTGCATCGGATATCGATGCCTATTTGGATGTGCATCAGCATAAATCGCTGCTGCGCTTTATCACATGCGGTTCGGTTGACGATGGCAAGTCCACACTGATCGGCAGGCTGCTGTACGATTCAAAAATGATCTTTGAAGATCAGCTGGCGACGCTGGAGTCCGATTCCAAGCGCATGGGCACCCAAGGTCAGGACATTGACTTTGCGCTGCTGGTTGATGGGCTGGCCGCCGAACGCGAACAGGGCATTACGATTGACGTCGCCTATCGCTTCTTCGCCACAGAGAAACGCAAATTCATCGTCGCCGATTGCCCGGGGCATGAACAATATACCCGCAATATGGTCACTGGAGCATCGACCGCAGACCTCGCGGTTATCCTGATTGATGCGCGCAAGGGCGTCCTCGTTCAGACGCGCCGGCATAGCTATCTTGCAAAGCTGCTGGGCATTCGGAACATCGTTCTCGCGGTGAACAAGATGGACCTGATCGACTATGATCAGGCGCAATTTGACGCCATCGTTGCCGAATATACCGAATTTGCGGCCAGTATCGGCATTAGCGACTTTACGCCAATGCCCATTTCGGGCTTCAAGGGCGACAACATCACGGAAATTTCGCCAAACACCCCTTGGTACACGGGCCTGCCGCTGATGGCGCATCTGGAGACGGTTGCGCTCGATAATGACGCGGACCAGAGCAAGCCGCTGCGTATGGCTGTCCAATGGGTCAACCGGCCAAATCTCGATTTCCGCGGGTTTTCCGGCCAAATTGCGACGGGTACGGTGCACCCGGGCGATGCCATTCGCGTTCTGCCATCGGGTAAGACGACAACGATCAAGAAAATCGTAACACTTGATGGTGCGCTTCAGGAAGCCGTGGCTGGCCAATCGGTCACCCTGTGCTTTGACGACGAAATCGATTGTTCACGCGGTGATGTGATCGCCGCGGCTGACAATCCGCCAGAGGTAGCCGACCAGTTCGAAAGCACCATTGTGTGGATGGCGGATGACGCCCTCATCCCCGGCCGTTCTTATTGGTTGAAGCTTGGCACGCAGATGGTTTCTGCAACTGTGCAAGCGCCGAAATATACCGTCAATGTCAACAGCATGGAGCATATGGCGGCCAAAACGCTGGAGCTTAACGCGATCGGCGTTGCAGAGATTTCGACCGACAGGCCCATTGTGTTCGCGCCTTATGCGGACAACCACGCACTCGGCGGCTTCATCCTGATCGACAAGATCAGCAACGCGACCGTTGCCGCTGGAATGTTGCACTTTTCGCTGCGCCGCGCACAAAATGTCCATTGGCAGGCGACCGACATCGGGCGCGATGCGCACGCGATGTTAAAGAACCAGAAGCCGAGGATTTTGTGGTTCACTGGCCTGTCGGGTTCTGGAAAATCCACCATTGCGAACGAGGTAGAAAAGGCGCTTCACCTGATGAACCGCCACACCTTCTTGCTTGACGGTGACAATGTCCGGCACGGATTGAACAAGGATTTGGGCTTCACCGAAACCGACCGGATCGAGAATATCCGCCGCGTCGGCGAAGTCGCCAAATTGATGGCAGATGCGGGGTTGATTGTCCTGACCGCGTTCATTTCACCATTCCGCGCCGAGCGGGACATGGTGCGAGCCATGTTGCCTGAGGGCGAATTTGTGGAAATCTTCGTTGATACGCCATTGGAGGTCGCCGAAGCGCGCGATGTGAAGGGCTTGTATAAAAAGGCGCGCGCCGGCCAACTCAAAAACTTCACCGGCATCGACAGCCCCTATGAACCGCCCGAACATCCCGACATTCGCGTGAACACCGTCGAAATGAGCCCAGCGGAAGCCGCCGAGTATATCGTGCGCCAGTTGATGCCGCTCAAATGACGATCATCGCTGACGATACAGAGCTTGCCGCATATTTGGCAAAGGCCGCAGGCGCTTTGGTGCTGGAAATGCGTGATACAAGTGCGCTGGTCGCGAAGGACTTAGGAAATGCGGGCGATCAAACCGCCAACCAGTTCCTGATCCGTGCGCTTGGCGAACAACGCCCAGATGACGGTCTTTTGTCGGAAGAAAGCAAAGACACCGACGCCCGTCTTTCAAAATCGCGCGTGTGGATTATCGACCCGGTCGATGGAACCCGCGAATATAGCGAAGGCAGGTCCGATTGGGCGGTCCATGTCGCGCTGGCAATCGACGGCGCGCCCGTCATTGGCGCCGTTGCGCTTCCGGCCTTGAATTTGGTTCTGCGCACGGATCAGCCCGCCATTATCCCCCCTGCTCCGGACAAACTCCGCATGGTGGTCAGCCGGACGCGCCCGGCACCGGAGGCTGTCGCCGTTGCCGAAGCATTGGGCGCTGAGCTCATTCCCATGGGGTCTGCAGGCGCCAAAGCGATGGCAGTGGTTAGCGGCGAAGCCGACATCTATCTGCACACCGGCGGGCAATATGAGTGGGACAGCTGCGCACCCGTTGCGGTCGCGGCTGCCTATGGCTTGCACGTCAGCCGCGTCGACGGCAGTCCGTTGGTCTATAACCAGCGTGATGTTTACATGCCCGACCTGCTCATTTGCCGCAAAGAACATGCTGCGCATGTGTTGGCACTGGTGCAGTTGTCAGCGGAAAAGAACTGACCCGGCGCGCTGACGTCTTTATTGCCGTTCGGAACCTTTAAAACAAACCTGGCACTTCGCGTTGGGCAGCGCGCGCATCTGTGGGCACCGGAAGCACCCGGCGTTCGGTGCGCGTGGAAGTGCTTTGCGCGCTTTGGGCAACGACTACAGGCGTGCAACTGCGGCCAGCCACAAAGTCCAACGCTGTGCGCAATGACGCTTCGAGCGGATCGCCCAATGGCCGGCTAATGTCGTCGGCTGCCGCGCATGTGGCGCGCATTGTGCCCGCCAGTCCGGAATAATAGTCGCCCTGTCCGGCTGCATTTTCCTTGGCAAAGGCAACGACGCGAATTCGGTCATCACACGCGGACTGGTCCAGCGCGATTTGCCCGACGGGCTTACCATAACTGTTGCTGCCAATCAGTGCGGCATTCACACCCAAATAGGGCACGAAACTGTTCATCACCAACTCGCTGGCCGAAGCCGTGGCACCGGTTGCAATAAAGGCAATTTTAATGGGCGAAACCGACTGCGTAGTTGGCGTAAAACGACGGGTTTCGTTGTTGGATGATTTGGATGGGCGAAAACGCGTGACCGTAAAGATGTCGCTGGAAAAGCGGTTGCCAGCCATCAGGTCGCCCATCAGTTCGGCGGTCGAAACAAGCCCGCCGCCATTGTACCGGAAATCGATAACAAAATGCGTGATACCCTGAGCCCGGAAATCGGCAAATGCGGTTCGTAATTGGTTGTCTGCGGTTGAAATAAACGTACGCATGTTGATGTAGCCAACGCGCTGACCACCATTGTCGATCACTCTCACGCCATATCGCGGCGACAATGGAGCGATATTATAGTCGGCCTTCGCCACCGTCACATTCCGGGTGCCGCCCGCGTCGGTAATGCGCAATACCCTGCTTGTGCCAGCCGTGCTTGGTCCAAGCGCGCTCGTGATGCCACTTGTTCCCTGCGCGGTGATGATATCAGCGACGGGCGTTAGATTTGCGGCGTCGGTTCCAATCGCCAGAATTTCGGTCCCGCGATCAATGCCCGCAGCAAGCGCGGGTGCACCTTCAAACGCTTCAATCACGAAAACGCGGTTGCCCTGATACGCGAGACGCACACCCAGACCCGCCGTAGAACCCGATGCGTAATAGGCGTTTTCTTCCTGAATGGACGTCACATAGGTAAAGTACCGATCACGTCCTTGCGCACGCGCATTTGCGGTGAGCGCATCAATATAGGATTGCACGGATGTATAAGGTGCCGTTGCCAATGACCCCGGAAGGGTTTCTGGAAACAAATACCATTCATTCAAAACCGAAAAGGCAAAATCTTGCCGGCTGCTCAGGCTGCAAGCCGAAGATGTCGGTGGTGAAGTGGGGGGCGTCTGCGGAACGGTCACGGTTCCACCGCCGGAGCTGCTACCGCCACCGCCGCAAGCCGTTAGGCCCGCAGCCAAAATGACAATGACGTTCTTCAACGCGCCGTTCTTCATGCCACTGTATCTCTCTAAATTCAGTTTATGCCATGATAGGTGCACCTGAAGGCGGCCACCGACAAGTAAGATTTCGCATCATGACGCAACTTCATGTAAAATTTCTTTAACGTCATTCTTGGTCGCCGCATTCATTGGGCCAAGAGATAATTTGGGTCGCTTGCCTTGTCTAAATCGGCACACCCCTCATATTGGCGTGTTACTTCACCGAGACCCTCACCCATGCCACCTGAAGAATTTCGGTCCAAAGGACTGCGTGTACCCAGCGGGCGGCTTTCGCGCATCGCCCGTTTTGGCAATATGGCGACGGGCATTGCCGGAAGCATGTTGCTTGATGGTGCCAAGCAGTTTGCATCTGGGCGGCGGCCGACGGTGGCCGATTTGCTTATGACACCAGCAAACGCATTAAAGGTTACCCTGCAGTTGGGGCAAATGCGGGGCGCGGCGATGAAATTGGGGCAGCTTGTATCCATGGATACCGGCGATTTCCTTCCGCCGGAGCTTGCGGACATATTCGCGCGACTACGTGCGGATGCGCAGCACATGCCGCCTGCCCAGTTGAACGCGGTGCTCGCAGGGCATTGGGGCCGGAATTGGCGCGAACAATTCATTCGCTTTGACGACCGTCCCATTGCCGCAGCCTCCATCGGGCAAGTCCACCGCGCGCTGACGCTCAACAATGAAGATGTGGCAATCAAGATCCAATATCCCGGCGTCCGACGCAGCATTGATAGCGATGTCGATAATGTCGCCACGCTGTTGAAACTGTCGCACCTATTGCCGAGCACACTCGACATCGCGCCATTGCTGGTCGAGGCAAAGCGCCAGTTGCATGAGGAAGCCGATTATATCCGCGAGGGCGAGTATCTGGCACAGTTTGGGGCGCTTTTGGCCGATGACGCGGCGTACACAATTCCCGCGCTGCATCCGGCCTTAAGCGGCAAAAACGTGCTGGTCATGTCGTACATTGAAAGTGTCGCAATAGAATCGACGGTGACTGCGCCACAGGAAGAACGCGACCGGATCATGACGTTGCTGATTGAACTCGTCTTGCGTGAACTGTTTGAATTCAATGTCATGCAAACCGATCCGAATTTCGCCAACTACCGCTACGACCCGGCAACAGGGAAAGTCGTGCTTCTCGATTTTGGTGCAAGCCGGCCATTACCGAAAGCTGTCGTCGACCAATATCGCCATCTGCTTCAGATGGGGTTGGCCGGTGACCATGACGGCGTTTTGGCGGCGGTCATCGATATGGGCTTTATGAACGCCCAGACGGCAAAACTGAATAGCCGCGAGATCAAGAACATCGTAGCGACGGCAATCAACATGGTTCAGCAGCAAGGCCCGTTCGATTTTGGTCAGACTGGGTTTGTGGGTGACATGCGTGATGAAGGCATGAATATAGCCGCCGACCGCCGCAACTGGCACATCCCGCCGTCTGAAATGCTATTTGTGCAACGCAAGCTGGGCGGCGTGTTTCTAATGGCCAGCCGGTTAAAGGCCCGTGTTGATGTGCGCAGCATGTTGGATAAATATGTGTAACACATCGCGTATATAATGCACGGCGACCCCGCATATCGCATTATCGGAAAAAACGATTAGTCATTGCAAAAACGGTTGCTGGACTAAATGACAGAATTCGTGTTGGGGAGCATCAGAATTTCAAAAACCACCATCGAAAGGATTTCACATGGGTATCATCGGTTCAAGCATTAAGCCGTTCACAACGCAGTCGTACAAGGCTGGCAAGTTCGTTGAAGTTTCCGACGCGGACGTAAAGGGCAAGTGGGGCGTATTCTTCTTTTACCCAGCCGACTGGACATTTGTATGCCCAACTGAGCTGGAAGACCTCGCTGACCAATATGCTAACCTGCAGGCCATGGGCGTTGAAGTATTCGCAGTGTCGACCGACACGCATTTCAGCCACAAGTCATGGCATGACAGCTCGCCAGCGATCAGCAAGATCAACTACCACATGCTTGGCGACCAGAACCACGTCATCAGCAACAACTTCGGCGTATTGCGCGAAGGCCAAGGCCTTGCCGACCGTGCGACCTTCGTAGTCGACCCAGACGGCGTCATCCAAGTCATGGAAATCACCTGTGAAGGTGTTGGCCGTAATGCGGTTGAACTCGTCCGCAAGATTAAGGCTGCGATCTATGTGCGCGAGCACCCCGGTCAGGTTTGCCCTGCGAAGTGGGAAGAAGGCGGCGAAACGCTTGCACCTTCGATCGACCTCGTCGGCAAGATCTAATATATATTCGGGTGCCGCGTTCTTTGGCGCGGCACCCACCCCCAATAGCCGACCAATTTAGCCGCCATCCGTCGCGGCGTGACCGTGCTTGTTTGAAAGAGATCCCTGATGCTTGATGCTGCTACCACTGCCCAGTTGAAAACGTATCTGGCAAACCTGCGCACCCCAGTTGAGCTCGTCGCGACCCTCGACGACAGCCCCAAATCTGCGGAAATGCGCGCCTTGGTCGAAACCGTTGTCGAACAGTCTCCCCTGCTAACCGCGCGTTTTGATGGTCATGCGGATCGCGTGCCTTCATTCGCCATCCGCCGCGCCGATGGCACTGCTGAAACGCATTTTGCGGGCCTGCCATTGGGGCATGAATTCACATCTTTGGTTCTCGCGCTGCTCCACATGGGCGGACACCCGCCCAAGGAAGAAGCAGAGCTACTCGATTCGGTGAAGGCGCTTGAAGGCGACTTCCGTTTCGAAACATTCTTTTCGCTGTCGTGCCAGAATTGCCCTGACGTCATCCAAGCCATCAACATCATGGCCGCGCTAAACCCAGGCGTCAGCCATGTGGCAATCGATGGCGCGATGTTCCGCGACGAAGTTGAGACCCGCAAGGTCATGGCTGTCCCCGCCATTTACCTGAATGGTGAACCCTTCGGCCAAGGCCGGATGGACCTTGCGCAGATCATGGCCAAGCTGGACACCGGTACCGTTGCCCGCGCTGCGGAGAAAATTGCAGCCAAGGAGCCGTTTGAAGTTTTGGTCGTCGGCGGCGGTCCAGCGGGCGCAGCAGCCGCGATTTATGCGGCGCGCAAGGGTATTCGCACCGGCGTTGTCGCTGAACGATTTGGCGGTCAGGTGCTCGACACCATGGGCATTGAGAACTTTATTTCCATCCAGCACACCGAAGGGCCAAAACTGGCGGCGCAATTGGAACAGCATGTCCGCGAATATGACGTCGACATCATGAACCTTCAGGCCGCGACGGAGCTCATCCCTGCGGCAGAAGGCGGCTTGCATGAAGTAAAGCTAGCGAGCGGTGCAACGTTAAAGGCACGGACGATCATATTGTCGACCGGTGCGCGTTGGCGGCAAATGGGCGTTCCCGGCGAAGAAGAATATCGCAACAAAGGCGTGGCATATTGCCCGCATTGCGATGGTCCGTTGTACAAGGGCAAGCGCACTGCCGTCATTGGCGGCGGTAACTCCGGCGTTGAAGCGGCCATCGACCTTGCCGGCATTGTCTCCCACGTAACGCTCGTCGAATTTGACTCGCAACTACGTGCGGACGCGGTGCTGCAAAACAAACTGCGCAGCCTGCCCAATGTCGATATCATCACGTCCGCATTGAGCACAGAGGTACTCGGCGACGGCGAAAAGGTTGAGGCTTTGGTCTATACCGACCGTCTGACCGGGGATTCGCATCGCATCGATCTTGAAGGCATCTTCGTGCAAATCGGGCTGGTTCCGAACACCGAGTGGTTAAAAGGACCGCTTCAGCTTTCGCCGCGCGGTGAAATCGAAGTCGATGCGCATAACGCAACGAATATCCCGGGCGTTTTTGCTGCTGGCGACGTTACGACTGTCCCGTACAAGCAAATCATCGTCGCGATGGGCGAAGGCACAAAAGCAGGCCTTTCCGCGTTCGATCACATCATCCGGCATTGATGCCCATGCCGCTGCGGACCGGGAACACGCGTTCTCGGTTCGCTGCGACAGGATCATATTTGGTCTATGGAAATGCTTTCGTCGAAATATGCTGTTAATGTGGATTAAGTTCCGCCATCACGCGAACTCGATTATCCCAATCCCCTCACCGGTGAAAAATGCGCAAGCCACTCATTCTATCGTTGATGCTATGTGTCGCTGCCTGTGGCGGCGGTGAAGAAAAACGCGACCGCCCTGCGCCGTTGGTCACCGTGGGTGCCGCAACACAGCATATATTTTCGGACCGCTACGTGGCCGTTGGCACCGCGAATGCAAATGAACAGGTTTCGGTGCGCGCGCCTGTGACCGAACGCATCACGCAGCTTGGTTTTTCCGACGGCGACTATGTGCGGCAGGGCCAGATGCTGGCCGTATTGGCGCAAGGGCAGGAAAAGGCATCACTCGCCAGCGCGCAAGCGCGTGCGCGCGAGGCAGATCAGCAACTCGCGCGGATAAGTGAACTGCACCGCCGCGGCTTTGCAACCAACGCAAATCTTGAGGCGCAGACGGCATCTGCGGCATCGGCGAAAGCCGCAGCCAATGAAGCGCGCGCAACCATTGGCGACCGCGTTGTGCGGGCACCCTTTTCCGGCCAAGTGTCGCTGCGGCGCATATCGGTTGGCGCAGTTGTCAGCGCCGGAGACGAGATCGCGGCAGTCAGCGACCTGAGTTCCATAAAACTGGATTTCACGATACCTGAAACAATGTTGGCGAACGTCCGTGTTGGGCAAGACATCAGTGCGAAGGCTGCGGCTTTCCCTGATTATGTCGCTTCAGGAAAAATCATTGCGATCGATCCCGTGGTGAACCCGCAGACGCGGACCGCCACGCTGCGCGCGATATTGCCGAACCGCAACGGACAGTTAAAACCGGGAATGTTGCTGTCGGTCACAATTAAATCGAAAACGCGCAACGCCCCTGCTGTCCCCGAACTCTCGCTTGTTCGTGAAGGCGATGTGAGTTTCGTCTACATGCTGGATGCCGATCAAAAGGCAAAGCGTATTGAAGTAAAGACGGGTGGACGCGACGGAAATCTGGTCGAAATCATCAGCGGGCTTAAAGTCGGTGACAAAATCGTAACCGAAGGCGTCGTGAAGCTGTCGGACGGTGCCAAAGTGCGCACCGGAAAAGCCAAAGCTGACAAAGCACCTGCAAAAAACAAATGATGCAGGTTTGAGATGACACTTTCCGACATCTCGGTCCGCAGACCCGTATTCGCAGGCGTTATTGCGATTTTGATGGTGCTGGTCGGCATTGTCGGCTTTTTAAACTTACCCGTTCGCGAATATCCCGACACGGAACCGCCGATTGTGTCAGTGGGCACATCCTATACGGGCGCGGCGGCCAGTGTGGTCGAAACGCGGGTGACGCAGGTGCTGGAAAATGCGCTTGCCGGCATTGAAGGCATTCAGACCATCACGTCGCGTTCGCGCGACGGGCAGTCCGAGATCACCATCGAATTCGCGCCGGGCCGAACCGTGGACAGCGCAGCGAACGATGTCCGCGACCGTGTTGGCGGGGTGGCGGATGATTTGCCGGAAGAAGTGCTCGCGCCTGAAGTGCGCAAGGTCGATGCGGATGCATCGCCCATATTGTTTCTCGTGGTGTCTAAACCGGGTTGGTCGCGGCTTGAACTCAGCGACTATGTCGACCGCAATCTGGTGGACCGGTTCTCCGCGCTCGATGGCGTCGCGCGCGTGTTTGTGGGCGGCGAAGCGCGACCATCGATGCGTATTTGGCTGCAGCCCGACCGCCTCGCCGCATTGGGCCTTACGCCGCTTGATGTGGAAAATGCGCTGCGCAGCCAGAATGTCGAACTGCCCGCCGGCCGCTTGGAGTCTACTGATCAAAACGTAACCCTGCGCGTCAGCCGACCATTTGGGAATGAGGCCGAGTTCCAGCAGCTTATCGTCGCACGCGGAGCCGACGGTTCGCTAATTCGTCTGGCGGATGTGGCGCGCGTCGAAACAGGTCCGGAAAATCCCTATGCGGCATTCCGGCTAAACGGAGAATCCGCGCTTGGCATGGGCATCGTCCGCCAGTCGGGCGCGAACACCTTGGCCGTCGCCGAAAGCGCAAAGGCACTCGCCGAACAAATCAAAGCCGATTTACCGCAGGGAATGACCATTACCGTTGGGTCGGATGACTCGCTGTTCATCAGCAAGGCGATCAGCGGCGTGTGGACCACCTTGGCAGAAGCGGCGGCATTGGTTGTCTTGGTCATCTTCCTGTTTTTGGGAAGCTGGCGCGCAACGCTTATTCCGGCGATCACGGTACCCATCTGCTTGCTCGCGACCTTTGCTGTGCTGTGGCTGTTCGGATTTTCCATCAACCTGTTAACGCTGCTGGCGCTTGTCCTCGCAATTGGTCTGGTGGTCGATGACGCCATCGTGGTTTTGGAAAATGTCTACCACCGGATCGAACAAGGCGAGCCTCCCCTTGTCGCAGCGGTTACCGGCACGCGGCAGGTCGCTTTTGCAGTTGTATCGACCACCATCGTCGTCTGCGCGGTTTTTGTGCCCGTCATGTTTCTGGCAGGCCAGACCGGCCTTTTATTCCGCGAGCTTGCAGGCGCAATGATTGCCGCCATCGCCTTTTCAGGTTTTGTCGCGCTCAGCCTTGCGCCCATGCTGTGTTCAAAACTGCTCAAGCAGGAAAAGCGCGGACGTGTTGCATCATGGGTGGACGATAAATTCCAACGCGTTGAGGCGCGCTATGCGCAAATGCTGTCCCGCGCGATTGCCAAGCCGTTGGCGGCGATCCTTGGCGTCATCGGCTTTTTGCTTGTTGCAGGCCTTTTGTTCACGACGCTTCAGTCTGAACTCGCACCAGCCGAAGATGTGGGGGTCATAAGTGTCAACATTGGCGCGGCGGAGGGCACTGGCTACAACGCCATGGACAAATATATGTTGGATGCGTCCAAACCGGTTTTGGGGCTGCTCGAAAAGGGCACGGTTCGGTCCATCATTCAACGCACACCCGGCGGCTTTTCCGCAAGTGACGACTTCAACTCGGGAACCTTCCTGATCTTCCTGAAACCATGGGAAGAGCGCACCGAGAAGACCGAAGATGTGGTCGCACAGGTCAATAAAATCCTTGCCGATCTGCCCGCTGTGCGCGGCAATGGCGCGGCGCGGTCGTCTATTGGACGGGGTCGGGGCCAGCCGCTGAACTTCGTCATCGCTGGATCTACCTATGAATCCCTAAGCGTTGCGCGTGACAGGATATTGACTGCGGCGCGGGAAAATCCCGGCATTGTGAACCTCGATTCCGATTATAAGGAAACCAAGCCGCAAATGGAGATTCTGGTCGACACGGCGCGCGCTGGCGACCTTGGCGTATCCGTTGCCGACGTCAGCCAGGCGCTGCAGTCGCTCTTGGGGTCGCGCCGTGTGTCGACCTATGTGGATCGCGGCGAAGAATATCGCGTGATTGTTCAGGCCGATGCCCAAGACCGTGCAACGGCAGAGAATTTGGCCGCTATCCAGCTGCGGAGCCGCGATGGTTCCTTGGTGTCTCTCGCCAACCTCATCACCTATAAAGAAACCGCCGGTGCGCGCGATCTTGGCCGTTATAACAAGCTGCGCGCCATAACGCTCTCTGGCGGATTGGCGCCCGGCTATTCAATGGGCGAAGCGCTCGCGTTTCTGGAAGAGCAAGCCGCTGCATCGCCCGAGGTACTCGCCGTCGGCTATCGCGGTGAGAGCCAAGCATTTAAGGAAACCGGCGGTTCCATCATCCTCGTGTTTTTCATCACGATCCTGTTGGTCTATCTCGTTCTGGCCGCTCAATTCGAAAGCTTCGTGCACCCTGCAACCATTATCACCACGGTCCCACTGGCCGTCGGCGGAGGCATCATTGGGCTTGCGCTGACCGGGATGACGCTCAACCTCTACAGCCAAATTGGTATCGTCATGCTCGTTGGGCTTGCGGCAAAGAACGGCATTTTGATCGTCGAATTTGCAAACCAGCTGCGCGATGAAGGTTTGGAAATTCTGGAATCGATACAGCAAGCCGCCGCGCGCCGTTTGCGGCCAATTCTGATGACGTCGATCGCAACCGTGTTCGGCGCAATCCCGCTCGCTATTGCCAGTGGCGCTGGCGGCGCAGCACGGGCCTCTATCGGGGTGGTCATTGTCTTCGGTGTAACGCTCGCCACGCTGATTACGCTTATCCTCATCCCGCTCATTTATGCGCGGCTTGCGAAATATACGGGATCGCCAGAAGCCGTCACGCGCCGTTTGCAGCAGGAACTGGCTGAGCGGGAAAAAGGCGCAGCCTGACCGTTACGGCAGGGGACTCCCAATGGGCCCATCCTTTGACGCTGTGACTTCGTCACTTCTTAACATGTTGGGTTTAGTTGGCCGCCTGCACACGCGCATCGACTGCAGGACCCCGACATGCACAAAAATATGGTTATCTTTGGCACGCGGCCAGAAGCCATAAAATTATTTCCTGTTGTCAATGCATTGGCGGCTTACTCTGACATGCACACTGAAGTTTTGGTGAGCGCGCAACACCGGCAGATGCTGGATCAAGTGCTGGCCATCAGCGGCATCGTCCCCAATTATGACCTCGACCTCATGCAGCCCGGGCAGTCCCTTGATGCGCTCACGGCGCGTTTGTTGGAAGCAATTGGTGGCGTGCTCGATAGCGCAAAACCCGACCGTGTAATTGTGCAAGGCGATACCGCAACCGCCATGGTTGGCGCGCTCGCCGCATATTATCGTCAAATTCCGGTGAGCCATGTCGAGGCGGGTTTGCGCAGCAACGATATCTACCGGCCTTGGCCTGAGGAAGTGAATCGCAAGATTATCGGCGCGATCGCGGATCAGCATTTCGCGCCAACCGCTGTGTCAGCAGCGGCGCTTGCCGCAGAGGCCGTGTCCCCCGAAAACATATTCGTTACCGGCAACACAGGGATTGATGCGCTGCACTGGGTAACGGGTCACATCGCGCAAAACCCAGCATTGGCTGCGCGCGTTGCGCCATATGAAGCGCGATTCCGCGGACGCAAGATCATTGGCATCACAACGCACCGCCGGGAAAATTTCGGCGATGGCATGGACAATATCGCAGCGGCCATTCGGGCCGTTGCGGCGCGGCACGATGTGGCGTGCATCTTCCCCGTGCACCTGAACCCAAGTGTGCAGGCAGTCATGGAAGCAGCGCTTTGCGATCTACCCAATGTCGCGATGATTGAACCGCTGGATTATCCCAACTTCGTCCGCCTGCTGTCGATCTCGCACATCATGTTAACCGATAGCGGCGGCGTTCAGGAAGAGGCACCCGCGCTTGGAAAGCCCGTGCTGGTCATGCGCGACACCACCGAGCGCCCCGAAGGCGTCACAGCGGGCACCGCGAAGCTGATCGGTACCAATAAAGACCGCATCATTTCGGAAATTTGCACGCTGTTGGACGATGATACCGCTTATGCAGCGATGGCCCACGCGCACAATCCATTTGGGGATGGTCACGCCAGCCAGCGCATAGCGGAGATCATCTTCAATGCGCGTCGACAAGAAACCTGACATATTCGCGATCGGCTGAATGTGCCGACGCAAGACTTGTTCCTGTCATGATAAAGTCATAAGGCGCAGGCAATCGGCCTTCGCCTCCAAAAGGGAATCGTAATGAAAATCGCAATGATCGGTTCGGGCTATGTTGGCCTTGTATCTGGCGCATGTTTTGCAGATTTCGGGCATGAAGTTGTCTGCGTCGACAAGGATGAGGGCAAGATTTCCCGCCTGAACGCGAATATCATGCCGATTTACGAACCCGGACTTGATGCTTTGGTCAAAACCAATGTCGATGCCGGCCGTTTGAGCTTTTCAACCGATGTTATGCAATCGGTCAAAGGGTGCGGTGCAATCTTCATCGCTGTGGGCACACCGTCACGCCGCGGCGATGGCCATGCGGACCTGAGCTATGTCTATGCCGCAGCGGAAGAGCTGGCGCGCGCAATTGATCCCGGCACGGTTGTTGTGACGAAGTCCACGGTTCCAGTCGGCACAGGCGACGAGGTTGAGCGCATCATTCGGCAAACCAGCCCTGATCTTGAATTTGCCGTTGTTTCAAACCCTGAATTCCTGCGCGAAGGCGCGGCCATTGGTGACTTCAAACGCCCCGACCGCATTGTTGTGGGCAGCGATGTCGAATGGGCCCGCGATGTCATGCGCGCGATTTACCGTCCGTTGTTTCTGAATGAATCGCCATTGCTGTTCACCAGCCGCCGTTCGTCGGAGCTGATCAAATATGCCGCAAACGCGTTTCTCGCGACCAAGATCACCTTCATCAACGAGATGGCGGATCTGTGCGAGAAACTGGGTGCCAATGTGCAAGACGTCTCGCGTGGCATTGGTTTGGATAACCGCATCGGGCCAAAGTTCCTGCATGCAGGGCCCGGCTATGGCGGCAGCTGCTTTCCAAAAGACACGCTGGCCTTGCTCAAGACCGCACAGGACAATGAAACACCCGTTCGTGTGGTGGAAGCCGTGGTTCAGGCCAACGACCTTCGAAAGCGCGCCATGGGCCGCAAGATCATCAACGCCTTGGGCGGTGATGTGCGCGGCATGAAGGTTGGCTTGCTTGGCCTGACGTTCAAACCCAATACCGACGATATGCGCGATGCGCCGTCGATTGCGATTGTTCAGACGTTGTTGGATGCCGGCGCCATCGTGCACGCACATGATCCCGAAGGCATGGAGGAAGCCGCTAAGATCTTGCCCGACGTGGTGATGACAGACAGTGCTTACAGCGCAGCGCAAGACGCGCATGCAGTTGCCTTGGTGACCGAATGGGACGCCTATCGTGCGTTGGACCTCAAGAAACTGCATGCCGCGATGGCAGGAAACGTGCTTGTCGACCTGCGCAACATCTATCGTCCGGAAGAAGCGCAGGGCGCTGGGTTCAATTATGTCAGCGTTGGCCGCTAAGCCAACGGCCTTAATTTACCTGCCGGTCATATCCCACCCAATAAGGTGCACGTAAATCCTTGCGCAAAATCTTGCCCGATGCGTTGCGCGGTAGGGCTTCGATGACATCCACCGAACGCGGCACCTTGAACCCGGCGATGCGTTCGCGGGCCCAGTCCATCACGCTTTCAACATCAACCTGCGCGCCGGGTTTTGGCACACAGACAGCTTTCACCGCCTCGCCCCATTTGGCGTCGGGCACGCCGATGACGGCGACTTCCAGCACTTCGGGATGGCCGTAAATCGCGCTTTCGACCTCAGCGGGGTAAACATTTTCTCCGCCTGTGATGATCATGTCTTTCACGCGGTCGTGAATGTATAAATAGCCGTCTTCATCCAGATATCCGGCGTCGCCCGTTTTAATCCAGCCACCGTCGGCGACGGTGCCTTTGGTTGCGTCGGGCAAATTCCAATAGCCGATCATATTGTTCGAAGACCGCGTCCACACTTCACCGACCTCGCCCACCGGCATGTCATT
>JBEDET010000046.1:0-17152 GCA_041175505.1 Pseudomonadota bacterium
CTTACGATCCATCAAAGCTGAACTCATGACATTGCAAAGCCTCTATGCGGGAACACCCTTTTACACACAAATCGCTTTCGCCAGCCTGAATATGTTGATTGAGATATTCCGAACGCGTTGTTACGCGCGGACCATGCAATCATATTTCACCGATATCGACACATGGATCTTTGATCTCGACCTCACTCTATATGGCCCGGAGGCGAATATCATGGCGCAGGTCCGGGATCGTATTGCGCTATATGTCGAGGGTCATTTCCAAATTGGTTCGGTCGAGGCGCACGAAATCCGACATCGTTATTGGAAGAAATACGGCACGACGTTGGGCGGGCTGATGGCTGAACATGGGGTTGACCCTTATGGCTATCTCGATTTTGTGCATGCGGTTGACCTGAGCCTATTGCAGCCCGCGCCGGATTTGCGTGCGCATATTCATGCTTTACCGGGGCGCAAAATTATCTTCACCAACGCCGACGCACCTTATGCCGAGCGCGTGTTGACCGCCCGCGGTCTGGACAATGTGTTTGAGGATATTTTTGACATCCACCGGATGCAGCATATGCCAAAGCCATTCGCCGGCAGTTATGACGCCTTGTGCAGCGAATTGAGGATCGACGCCACACGGGCACTTTTTGTCGAAGATTCCGCGCATAATCTGGTCCCCGCTAAAGCCTTGGGCATGCGCACAATTTGGGTGAAACATGAAGGCGAAGCTGATAGCACCGCTTATCAAGACCATATCGACCATGAAATTTCCGATGTGACCCAATGGCTATCGGAAATTCACAGCTTTGAAAGAGCCGCATGACTGAACAGCTAACTGCCATTATTGACGCCGCATGGGACGCCCGTGACGGGATCAGCAGCGCCACACACGGCGAGGTGCGCGACGCCGTACAAACCGCATTGGCTGGACTTGATGACGGGTCACTGCGCGTTGCGGAAAAGCTGGATGGTAGTTGGCAGGTCAACCAATGGCTGAAAAAGGCTGTTTTGTTGTCGTTCCGGTTGAATGACAATGTCGTGGTTGATGGCGGCGCAGCTGGCGCCCCTGCCTATGACAAGGTCCCTTCCAAATTTGCAGGCTGGGGCGAAAGCCGCTTCCGCGACGCAGGGTTCCGCGTTGTGCCCGGCGCCGTCGCGCGGCGCGGCAGCTTCATCGGCAAGAATGTTGTGTTGATGCCCAGCTTTGTAAACATCGGCGCACGCGTTGATGAAGGCACCATGGTCGACACATGGGCGACGGTCGGAAGCTGCGCGCAAATTGGTAAAAATGTCCATCTGTCGGGCGGCGTTGGCATTGGCGGCGTACTTGAACCGCTGCAGGCTGGCCCTGTCATCATTGAAGACAATTGCTTCATTGGCGCACGGTCAGAAGTTGTCGAAGGCGTCGTCATCGAAGAAGGCGCTGTCCTTTCGATGGGTGTTTTCATCAGCTCCACCAGCAAGATCATCGACCGGACAACCGGCGAAATCTTTGTGGGCCGCGTACCGGCATATTCGGTTGTTGTCCCCGGTTCGCTCCCGGGCAAAGCGCTACCCGACGGCAGCCCGGGCCCAAATCTTTCCTGCGCGGTCATCGTGAAACGCGTCGATGCACAGACCCGCGCAAAGACCGCAATCAACGACCTGTTGAGGGATTAATTCGCCGAACCGAGTAGGGACGATCAAAACGGACTTGCAATTCGGACGGATTTGCTCCAGATGATGCGGGCGGACCGGGCCCCTCTGGCGCTTCGCTTCTTCGGAAGGAACGTGATGTCGGCCGCATCGGATGTTTCCGGTGCACTGGTCAGGCGGTCTTCAAACCCCCCGAAATACGCTCGTCTGTGCCCGGAACATCCGATTGAACTTAAACAATGTTCAAGAGGATGTAGTCATGACTTTTTCGTCATTTCGATTGATGCAATATCACCAAAAAATTGATCGCGAACTGCGCGCCGAAATTTCTCGGCGCTGGCCAGACGTGTTTCGGATCCAAAAACTGAAACGGCTGAAGCTAGCGATCAAGGATCGGTTAGCGCGCCACGCGCGTACCTCCTTTGGCCGTCGTCTACGCCTTAAAAGGGCTTAATATTTGAAAGCTGACGCCGCGTGCGTTTCAATCTGCGCGGCGTCGGCACGTACAATATAGGAAATGATTTCATGGAATTTTTGATGATGGACTGGTTGGGCACACCGGTTTGGTTCTGGTTGGCCTTTATCGGCATCGTAATCACGCTCACCGCGTTTGACCTTGGCATTTTGCACAAGGAAGACAAAGAAATGGGCATCGCCGAAAGCCTGAAACTATCGGCCTTTTACATCAGTATTGCGATGCTGTTCGGCCTTTGGGTCTGGTTCCAAAAGGGGGCAGACATGGGCATGAAATATTACACGGGCTTTTTCATCGAAAAGGCGCTGTCGATTGATAATGTCTTTGTCATCAGCCTGATTTTCACCTTCTTCGCGATTCCACGAAAGTACCAATACCGCGCATTGCTATGGGGCATTATCGCCGTCATCGTCCTGCGTGGCCTGATGATTGCCGCTGGCGCTGCCATTGTGCAGGAATATTATTGGACGCTGTATATCTTCGCGGCCTTCCTGATTGGAACCGGCATTAAGATGCTGTTTTCGGGCGATCAGGAAATGGACGTCGCCAAGAACCCGGTGGTCAAATTTATTTCCCGGCATATGCGCGTGACCAAAGAGCTGCATGACGAGAAGTTCTTTGTGAAGATACACGATGACAAGACCGGCAAGACGGTGCGCGCTGCGACGCCATTGTTCCTCGCGCTGGTCGTTATCAACCTCGCCGACCTCGTGTTCGCAGTGGACTCGGTACCGGCAATCTTTGCCATCACCACCGACACGTTCATTGTGTACACGTCAAACATCATGGCGATTTTGGGCCTGCGTGCCTTGTATTTCGCACTCGCCGCGATGGTCCATCGTTTCCATTATCTTAAATATGCACTGGCATTGGTTCTGGTCTTCATCGGTTCGAAGATCTTCGTTTCAGACTTTGTGATGGACGGCGACAAGTTCCCGCCCGTCCTAAGCCTGGGCGTCACCTTTGCCCTGATTTTAGGAGGCATATTCTTTTCGCTCTGGAAAACGCGCGGCGAAGAGACATCGGGTCCATCTCATATTGTTTAGCCGCGACTGAAGCGGCGCGGCTAAACGCTAACGCCGGTCCTTTGTCGGTGCATTAAAGTCGGACGGTTTGTTGGCAATCCATGCCACGAACCGTCCGATTTCTTCATGCGCCAACAACGCATCAACGGTTGCAAAACGCTTTTCGAGATCGCTGTTGGTGAAATTGGCATGAATGGTCCGATGGCAAATCGGATGTACCGGCTGCCGTTCCTTGCCACCCCGGCTTTTGGGCACAGGATGATGCCATTCGGTGACCTCCCCCATCGGGCGCGAACACAGCCAGCAGGTTACTTCGGGCGTAATGGACTCTTCGTCTGAGTCATAAAAATCGCGATTTTTTCGCGCCATTGTCGCCGCTCCGTAACCTGCCAGATATCCGCAATCAGTTCTTGCCTGTTCCCAGCAAATCCAACGCGGCGGCTGTCATCGCTTCGATGCCCAAGCGGACCGATGGTTCGGGATCGATCTTGAACAAGGGCGAATGGTGACCGGCCACGGCTGGTCCGCCATTTTTCGCAGCGGCAATCCATTCGGGATTTGTCCCGCCGACCGCAAAATAATATCCCGGGATACCAAATTGCTGATCGACGAAGAATGCGAAATCCTCTGCCCCCATATTCGTCTGGCGGAAGGGCACAACTACATCGCTACCCAATGCCGTCGCGATTGCGCCATTCAAGCGGCGGGCAAGCGCGGCGTCATTGACGGTGACGGGCGTGCTTTCGTTTACCTTTACGATCGGCAATTTATCCGCAGGCAAGCCGTTGGCTGCGCCGATACCCTTTGCCACGCGTTCGATAGAGGCAATCAGCTGATCGCGAACCGCTTGGCTGTTGGCACGCACGGTCACCTGTAAATCGGCATATTCCGAAATGATGTTATGCTTGGTGCCAGCGTGGAATGCGCCAACGGTAATCACGCCAGCGTCCAAAGGACCTTTTTCGCGGCTGATGACCGATTGCAGACCCACGACGATCTGCGACGCGATGTAGACGGGATCGCGGCCAAGATGCGGTGCAGCGCCGTGCGTGGCGATACCGGGAACGCGGATGTCGACGCTGTCAGCGGACGAATATTGGATGCCTTCCGATGCGGCGATTTTACCGGTTTCCAATTCTGCTGCGACATGGAAGGCAAGCGCATAATCGGGCTTGGGAAAACGGGTGTATAGACCGTCCTGCACCATGGCCTTGGCACCGCCAACGCGCTCTTCAGCGGGTTGGACGATGAACAGGATTGTGCCTTTCCACCGGTCTTTCATGCGCGCCATTTGCCGGGCCGTGCCGAGCAAGGAGGTAATGTGCACATCATGGCCGCAGGCATGCATGACGGGCATTTCAAGGCCATCAACGCCAACCTGTCTGACGGTCGAGCTATTGGCGAGGCCCGAACGTTCCTGCACGGGCAATCCGTCCATGTCCGCACGGACAAGCACGACGGGGCCATCGCCATTTTTCAGCATGCCGACAACGCCGGTTCCGCCAACCTTTTCCGTCACGATCATGCCAGGCACGGTGCGTAGTTCCTGTGCCATCCGGGCGGCAGTCTTATATTCGCGGAACGACAGTTCAGGATTGCGGTGGAAATGATCCCACAGGCTGGCGAGCGACTTGTCATAGTCTGCTTTGACGGCATCTGCATAATCCGGGCGGGCCGCAGCTGGTGTGGCCATCAGTGCGCTTGTCAAAAGCGCGCCCAATAAAGTCTTTTTCATCATAAACACTGTCCCTTATTGTATCTGTTATGCGACGGCTCAAATGTCCCCTGTTGGGTGAGGCCGCTTCGGTTTGAATGCTACGCTATCACGGGCACCGGTCAAAGCAATGCCCGACGGGTGAAAATTCATCGACCATCGTCACATAGCGGTAAAATCCCTTGCCTTGCGCAGGGTTAATCCAAAAACCGGCACGTAGCGAATATGCCTCTCCGACATGGCCAAACCATCGCTTGCCCGTACTGTCCTTCAACCAATGCACGCCAAGGCCATATGCCGTGAAATAGCCTTTGTCGTCATCGCCATTTGAACCATTGAAGGTCCATGCTGGCCCGGTCATTTCGGCGAAGCTTTTTTTCGACAATAATGGCGCGCCTTGGCGCAACAGCAATTGGCCCACTTTGGCAAGATCGCGTGCGGAGATGCGCAGGCCGCCTTGCGGGCTGAACGCCGAACCATTGCGGCCAAGAACGTACAGCGCATCAACATCACAGCTGCCATTGGTGGCTGGATACACTGCGCACGGGTCTGGCCCCTTCATGGCGGCATCACGCGCCAAATCGCCATTTGGACGCAACAAAGTGACCGCTTGCGCACGCCGTCCGTCGCTGCACCCGGCACCCCAATTGTAGCAGGCATCAAGCCCAAGTGGCGTCAGCACAAGCCGCGCCATCAACCGATCAAACCGTTCGCCCGTGGCGCTTTCCAGCACCGCTGCGATCACGGGCGAATTGATATTGGCATAGGAAAAATAGCTGCCCGGGGGGTGGGCGGCATCCCACGCTTTTGGGTTGGCAATGACGTCAGACAACGTGCCATCCAGCGGTACGATATAATCGACAGAGTCGCGCAGCCCGCTTTGGTGGGACAGCAAGGCACGCATTGTCACCGGCACATTGGGGAAGGCTGGGTTGCGTACCGGCCAATCCAGATAAAGCCCGACATCACGGTCAAGATCAAGCACCCCCTGCTCCGCCAGCCGCATCGCCCCAATGGCCACCACCAGTTTCGAGATCGAAGCAACGCGGGCAGGATCATCCAGCGTTACGGGACGGCCTGCCACAC
This sequence comes from Pseudomonadota bacterium, assembly GCA_041175505.1. GTDB lineage: Bacteria > Pseudomonadota > Alphaproteobacteria > Sphingomonadales > Sphingomonadaceae > Sphingorhabdus_B. The sequence continues at coordinate 5,921 of JBEDET010000046.1, forward strand.
CAGCATCGCCTTGCGCGATCGCGTGCGTGATGCCGTCAGCGGTAAAATCAACCCGGACCTCAGCCGCCGCAGGAAGCGCGCGTTCGGCCGAGGCGGGCGTTGTTGCGCAGCCGCCAAGCGCCACCGACCACAAAGACAAAGCCGCGATGAGAGGCGCGAGCCGCGTCCTATTCCAAGACAGCCTCATCCCCTGCATCATGCCGCCGGACAGGCGCCTGTATATGTGCCGGTTGCTTTGCCCTGCATCTTCACCTTGCCAATCATCGGCAGACGGACATCGAACTTGCTGTCATAATTGAATTCGGTTTCGCCCATGATGCCCGCGAGCTCCATGTCGACACTGCCCATGCCGTCCATTCCGCATGACAGCTTCAACCGGATATTTTGGCCCGAAACGTCAAATGCCTTATACACGCATTTCTCCGCGCCATTGCCGCCAAAGAAATCCGCACTTGGCTTTTTGGCTTCTGCTTCCGTCAGGCAGCTACGGCTCGACGCGCCCTTGGCGACCTCGTCCATAATCTGCTGCTTTTCGGCTTTGCCCAGCGTCGGCACGTCAATATCGGTGAAGACAAACTTGGTTTCCCACTGCCCGGCCTTCATCGGGATGAACGCGTCATAGTCCATTTCGGCGGCGCGCTCTTTGCTGTCCGTGTCGGCGCCTTTGTCCGAACAGGCTGAAATCGCCAACGCCGCAACGCCCAATAAAAGGAACTTGTGCATGGGTTGTCTTCCTCGCTCTGTTGTCATGTCCGTCTTGTGTCCCTGACGTATCAAAAAGGCAACAGGCGATCAGAACCCCTTTTGTGGTTTTGGTGTTCCTTGGCACAGGTGACAACATAGACCACGTTTTTCAGATAAAGCCGCCACACACTCTTGCCCTTGCACCCGCTACAGCACATATAGCGAACATGGCTGAATTGATTATCCGCCGTGGGCTGGAAGAACCGGACACGGTTGGCAGCTTCACCCCGCACAGGCCGGAACGCCCGTCGAAGCTTGAAGGGGGTCGCCCTTTCAAAATCGTTTCCGATTATGAACCAGCGGGCGACCAGCCAACCGCAATCAAGGAATTGGTGACGACTGCGCTGACCGGTGAGAAGAATCAGGTCCTTTTGGGTGTCACCGGTTCCGGCAAAACATTTACCGTCGCTAAAGTCATTGAGGCGTTGCAACGCCCGGCGTTGATCCTTGCGCCGAACAAGATTTTGGCCGCGCAGCTGTATGGCGAATTCAAAAGCTTCTTTCCTGACAACGCGGTCGAATATTTCGTCAGCTATTATGACTATTACCAACCCGAAGCCTATGTCCCGCGCAGCGACACCTATATCGAAAAGGAATCGAGCGTAAACGAGGCCATTGACCGTATGCGCCATTCGGCGACGCGGTCGTTGCTTGAGCGTGATGATGTCATCATCGTTGCCTCTGTGTCGTGTATTTACGGTATCGGTTCGGTGGAAACCTATTCAGCGATGATATTCGACCTGAAAGCAGGCGAAAGCGTTGATCAGCGCGAATTGATCCGCAAGCTCGTCGCGTTGCAGTATAAACGCAACGACACCGGCTTTGCCCGCGGCAATTTCCGTGTGCGGGGCGACAATCTGGAAATCTTCCCGTCGCATTATGAAGACATGGCATGGCGCGTGAGTTTCTTTGGCGACGAGATTGAGGAAATAGCCGAGTTTGATCCGCTGACGGGGACGACGGGCGCCAAACTGAACAGTGTGCGCGTGTACGCGAACAGCCACTATGTGACGCCCGGCCCGACGATGAAGCAGGCGAGCGAAGCCATTCGGTTCGAACTGACAGAGCGGCTGAAGGAGCTGGTGTCCGAAGGCAAATTGCTGGAAGCGCAGAGGCTTGAGGAGCGGACGAACTTCGATCTGGAAATGATCGCGGCGACCGGCAGTTGCGCGGGCATCGAAAATTACTCGCGCTTTTTGACGGGCCGCCTGCCGGGTGAGCCGCCCCCCACTTTGTTTGAATATCTGCCGGAAAATGCATTGCTGTTTGTTGACGAAAGCCACCAGACGGTGCCGCAAATCGGCGCGATGGCAAAGGGTGACCATAGGCGCAAGCTGACGCTCGCTGAATATGGTTTCCGCCTGCCCTCTTGCATCGACAACCGGCCGCTGCGTTTCAACGAATGGGACATTATGCGCCCGCAAACGGTGTGCGTTTCGGCAACACCGGGCGGTTGGGAAATGGAACAATCGGGCGGCGTGTTTGCCGAACAGGTTATCCGGCCAACGGGGCTCATCGACCCACCGGTCGAGATTAAACCCGTTGAGGATCAGGTGCAGGATTGCATCAACGAATGCCGCAAGACGGCAGAGGCAGGTTTCCGGACATTGGTCACCACGCTGACCAAGCGCATGGCCGAAGACCTGACCGAGTTCATGCATGAGGCAGGCTTGCGCGTGCGCTATATGCACAGCGATGTTGAGACGTTGGAGCGCATCGAGCTGATCCGTGACTTACGGCGCGGCGTGTATGACGTGCTTGTCGGCATCAACCTGCTGCGCGAGGGTCTGGATATTCCAGAGTGCGGGCTCGTCGCGATTTTGGATGCGGACAAGGAAGGTTTCCTGCGCAGCGAAACGTCGCTCATTCAAACCATTGGCCGCGCCGCACGGAACGTTGAAGGCCGCGTTATCCTGTATGCCGACCGGATGACGGGCAGCATGGAGCGTGCAATTCGCGAAACCGACCGCCGCCGCGAAAAACAGCATGCCTATAATATCGAACATGGCATTACGCCCGCGACCATCAAGCGCGATATCCACGATATTGTTGCCGACACCGCCAGCCGCGATTCGGTGCTGGTCGAAATTGATGCAGACGGCGCCAACAATCTCGTTGGCCATAATCTGCGGGCCTATATCGACGAGCTTGAAAAGAAGATGCGCGCCGCCGCTGCGGATCTTGAGTTTGAAGAGGCTGGGCGTCTGCGCGATGAAATTCGCTCATTGGAAGCGACCGAGCTTGGCATACCGCAACAGCAACATGTCGCCGCCCCGCGCGGCCGGTCGACAGAAGGTCAGCCCGGCACACGCAAAATGCGGTACGGAAAGACGCAACGGAAATTCGGCAAATAAGCCTTAGCGTTTAAGCAGCTTTTACGTTTTCAGTTGAAGAGCCGAATGAGCGCGGAAATTCCGGCTAGGCCAAGGATGCCGGCGACAAAACTGCGCCACAGACTGGGCGGGACTTTGCCAAAGGATTTTGCGCCCAGCCAATTGCCCGCCAGCACAGACGGAAACAACAACAGCGACAGCCACAATAAGCGCGCATCGGCCAAGCCCAAGGCAAAGGCCGAAATCGTGCCCGCAATGGCCGTGGCGAAAAACACGAGCATCATCGATGCCCGCGCTTCCTTGGGCGGAATTGGCTGACGCAGGTAAAAGGGTACGACTGGCGGGCCGGGCATCGCGGCAAAGCCGGTTAGGATGCCCGATGCAATCCCGGTCGCTGCGGTCTCCTTTGGCCCCGGGCGCAGTTCGCCGCGTTGCGGAAGCAGGACAAGCGCGAACGCACCGATGGCAATTGCGGCAATCATCAACCGTGCAACGTCAGGCGCCGTGACCTTCAGCAACAATATACCAATCGGTGTTGCAAGCATGGCAAATGCCGCAATCATCAACGCACTCTGCCGATGCGCGTCGGCAAATATGACCCTTATCCCAACGGGTCCAATCAGCACCTGAAGCAATATGGCAATGACGACGGCTTCGCCCGGGGTAACAATCATCCCGAACAACGGCACCAGAATGATCGCCATGCCAAAACCCGTCAGCCCACGGATATACGCAGCGCCAAACGTCATTGCAGACAACAGCAGCAATTGCGCAGTGGCAAGGCCTGTCAGGTCGTGAATGTTCAGTGCCCCATTGCCGCATGGTCAGCGGCAGTGAGCGGCTTTTCGGCCTTCACGCCGTTTTTATCGAGCCAGGCCTGCATCTCTTTGATTTCGGCTTCTTGCGCCGCAATCACCTTTTCGGCGAGTGCGCGGACTTCGGGATCTTTGCCATGTTCCAGCGCGACTTTAGCCATTTCAACCGCGCCGACATGATGCGGAATCATGCCTTGCATAAACGCAACATCCGCATCTTCGGCGATATTGCCCATGCCGGCATGCATTTTGTCATTGGCCGCAGCATAGCCCTTTTGCGCGGCGTTGTAGCTTGCGGTGGCGTCCGCCTCGGTAGATGCCTCGGTTGTTGTGGCAGCATCATCTGCGGCCGGTTTTTGGCATGCCGCCAACAGCAATATAGCCGCGAGCGTTAAAGGAAGCGTCTTCATCACAATCTCCTTGTCCACAAATTTGCGTTAGCGAATATCGGGCGGGGTCGCTTCATGCGATAGCATCGCGATGGCTTCATCCAGCGTCATGATGCGCTGACCGTCGGAACCAAGGCTGCGGATGGCGACCTTGCCCTCTTCCGCCTCACGCATGCCAACGACGAGGAGATGCGGTACCTTAGCGACGCTGTGTTCGCGCACCTTGTAATTGATCTTCTCGTTTCGCGTGTCGGCCTCAACCCGAATGCCAGCGGCTTTCAGCTTAGCCGTAACATCATGCGCATAGCCGTCCGCTTCCGACGTAATCGTCGCCACGACCGCTTGCACAGGCGCCAACCAGACAGGGAAGCGACCGGCATAATGCTCAATCAATATACCAATGAAGCGTTCATAGCTGCCAAAGATCGCCCGGTGTAACATGACGGGACGGTGGCGTGCGCCATCTTCACCGACATAGCTTGCGTCGAGACGTTCGGGCAGGACGCGGTCAGACTGGATCGTGCCCACCTGCCATGTGCGGCCAATTGCGTCGGTCAGATGCCATTCAAGCTTTGGCGCGTAGAATGCGCCTTCGCCGGGCAATTCCTCCCAACCAAATTCCGGCGTCGCAAGGCCCGCGCGCACAACGGCGTCGCGCAGTTCATTTTCCGCCTTGTCCCAATCCGCATCCGATCCGAACCGTTGGTCAGGGCGCAGCGCAAGCTTGATCGAATATGTGAAACCAAATTCTTTGTAGACGCGGTCTGCCAGCGCACAGAATGCCTGCACTTCTTCGACAATCTGGTCTTCGCGGCAGAAGATATGCGCGTCATCTTGCGTGAACTGACGCACCCGCATCAGACCATGCAAGGCACCATGCGGTTCATTGCGGTGGCAGCAGCCGTTTTCATATATGCGCAGCGGCAGGTCGCGATAGGATTTGATACCCTGACGGAAAATCAGAACGTGCGCCGGGCAGTTCATGGGCTTCAACGCCATCCAGTCGGCCTCACCCGAAATCACGGGACCCTCATCATCCACATTCGGCACTTCGTCAGGGATCACGAACATATTGGCGCGATATTTGCCCCAATGCCCCGATTGCTCCCACTGCCGCGCGTCCATGACCTGCGGGGTTTTGACTTCTTTATAGCCAGCGCCGTCGATCGCGCGGCGCATATAGGCTTCGAGCTCGCGCCAGATTAGATAGCCATTTGGATGCCAGAAGACGGAACCATGTGCCTCTTGCTGCAAATGGAACAGGTCCATGTCCTGACCGAGACGGCGATGGTCGCGCTTTGCGGCTTCCTCAAGACGCAGCAAATGTGCGTCGAGCTGCTTTTTGTTCAACCAGCCGGTGCCGTAAATGCGGCTCAGCTGCGGGTTGTTCTGGTCACCGCGCCAATAGGCACCGGCAACGCGCGTCAGCTTAAACGCGGCGGGATCAAGCTTGCCCGTCGACGCCAAATGCGGACCGCGGCACATGTCCATCCAGTCATTGCCAGACCAATAGACCGAAAGCTCTTCGCCGTCGGGCAGTTCAGCCGCCCATTCCGCCTTGAAGCTTTCGCCTGCATTCTGCCATGTCGCAATCAACGCATCACGCGCCATGACTTCACGGCGCAGCGGCTTATCGGCGCGGATGATGTCGCGCATCTTTTCTTCAATCGCGGGCAGGTCGTCCATCGTGAATGGACCACGCGATGCGGGCGCCATCACGTCATAATAAAATCCGTCATCGGTCGACGGGCCAAATGTGATTTGCGTTCCGGGAAACAAGGCCTGCACCGCTTCGGCAAGGATATGCGCAAAGTCATGGCGGGCAAGTTCAAGCGCGTCCGCCTCATCGCGGCTGGTTACCAGTGCGAGCTGCGCATCAGCTTCCAACGGGCGCGTGATATCGCGCAATTCGCCATCCACCCGCGCGGCAATCGCAGCCTTGGCAAGGCCGGGGCCAATGGCGGCGGCAATATCCGCCGGGGTAGTGCCGCGCGCGACTTCACGGGCAGTGCCATCGGGAAGGGTAATGCGGATCATCTCGGACATGGATTTACGTGCTTTCAGCTTCGGTTTGGAACCGTCCCTTTGCCAGTCCAAACGCGAAGTCGCAACCCTGCAGAATTGGCGTCAACACAACATCTGTCATCGATTTCTTGTCAAGCACGCCAACATAATTGGAAAGGTAACTTGACATTATACAAACACATTTGTAAAGTTTACTTGTCTAAAACATAAGGAGTCTTGTCATGCACCCCCTATTTCGCGACCCCGCCTACAATCGTTACCTGAAGCGCTTTATCCCCGCGTCAGTCATTTACGCTGGCGCCATTGTTTTGGCGAGCATACTCATACCTAATCATGCGAAGGCTTCTCCGCTGACAATTGGCATCGCATTGTTGCCCGGGTTGGCTTGTACCGCAATGATTTGGGCCATGGCGCGACTGCTTGTGGAAATAGAGGATGAATATCTTCGGTTAATCGAGATCAAAAAAGCCTTGATTGCAACTGGTGTTGCCCTCGGCGTGGCGGCGACATGGGGATTACTTGAGCTATATACCGATGTGCCCAAGTTGCCGGTCTTCCTTATCTTTCCCATCTGGTGCGGTGGACTTGCAATCGGTCAACTCTGGATCAAGGTGTGCGACAAGTGAAAAACCGCCTGAAAGTCCTGCGCGCCGAGCGCGATTGGAACCAGCAAGATTTGGCCGACGCTCTTGGCGTTTCGCGTCAGTCCGTGAACGCCATTGAAACGGGAAAATATGACCCGTCATTGCCACTGGCGTTCCGGATCGCTGACCTGTTCGCGCTCCCGATCGAAGCGATTTTCCTGCGCGATTAACCCCCAGTCTTCTCGGCGCGATAGGGCACGAAATCACCAAGGCTACAGACGCCGCCGGTCATGCCGCTGGTACGGTCCACCAAGCGGAGAATATCACCGCGGCATTTCTGGCTGCCAAATTGTTCGGAGACGACGATATCACTGTCGCGTGCAAGGCCGGGACAAGGTGACCGCAAAACATTCTTGTACACAAGACGACCCGACACGCGGTAAAGCACGATATTGTCGCTGACGCGGATCATATTGTCGGCATTGAAATCACTGATGCAGGTTAACGGTGTCCCCGCGACCTTACCGCCAATTTCCTTCATTAAGACAGCAGATTGCTTCTCGGTCAGCGGCGCGGGCGTGCGGTCCACTTGGCCGCATGCCGCAACAACCGTCAAAGGCAAAACAAGGCCAGCCAGTTTGAGGATATGCATCGGTATATCTCCTGAATTCACAGAGCTGCATGATAGCCGCTACGCGATGAACGGCAGATTATCATAAAATCGCCGCCGTGTGGCGTTTTTCGCCCGACGTGACGTCAACGATCCTATGGCCAAGGTCGCCATCGGGCGTGCTGTCCAGCACCGCCATGGCACGGGCGCCATTTTCCATTTCAAGGATGAGCGTGGCCGGACCGAAACCGTCCTTGCCCGCTGACCGCACAAAGCTGAGTATACGGCCCTTGCCGTGTGGGGCGTCATCCAGCGCGATCTGTTTCGGCGCATAGCCCTTCGCAGCTTCACCCGACCAAGCAATGTCGGGCTGCGATGCGGTATAAATGCCGACCGCCTGTTTTGACATCACGCCGCCATTTGCAGTGACCAAAGCGGGCTTTGATCCATCTTGGCGCAGGGCATCGACCATCGCTGCGATATTATAGACGCCATAACCATTGCCGGGCCCACCGAAAAAGCTGAGGCCGCCGGTCAACGTATAATCGCCAAGCGCACGCGCCGCGTCATTCATGGTGTCAACGGCCGCAAAAACGGCGCACGGAAAGCAGCTGTAAATGTCGACAGGGCCAAGGTCACTGGCCGCAATTCCGGCCTGCCCAAGTGCTGCAGGAATCGCAAAATCAAGCGCCGCCGACCGGTGAATGACACCGCGCTCTGCCAATGGTGGTTCAGCGGCTTCGGCCGCGCCGGCCAGCCAAACCCATTTGTCTTGCGGCACACCCAGATCGCGCGCCTTACCTGCGCTAGTCAGGATAATCGCCCCGCCCAGATCGACCGCATCCTGCGCCACATGCCAGCGACGGTAAATATCCGTCAGCGGGTAATTGGCATTATCGTCGCCAAGCATCGCGTCGGGTGAACGATAGCCGGGGAACTGCGCGTGGGTTCGCCCTACCGCTTTTGCTGAAAATGCCGACCACAAGGCCGCCAATTCCTGCGCATACGCATCATCGCTCAACCCCAGCTCCATCCGCCGGGCATTCTCAATCAGGCTATACGCCAGCGGCATGGAAATGATGCCATGCCGGATTTCCGTTCGGCTCAAAATCGGGAAGGTGGAAAGGCGATTGTCGAACGGGGTGTCCGAAGGCAAGCGCCAGTCCAAAGTCAAACCCGCCTTACGCGCGCGCTTTGCGGTCCCGGTCGCTTCTGCGGCCACGAGTACGGCAAGCTCACAGGTCCCGCGGCGGATATCGCCCGCGAGTTCGTTCAACATCGCCTGCGGGCTTTGACCGCCGACATCGGCATAGATGAGGCGCGGCGCGCTGATGCCGCCAGCTGCTCCAAAAGCTTCGGGCGTATTGTCGGGCGACCCGGTGCCCAGGCTGACGCCGCTGTCCTCAAATGTGCGGATCGCGGCAATGGTATCAATTGCCGCCGCAACCGATGGGGCCTGACCTGTATCGGCCAGTGCAACCTTGATAGCTGCGCCAGCCAATTCGCGCGGGCTTGGCCATTCGCCGGAAACGGTCTTTCGGCTGGCTTCGCCCACGCCAATAATGACCGGCGCGCTTGCATCAAAATTGCTCATCATTCACTCCCGATTATCTCTTAACTGCACGCATAGGGTCAGGACCACTTAAATCCACCTTCGCGGCGTCAAAATGGCAAAGATATCGAAGGAAAATGTCCGCCGCAGGCAGTCATTCTGCCTGCAAGGGCATTTTGTTTCGAGATCGAAGCCATTTTGGCGTCCTTCGGATTTGACCCATTTTGTCCATTGCCACGTTGGCAAGCTTGGACTTAGAACCACTAAGTCGGGCGCTTGCCGCCTTGCACTGAACAAAATGGCCTCAAACCGCGAAGGTGGATTTAAGTGGTCCTGACCCTAAATATGCTAGCAGTCGATGCAAGAGATAAGGAGAGCGCACATGGCGAAATGGCCGAAATTGACGTGGGACAAAGAACCAACCGGTCCGTTGAAGGGCATTAAGGTTGTCGACATGGCCACGGTTGTTCTTGGGCCGTATGCCACTGTGCAATTGGCCGACCTTGGCGCGGAGGTCATTAAAATCGAAAATAGCGAGGGCAACACACCGGGCGACCTGATGCGCCATGGCGGTGATTCGCCCAGCAAGCAGCATGGACCGATCTTCACGGCGCTCAACCGCAACAAAAAAGCCATCAACCTCAATATCAAAAAACCGGAAGATAAAGCCGTTCTCGAAGCATTGCTGGAGGAGGCCGATGTCTTCATCCATAATGTCCGCATGGCGGGGGTCGAACGGCTGGGCTTTGGCTATGAGGCGGTTAAGGCGATAAACCCCAATATCGTCTATGTCCACTGCGCCGGATTTGGAGCGGGTGGCGCCTATGGCGAGCGGCAGGCTTATGATGACCTGATCCAAGCCGCTTCCGGCTTTGCCGCCTTAAGCGAGCAGCGCGATGGTGGCCGTCCGACCTATTCGCCCAGCCTTGTCGCGGATAAAGTCAGCGGGCTGTTCGCGGCCAATGCAACTATGGCGGCATTGCTTGCGCGTGCAGGCGGGCAAGGCGGACAATTTGTGCAGGTGCCCATGTTCGAATGCTTCACCTGGTTCAACATGGTCGAAAATCTGTGGGGCGAAACCTTCATCCCCGGCAATGGCCGCATGGGCTATACGCGTTCGGTGAACCCCCGTCGGCGACCTTATCCGACCAAGGACAGCTTCATCGCGATCGTCCCTTATAATGACCGGCAATGGGCGAAGTTTTTTGAACTGGGCGGCAGGCCCAACGTGTTCGACGATCCGCGCTTTTCGACCTATCAAGAGCGTACAAAACACACGGGCGATCTGTACGCGCTGATCGAAGAAGTCAGCGCGCTGCGCACCACCGCCGAATGGCTGGACCTGTTGGCCGAGCATGACATTCCAGCGATGAAATATAACCGCATGGCAGATGTCCTCACCGATCCGCATCTTGCCGACGTCGGCTTTTTCGAAGAGCTGGAGTCGCCCGATATCGGCACATATCGATCGATGAAGCACCCAGTGCATTATGCCGGAACGCCAGCGTCAAACTATGCGCATCCGCCGATGCTGGATGCCGATGGTGATGAGATTAGGGCCGCGTTGGGGCTGTGAAGGGTTGGCTTGGTGCTTTGCGCGCCACGTTTCGTCATCCTGAACTCGTTTCAGGATAACAGGCGGCGGTCGTGCGTTATCCTGAAACAAGTTCAGGATGACGATGTCCTAGAGTTGCCCAGCCCTAAACCAGTAGCCCGCGCATAATCAGGTCGATGCTATGCTCGCGATAGGCGTCGCGCATATTTTCGTTAAAATCGTCCTGATTATAACAATGGCGCAACACCAACCGTGACGAATAAAATCGGTCAGCCGCGCCGGTAACGGTGAAATAGAAAAACTGCGGATCAAGCTTGCGGAATTTGCCCGCCTTTACACCTTCGGCGATGAGCGCGTCATACACCTTCGAAATAGGCTTCAGATAAAGGTCCGCGATACGGGCCGCTTCAACCGGCGCGCTGTCGCGCACCATGCGCATCAACAGGCGATTGAGATAGGGGAACGCATAATAAGTGTCGATGACGGCACCGATGTGGATCCGCAATTTGTCTTCCGGCGGGATGTCTTTTGCGAGCAACGCGCCAAGACTGAAAACAATATTGCCCATGTCGCGATCAAGCAGCGCCAGCATCAAGCCGTTTTTGTTGCCGAAATAATATTTGAC
>JBEDET010000047.1:0-17044 GCA_041175505.1 Pseudomonadota bacterium
CCAACTGGCCGTCTCGCTCAGCAAAGCGATTTGCAAAATGGATGAATTCGTCGTTCGAATTTTCTCGAACTGCAGCTTTTGCAGGTCAGCCGGAAGTTGGCTGCGGATGGCCGTCACTTCGCGAACAGTGTCGTTGAAATATTGATCAGGGTCGCCCGACCAATCAAATTCCGCCCGAATGACGGCGTTGCCATCGCTGCTTGTCGAATTCACGCTTTGAACGTCTTCTAGGCCCTGAACCAGCTCTTCGATTGGCTTGGTAATCGTCTGCTCAATCTCCGCTGCGTCCGCACCCGGTTGCGCAGCAACGATGGACACAACAGGCATCGAAAAATGCGGATCAACCGCGCGTGGCACCTGTTGGAATGCTGAGAATCCAAGCGCGCACAGCAGCGTAAAAAGCACTAAGGTTAATTGCCACCGGCGGATGGCGATTTCGGCGATATGCATGTGTTAAGGCTGCGTCGCAATAATGCGGACAGGCGACCCCGTTCGCAATTTTTCGAGCCCCGACGTCACGATCTTGTCACCCGGCTTTATGCCACCCGATACAGTCACGAATGTGTCAGAGACACGTTCAATCGCGACATTGCGCGTTTCGACGCGATTGTTTTTTGCGACAACATATACAAGGCCTTCTCCGGTGCGGACACCGAACAATGCGGTAGCTGGAATCTGCAGCAGGTCGCCGCTTTCCATGGCAGGAAGCTTAATATTGGCCGTTCCAATTTGCCCCGATCGCAAGTTTGAACGCGAAGGTAGTCGGAATTGGACGGTGAACGCGCCCGTTGCCTCATTCGCGCGTCCATCGATTTCCGAAATTGTGGCAGAAACAGGCCCTTCACCCGCTGACTCAATCATGATGTCCGCCGTCATACCCACGCGCAATTTTGACGCGTCACGGTCGACGATGGGAACGCGAAAGACAAAGCCTTCATCTGCTTCACCCAGAATAAGCGCTGGCATACCTGCGGCGATAACTTGTCCTGGCTGGACATTGCGCTGCAAAACGACGCCGTTTGATGGCGCATACAGCTGCGCCGTGCTGCGCGCAAAGCCAGCCTGCCGGACGCGGGCATCAGCGGCTTTGACAGCAGCGTCCGCCGCTTCAAAACGCGCTTTGGTTATCCAACCATCGGCATATAGTGAACGCACGCGATCAAACTCTGCCCGCGCACGGTCTCGTTCAGCGACCGACACGCTTACGTCAGCGCCAACAATCGTGGAATCCAACGCCGACAATAATGCGCCGCGCTTTACAAAATCACCTTCTTCAAAGCGAACAACGGCCACTTTTCCTGGGGTGGTGAAGCCAAGCGGTGTTTCCCGCCGATACCGCACCGTTCCCACCGCGCTAATTTCACGCTGAAGGCTTTCCTTTTCCACGGTGAACACGCGCACAACCTGTGCTGTTTCGACCGCAGCCTTTTTGCTGTCCGATGCCTCACCACAGCCGGCAAGTGCAACGATCGGCAAAAGCCCAATCAAAAATCTCTTCGATGTAGGCAATTTGCTCTCCCCTGCACTGCTATACATCACTCGATAGGCGAGAGCGCGCTTGGATGAAATAGCATTTTGATATGCAACTTATTTTTCTAGTTCCACGGACGCAACGGGATGCCCGCAGCCCATTTCACCGGATAGATGCTCGCTGCAGCCGGTCGTTTATCGCAACGCCAATCCCTTCATGCGGTATTGGCGCGACCGATATGGATAATGCGGCGCTCGCATCGGCCCTGTGTAGCGCGTCAAACAGATTGGCTGCGGCCTGCGCTAGGTCGCCTGACGCGGACAAATTATCATTGCCCTCAACGACGCCAAACCCAATTTGCCACTCGCCCGGCTCTGGTTGGATCGCGTTTAGGCGCACAGCCTTTGACGGTGCATAATGGCTCGCCAATTGCCCGGGCGCTTCAACGTTATCGCCCGATGCCGCCAACGGGCTCGTCCCTAGAACCCGCTCAATATCCGCCGCGGTGACTGGCCCCGGTCTCAATATCTGCCAACCATGCTCGCGTACGGCAACAATGGTGGATTCTAATCCCGCAGAACAAGGCCCTCCGTCCAAGATCATCGGAACCGCACCGCCAAGCCCCGCAAGCACATGTTCGGCTCGCGTCGGGCTTATACCGCCACTTTTATTGGCGGACGGTGCAGCAATGTTCAGGCCGGTTTTCTTAAGAAGCGCCTGCATGACGGGATGCGCGGGGCATCGTAATGCAATTGTCGGCAACCCAGCCGTGACGGCGCCGGCAATGTCGGCATCTGCTCTGAGAGGTAGCACCAGCGTAAGCGGCCCCGGCCAAAATGCCTGCGCCAGTTGATGTGCCATCGGGCTGAAATCAGCCAAGCTTTCGGCGGCTGATTGGTCCGCAACATGCACAATCAACGGATTAAAGTCCGGACGCCCCTTTGCCGCATAAATTTTGGCCACAGCATCGGCATTGCTGGCATCCGCCGCGAGGCCATATACCGTCTCGGTGGGAATCGCGACGATTTGACCGGAACGCAAAAGCTCCATCGCCGCCGTTATTGCAGCGTCATCAGCGGGCAGGACCCAGCCATTCCCCAAGGTATTTGAGCCAAACATCATTCGCGGCTATAGGCCTTGGTCGACACGATTTAACAGGATTTTTTATTGATCATGGCCTTTTCTGCACCCGTTACTGAACAAGCATTTGTCCTGAAGCATATCGTAGGTATCGAAGCTTTATCGCAACATGAACGCTTCGCCGATGCCACGCCCGATATGGTGCAAGCGATTGTGGAAGGCATTGGCGCATTTGCGGAGGGCGAATTTGCGCCACTCAACCGGATCGGCGACACCGTTGGTGCGCGTTTGAAAGATGGCAAAGTCGTCATGCCCGAAGGTTTTGTCGCGGCATACAAAGCCTATGTTGCCAATGGCTGGGGCTCAATAAACGCACCGTCGGCGTTCGGTGGCCAAGGCCTGCCATTTTCAATGGCGACTGTTGCGTTGGATTCCTTGGGCGCGGCGAACATGGCATTTGCCTTGTGCCCGATCCTGTCGGTCGGCGCGATCGAAGCCATCAACCACCATGGGTCAGACCGGCAAAAACACATGTTCCTGCCAAAACTATCAACCGGCGAATGGTCTGGCACGATGAACCTGACAGAACCTCAGGCAGGTTCCGATGTCGGCGCGCTTAAATCAACCGCGACACCGCGCGGCGATGGCACCTACCAAATCAAAGGCACCAAAATTTATATCAGCTTTGGCGACCATGACATGGCCGAAAATATCGTCCATCTCGTGCTGGCCCGCACGCCGGATGGCCCTGCTGGAACCAAGGGTATCTCGCTGTTTCTGGTCCCCAAATATCAGGTGGCCGAGGATGGCAGCTTTACTAAAGCGAATGATATCAAGGTCGTATCAATCGAACATAAGATGGGCATTAATGCCTCCCCAACCTGCGTTCTCGCGTTTGGCGAAGAAGGTGAATGCGTTGGCGAACTGATCGGTCCTGAATTCGGCGGAATGCGTGCGATGTTCACGATGATGAATAACGCGCGGCTAAACGTCGGATTGCAAGGCGTTCAAATTGCCGAAGCCGCAACGCAAAAAGCCATCTGGTTTGCCCGTGAACGTGTCCAATCGGCCAAAGCAAGCGGACCGTCGCGCGAATCCGTCGCGATTGTCGAGCATCCAGATGTACGCCGCATGCTGCTCCGCATGAAAGCGGGCACGCAAGCAATACGAGCCTTGCTCTATCTGGCCTCCGGATATGTTGACCGCGCCACACTTGGTGAGGCTGGGGCTCAGGACATGGTTGATCTGCTGACGCCGCTGGCCAAGACCTACGGCACCGACATGGGCAGCGAGATCGCTTCGCTGGGCATTCAGGTGCATGGCGGAATGGGCTTTGTTGAGGAAACCGGCGCAGCCCAGTTTTATCGCGATATCCGTATTGCCGCGATTTATGAAGGAACCAACGGCATTCAGGCCGCCGATCTCGTCGGGCGTAAACTCGCGATGCAAGGCGGTGATGTCATTCGGAATCATCTCGCGGCCATTTCGCAAGACGCCACCGACCAACCCGGTCTTTCGGCATTGAGCGCAGCCTGCGCTGAAGTGACCGAATATATGTTGGGCGCAAGCGTGGATGATCGTCTCGCCGGCAGTTACGCCTACACCAACATGATGTCCGTCGTGACTGCAGGCTGGCTGATGCTGAAGCAATTGCGGGCGGCACAAACAGAAATCGACGCGGGAGATACGAGCCCGTTCCTAAAGGCCAAAATTGTCGCCTGCCGTTATTATCTGGACATCATGGTTCCCGAAGCCTTTGCTTTCAAAGGCAGCGCGATGGCCGGTGCCGACTTGCTCTACGCATTGGATGCCGAGGACTTGGCGGCTTGAACGAGCACACACTCAAACGCATTGCTGAGGCGCTGGAGCGGCTATCACCGCCGCCTGCGCCACCGACGGACCTATCGTCCCATCCGGCCTATCATTGGAACGGCACGGCATTGGCCCCGGTGCATGATTTCAAGCCACTGCCGCTTGACCTTATCGTTGGTATCGACAGGCAAAAAGCCGACCTGATCGAAAACAGCCGTCGTCATGCTTCGGGTGCTGCAGCACATGATGTCCTTTTGTGGGGCGCGCGCGGCATGGGGAAATCCGCGCTGGTCAAATCGGTGGTCGCGGCATTGCAAGAAGAAGGCTTCTTCATTGCGCTTGTTGAGGCGGCGGCAAACCAAATCACCAGCATGCCTGCATTATTCGACGAGCTTGCCGCATCGGGCCGCCGATATCTATTGTTCGTGGACGACATATCTTTCGAGCCCAATGACCAAAGCGCGCGTCTGTTGCGCTCGCTGCTGGAAGGCGGCGTTGAAGCCCGCCCGAACAATGTCCGCTTGTGCGTGACATCGAACCGCCGGAACATCGTCGAAAGAGAAAATGGCGCGGATCCAGATACGGGCGGACGTGATGCCGTTGACGATAGCCTGGCACTGGCGGACCGGTTTGGCCTTAAGCTCGGTTTTCAATATCCCGATCAGGATGCCTATCTGAAAATGGTGGGCAGTTACGCGGCGCATTTCGACCTCGATTGGGACGAAGCAGATGCCTTAAGTTTCGCGCAAAGCCGTGGCGGCCGGTCAGGCCGCATAGCATGGCATTACACAATTGAACTTGCTGGCCGCGCGGGCCGACGGATTTAACCTTTCGTCCGAACCCGCCAAACAATATTGCCCACATCGTCGCTGACCAAAAGCGAACCGTCCTTTGCGATGACAAGCATCGTTGGCCGACCCTGCGCTTTGCCGTCTTTGTCCAGGAACCCAGTCAAAATGTTGACCGGCTTTCCTACAGGCTCGCCTTTTGGAAAGGGTACGAAGATGACATCATATCCAGACACAGGCTTGCGGTTCCAAGAGCCATGGCGCGCAACAAACGCACCATCGGTCAGTCCGGCACCCAATTTACCCGTGTAGCCAAAGGCAAGGCCCAAGGGGGCCGTATGCGCACCCAAGGCGTAATCAGGGCGGCGTTCATATTCCCGCTTTTCTGGTTTCGGTGGTGAAACGCGATGATCGGTGTAGCCACCCCAATAATGCTGCGGCCATCCATAATCCGCACCAAACTCCACAAGGGCCAGATAATCGGGCACCAGATCTGAACCAAGCATGTCGCGTTCGTTGACCACCGTCCACAGGCGTCCACGGCTATCCCAATCGAGGCCAACGGGGTTACGCAAACCGATGGCATATGGAATTTTCTTGTCCTTCGCGATGTCATATTCGAACACCATCGCGCGGCCATTTTCGGATTCTATCCCATGTTCAGCAATGTTGCTGTTTGACCCGACCGAAATGTAAATCTTCTTTCCATCGGGTGATGCGGCAAGGTTGCGCGTCCAATGGTTGTTTGGCGCCTTTGCATTAAACTTTGTAAGCTCTTTGCCCTTCGCGGTAATTTGGATGTCGCCCGTCTTGTAAGGAAAGGCCATCAAGCCATCGGTGTTCGCGACGTACAACGTGTCGCGGATCAGCACCATGCCAAATGGCGAGTTCAGGCCAGTGAGGAACGGTGTTTTCAATTCGGCTTTGCCATCTCCATTGGCGTCACGCAGCAATGTGATGCGGTTGGCAGACGGCACACCCGCGCCAGCCTTGCCCATCAGCCATTTCTCGACAAGCCCTTCAATACCGCCAGCTTCGCGCGGCGGAGAATTTGTTTCAGCAACGAGAACATCACCATTGGGCAGGACATACATGTTGCGGGGATGGTCGAGACTTTCTGCAAAGCGCTCGACAACCAGACCCGGCGCAGCAGTTGGTGCTTCGCCGGCTTTCCAGCGGTCAACCTCAGCAACCTTAATGGTCGGGAAAATCTGCTCGCGGCTCTCAGTGATATTGGGCTTAGGCCCGGTCACCGCATCCAACGGCAATTGGGCAACGTCAGGACGCGTAATGTACCACACGCCGGCAAGCGCCAACGCGATGAATATCAACGTAATGTTGCGAACGTGCTTCCACATTATTCTGACCCTTATGTGCTTCGTTTACGATCAAACAACCAAACCGCCACCGCGATCAGGCTACCGACCGCCATACCGATAACCAATCCGGCGGAGGGTTGGTCGAATGCTACGCCGAGGATAGCGCCGATCAATAAACCAAGAGCGACGAAAATTCCGCCGGCAAGGCGGGGCTGATTGTTTTGTGTTTCAGACATAATCGCTCTTTGCCACCAAGTGCCGCAGCCTAGCAAGCCCGATGTTCATGCTTAATTTGCGCTAACCAATTGCTTTGACGGAAACGCGACATGCAAGTTGTAATAAGGCGTTGCAGATAGGCCAACCCCCCGGGCCTGTCTGCGACCCAAAACAATAATCGAAAGCCGCTGCCTTTATGTATCTGCCGCTCTACGTCGAACCGCGGGACGTTGCTGAAGCCACGACGTTAATGGACACATTCGGTCCCAAAGCCGGCATAGAAGCGGCGGAACGTGCGGTACAGAGCCGTAATGTTGGCAATTATCTGCATTACTGCCGCTGGCGCCAGATCGAACGCCTCATCATCATGCTGAGCGCGAACACAACTTTGGGAACCATCCACTGACTCTTAAAGTCAGCTATCGTCCTCAAGCGACAGCAACGATGCGTTGCCGCCCGCGCTTGTTGTATCAACAGATGTCGTCCGTTCGGCGCAGAAGCGATACAAATAATGCGGTCCGCCTGCTTTGGGACCAGTGCCTGATAAGCCTTCACCGCCAAATGGCTGACTGCCCACCACCGCGCCAATCATCGACCGGTTAATGTACAGATTGCCAACGCGGGCAAGGTTTTCGACCAATGCACTGCTGCCCGCAATCCGGCTGTGAAGACACATAGTCAGACCAAAGCCCTTGGCATTCACCCGCGCGACTGTCGCCTCAAGCTCGCCAGCCTTCCATGTTGCAACATGCACCAATGGGCCAAACCATTCACGGTTCAGATCGTCCAGATTGTCCAGACGGATAACCGTCGGGGGCACAAACAGGCCTTGCGCTGGAACGTCTATCGTGTGAACTATTCTGTCCGTCACCTCGGCACGATAGGCCATCAGCTTGTCATAGGATTCCTGATCAATCACAGGTCCGATGTCGGTCGAGGGATCAGCCGGATCGCCAACGTTCAATGTGTCCATCGCGCCGCGCAGCATCTCAAGCGTGTGTTCTGCGATATCCTCTTGCAGAAGCAATAACCGCAACGCCGAACAACGCTGGCCCGCCGATTGAAAGCCAGAAATGATGATATCGCGAACGACTTGTTCGGACAAAGCCGTGGAATCGACGATCATGGCGTTGAGACCACCCGTTTCGGCGATCAACGGCACCAATGGCCGCGCGTCGTCCGCGAGCAAATTGCGCGCAATGGCCTTGGCTGTGGGAACGGACCCGGTAAACACCACGCCAGAAATGCGGACATCGGCGGTCAAAGCAGCGCCGACGTCGCCACCGCCGGTAACAATCTGGAGCACATCTTCGGGAACGCCGGCTTCATGTGCCAGCGCCACTGCGTATTGCCCAATTGCGGGTGTTTGCGGGGCAGGCTTCGCAACCACGCTATTGCCAGTGACCAATGCCGCCGCCACTTGCCCCAAAAATATCGCTAGCGGGAAATTCCACGGCGCAATCGCGACCCATACACCCCTGCCTTCGTGCCGCAGAACATTTCGTTCGCCCGTTGGGCCCGGCAATTCAACGGGCATTAAATCGGTACGTGCGCGCGCGGCATAATAACGGCAAAAATCAATTGCCTCGCGTACTTCGGAGAGCGCGTCGGGGATCGTTTTGCGCGCCTCTTGCACCAAAATAGCCATTAACCGGCTGCGGTGTGTCTCAAGCAGGTCGGCCAATCGATTCAGACAGTCCGCGCGTTCGTCCAATGGGGTATTTGACCATGCCGGATAGGCGGCAAGCGCCTCTGTGACAGCACCTTCTGGTGAGGCTGTTGTCTGGTTGCCCAATGGTACCGGGCGCGCGATGTCCGCTGCCGTTTCTTGCAAAATCAGCGCATCATCCAGATCGATGCCAAGGCTATTCGTTCGTTCTGGCTGAAACAGATCAGCAGGCGCTGCGATCGCTGGGTGCCCTGTGCCGCCAACCGCCATGATTTTCTCCACGGGATCGGCGAGCAGTTCGTCCTCACTGATGGATTGGTCCGCCAGTTGGTGCACGAAACTGCTGTTGGCGCCATTTTCCAGCAGTCTGCGGACCAGATAGGCGAGCAAGTCGCGATGTCCGCCCACCGGCGCGTAGGTGCGGCATTGATAGCCCTCTTCGCGCACAAGACGTTCAAACAGCCCTTCGCCCATGCCATGCAGGCGTTGAAATTCAAAATCGCGATTGTCCCCCGCCCATTGCAAGATCGTTGCAACGGTAAGCGCGTTATGCGTTGCAAATGCCGGGCGAATTTTGGCCGCTTCAAACATATCTTTGGCGCATGCAAGGTAGGATACGTCGGTTGCCGGCTTACGCGTAAACAATGGGAAGTCGGTCAGTCCGCGTTCCTGCGCATGTTTGATCTCGCTGTCCCAATAGGCACCTTTGACGAGGCGTACTTGCATGATGCGGGACGTGTCATGGCCCAGTGCGTTGGCCCATGCGATGACGGGGCGGGCGCGTTTGGAGTAAGCTTGCACCGCCATGCCTAAGCCATCCCAGCCGCGCAGTGCACGATCACGGGCTACGCGCTCAATGATATCTAGGCTCATTTCCAGTCGCGCGGCTTCTTCGGCATCAATGGTAAGTTGTACGCCAAGCGCGGCGGCAGACCGGGCCAATTGCGTGATCATATCGGCCAGTTCTGGAACGCATGTTGCACTCTGCGCGGTTTCGTACCGCGGGTGCAGCGCCGACAATTTTACAGAAACGCTATGACCGCGCGCCGCATTGCGGCCGACGGATGCGATAGCCGCGGCGTAGGATTCGAAATATCGTTCTGCGTCATGTTGTGTACGCGCGGCTTCGCCAAGCATATCGAAACTGGCGGTAAAACCACGGTTGTCTTTTGATTCCATCCGCTTGATGGCTTCGTCAATATCGCGGCCCATTACGAAAACTTGGCCCATGAGCCGCATCGCTGCGCCAACGGCCTGACGCACAAATGGCTCGCCTGCCTTTGCAATCAGGCGCTTCAATGTGCTCGTGCTGTCACCCAGAACGGCTTTGCCGAGGACAAGTCCCCAAGTCGCGCTATTCACCAGCAAGCTTGCTGACTGCCCCTTATGATTGCCCCATTCCGCTTCGGTCAGCTTGTCGGCAATCAGCAGATCAGCCGTCTGGGGATCGGGCACACGCAAAAATGCCTCCGCAAGCGAAAGGAGCGCCGTGCCCTCCTCCGTTCCGAGACGATATTCCTGCAGAAACTGGTTCACCCAACCGTCGGCTTGCACCTGGCGCAAATCGGCCAGCAGGGTCCGCGCGGTGCGCACAACTTCGGCGCGCGCGGTGCCATCGACAGCAGCGGCGACCACCAATGGTGCGAGCACTTCTGGCTCCGATTTGCGATGGAAGGGCCGAATGGCAGTTCGTGCGGATTCGAGTAATGAAGTCATTGCGGCGCTTTGCCGGATAAAGCGTAGGCAGACAAGTTTCAGTTGAAACGAAATGGCCAGCCCTCGGATGAGAGCTGGCGCATCAGATTCAGGCTCAGGCCTGATATGTGGTTCCGCCCGGATGTGAGGGAGGTTCAGGGATCACATCCGGACGAAAGGCTGATATTCTAACGATAGCGGCGGCAATTGCTGTCTGACTTGTCGATTGCACGACCGGCCAAGGCCCCGACGGCTGCACCAATGATGCTGCCTTCGGTTTTGTTGCCGCGACGGGCAACTTCGTTTCCAAGCAATCCGCCTGCCACCGCACCAATGATGGTGCCGCCCGTGCCCTTGTCGCAACGCGCATTGCCGCGGTAGGCATTGTTGCGATAATAGCGGTCGCCACGACGATATTCACGACGGTCGTCGCGGTCATAACGGTCACCGCGGCTGTAATAACCATCATCATCACCATTATGTGCAAAAGCTGGTGTGGCGGAAAATCCGGTTACGGCCGTTGCTGCAAATACCAGTGCACCGATGCTTTTTTTCAAATTTCTCACGTTCGATACTCCTTTGGTTTCAGGTTGGGCCTGCCTTGGGTAATTCGGCGATTTGCTTTGCCAATAATTGCCTTATGAAGATGCGTGATTGACCGAATGCTGAATGTGTCTGTTATCGTTCGTTCATATTCAGCCCGTAAATGATGAACACGCTTGGGAGTTTTATGTCACCGAAGATTAAGCGTCTTGCGCTGGGCATCGGTCTCGCATGTGTCGCTGTTGGCGGCGTACGAACGATTTATCCAAGTGACAGCCAAGATATCACGCTCAAGCCCCTAACGCTCAATCCGGACAATCCGGCCATGCGCAAGGTGGGGGAACTGGAGTTTATAGCGGCGTGGGAACTGCGCAGCAAGAATGGCGACTTCGGCGGAATTTCCGCGCTGACGGCACTCAAGGATGGCAGCTTTGTTGGTATCGGCGATGCAGGCACTTTAATTGGCTTTGGACTTACCAACGATACGAATACCGATCGGTCCTTTATTGTGCCGCTCCCTAACTTAAACGGACCAGAGACCAGCTATAAGGATCGGGACAGCGAAGGCATTGCCTATGACCCCGATAGCGGCCAATTTTGGGTGAGCTTTGAAGGACATCATGCCATTCGGCGGTATTCCGGTTCCTTTGCGCGTATGACGGGCATTGTGCGCCCAGCGGCCATGCAGAACTGGCCGAAGAATAAAGGCGCAGAGAGCCTGATCCGGCTTAAGGACGGCCAGTTCATCATTATCGCCGAAAGCGTGGACGACGGAACGCACCCTGCCCTGCTGTTTTCCGGCGATCCCGTTGATCGGGGTAGCAACATCACCCAGTTCCGGTTTCGTCCGCCCACAGGATATCGCGTCACGGACGGCGTGCAGTTGCCCGATGGACGAATCGCATTGGTCAATCGTTCGATTGGATTTCCGCACGGCTTTTCCGCGAAAGTATCGCTGTTCAACCCAAATGACATCGGCACAAGCGCGGTCGCAGCGGGAACGGTAATCGCTTCACTGGCGTCTCCATTGTTGGTCGACAATATGGAAGGCATTGCTGTCACGACCGAGGGACCGCAGATTTACCTCTGGCTTGTTTCCGATAACAATTTCAGCATTTTTCAACGCACGATATTGATGAAGTTCCGGTTGCCGTCTGCCCCGGACAAGAAAAAACCGGAGGCAGTGGCTGCCCCCGGCTTTGATTCGTTTTAGCTAGAGGCTGCAAAAGCAGCCGTAAGGCTTACGCCGCAGCTTTTTGCTTCTTGGCGATTTCTTTTTTCACCTTGCGCGCGTTTGTCGAAAGCTTCTCGTCCGAAGTCTTCAACAACCAGTTGTCGAGACCGCCAACATGCTCAACCGAACGCAGACCGTGGGTCGAAACGCGGAACTTGTAGCCCTGCTCAAGGGCATCCGACAACAAAGTGACATTCTGCAGGTTAGGCAGGAATGTACGCTTGGTTTTGTTGTTGGCGTGGCTCACATTGTTGCCGACCAGACGGCCTTTACCGGTGAGTTCGCAGATGCGCGCCATGATGTATGTCCTGTATAAAAAAGTGTATGCGGAATCACTGACCCGCGAAAGTCGCTGCCCCTAACGCTCCACACCGAAAAGGTCAAGCCGATGTGTGGTCAAAAGCAGTAATCTACGCTAGCAAAATAACATGCCGTTGTCCAAAGCCCGCCAAATGATGAACGAAGCGCTCAAATTGGCGCAGGCAGCCGCCGCGCAAGGCGAAGTGCCCGTTGGCGCGATTGTCGTCAAGGATGGGGTCATTATTGGCCGTGGCGCCAACCGTCCGCTTGAGCATCATGACCCTACTGCCCACGCCGAAATCCTCGCCATCCGCGCCGCTGCGGCGTATCTTGGCAATGACCGCCTCACGGGATGCGACCTGTGGGTCACGCTAGAGCCCTGTGCGATGTGTGCAGGCGCAATCGCCCATTCGCGCATCACCCGGCTCTATTATGGCGCTGAGGACCCCAAGGGCGGTGCTGTAGCGCATGGTCCGCGCTTATTTGAACAGCCAACGGTGCATCATCGTCCCGAAATATATTCGGGCATATCCGCCGACGAATCGACAGAACTGCTACAGGCGTTTTTCAAAGACCGGCGCTAACGCAGATTTTTCCCGAAAAACGCGAGCGTGCGGGCCCAAGACAAGTCTGCCGCTGCTTTGTCAAAACGGGGCGTGCTGTCATTGTGGAAGCCATGCTGCGTGCCCGGATAGAAATGCACCTGAAACGCCTTCTGGTTCGAAATAAGCGCTGCCTGATAGGGGAGCCAACCTGCATTGATACGCTCGTCGGCTTCGGCATAATGGATCAACAGCGGCGCCTTAATGGCAGGAACTTCGGCCGCAGTTGGTTGGCGACCATAATAAGGCACGGACGCAGCCATTTCCGGATAAGCAACGGCCAACGCATTGCAGACGCCGCCGCCGTAGCAGAAACCCACTGCGCCAACCTTGCTTGTGCTGTCGGCATGATCGCGGAGGAATTCAAAGCTGGCGAAAAAATCTTCCAATAGTTTGCCGGGGTTCAGCTTTGCCTGCAGCTCACGGCCTTTTTCGTCATTGCCCGGATAGCCGCCGAGCGATGAGAGACCATCGGGGCCAAACGCCATATATCCAGCCTTTGCCAGACGGCGCACGACATCTTCGATATACGGGTTCAACCCGCGATTTTCGTGAACCACCAATACCGCGGGCAACTTGCCGCTTGCCTTGGCTGGCCGCGCCAGCAGCCCGCTGATGGTGCCATGCCCATCGGGGCTTTGGACCGTCACCCGCGACGTGACAATTGCCGGATCGTCCGCTTTCACCTGCTGCGCCAATGCATAATCCGGCTGCAACTGGTTGAGTATCATAAGGCCGGTTACGCCCACGGCCGCGAATTTACCGGCTTCGCGAATGAATTCACGCTTGGTCAGTTTGCCGTGGACATAGCCATCAAAGATTTCCAGAATATAGGGATGGAAGTCACTGGCCTTCATGCGCGGTGAAGTATCGGCGTCTGCCATCCTTATTCTCCTTAATGGACAAACCTGGCTACGACGTCACGATAGGAACGGCTGACTTTTACCTGTGCACCGGATTCGAGCACAAGGAAGCATTCGCCGTTCGTATGCGGCTTGACCTGCCGCACCTGATCCAAATTGACAATTGTCGAACGATGGACGCGCTGGAACGTTCTTGGATCGAGGCGTTTTTCCAGATCCTTCATTGTCTCGCGCAGGATGAGCGAGTTGTCGGCGGTGTATATGCACATATAATCGCCCGCCGCATCAATACGTTCGATGCTTTCCACATCGACACGGAAAATCTGGCCGCGATCTTTGATATTGATAAGCTTTTCAAACCGGGTCGACGCCACGTCGTCGTCAATCGAACTCAAATTGTCAGCAGCATCCGGCGCGACTTCATTGATGACATTGCGAAGCCTGTCCAGCTCATCTGATGTACGCTTGTCGGCAAGCCTGCTGCGCACACGGTCCATGGTGTCTGCAAGACGTTCTGGCTCGACCGGCTTCATAAGATAATCGATCGCCTGCGCTTCGAACGCCTTAATCGCATGCTCCGAATAGGCCGTCACAAAGACGAACAGCGGAGGATCAATGTCCATCACGCCCTGAACAACCGAAAAGCCATCAAATCCAGGCATCTGAATGTCGAGAAACACCAGATCGGGTTTCAGCGTTTTAATCTTGCGAATGGCGTCACGGCCGTTGTGGCAGGTCGCGACGATTTCGATGTCGTCGAATGGCTGCAGCCTTAATTCAAGGCCTTGGATCGCCAGCTTTTCATCGTCGACCAATATTGTACGAATGCTCATGCGGATATTTGTCCTTGCTGCTTAGCCCCCGCCTGATTGTCTTCGACTGCTATAATCCGACTTTGATAGGGTAGTTCCAACAAAACCTCAAATCCTCCGCCCGCTTTTACATAATGTTCAAAGCGTTGATCGTCGCCATAAGCTTGTGAAAGTCGCTCACGGGTGTTCGCCATACCAACACCGGTGGAGAGGCTGTGATCTTGCTGCCCCGGCTGCAAGCCTGGTCCTGTGTCGGATACGGTAATCCGCACTCTTTGACCGACGAGTTGAGCGGTGACGGAAATGTCCGCGCCCTCCTCTTTCGGGGTCACCGCATATTTGATGGCATTTTCTACCAATGGCTGCAGCAGAAGTGACGGCACCAAAGCGTCTTCGACAGCGGGTTCAATCGTGAAAAATGTCCGCAGCCGTTCTTCAAAGCGCATCTTTTCAATATCAAGATACAGCTTCAATGTCTCAACCTCTTGCGTCAGCGGCACCTTGGCCGCCGCTTCGTTGATGAGGGTGAAGCGCAAAAATGACGATAGCCGCGACAACATGGCGTTTGCCTGCTCCGTCTGCTTCAGCAACACGAGCGTCGATATGCTGTTCAATGTGTTGAACAGGAAATGCGGGTTCAACTGATACCGCAGCATCGTCAGCTGCGCGCTGGTGGCCTGCGCCTCAAGCCGCATCATCTGGTCCGCTTGCTCTTCAGCACGCACAAAATAATTGATTGCGTAATACAGCGCGGACCACGCCGCCAATAGCACCGAGTTGATATAGATGGCGGCAAGCCATAACTGCGCAAAGGGCGTTTCATCCACCCCGTCCCGAATGGTTTGAAGCACCCACACGTCCATATACGCGTAGCCAATCGTGGCTAAGGATACCGCGACGAACGTCAGGCTCCACGTAATAAATGGCCGCTGATCAATCAGAAATCGGTAAATAACCGATAGCAGGAGCGTGATCGAATAACCGGTGACCGCTGAAATCAAGATGGGCACGAGGAAGCTGACAGGCTGCCCTTGGGCAATACCCGACGCAGCGCGCAAAATGACTGCGCCTGCCCATCCGGCTGAATGGAGATTCCAAAATGCGCGATTTTTATCGGCAAAGAAGGGTTTGTCTGTAAGCTCAAGTACCGCCATAAAATCGGTCTAGCCGCATTTTGCGCGCGCATGAAGCACTTGTTTCATCACAAGGACATGATAGGGTTTTGGGGAGAGGATATCGACCATGGACAACCACGAAGATCGCGCAAATTTCCACGACATGTCACAGAGCACGCAAGAAGATTGGCAAATCATTATGCGGCACAATATCCCGTTCTCGCAAAATGGCGGGCAGCGGATATTGGACCATCTTCGACTGCTCGATGGCGATTTTGGTGGCTTCGCGGTGGACCGGTTGACCCATTCATTGCAAACCGCAACGCGCGCACATCGGGATGGACGCGACGAAGATTATGTCGTCATGGCGCTGCTACATGACATTGGCGACACACTTGGCGCCACCAACCACCCAGATATTGCTGCTGCCATATTAAAGCCGTTCGTTTCCGAAAAACTGCACTGGATTGTTCAAAACCACGGCATTTTCCAAGGTCACAACTTCTTCCACCATCTTGGGCTTGATCGGGACATGCGCGAAAAGTTCCGCGGTCATGAATGGTTTGCTGACACCGAAGAATTCATCGACAAATATGACTGCCCATCATTCGATCCCGAATATGACACGCTGCCGATTGAGTTTTTCGAACCCATGGTGATGAACCTGTTCCGCCATCCGCTGAACAGCATTTATAAGCGTGAAGACCAAGCAGTAGCGTAATCACTCCATTTTCGGGGGCGCCCTTATAACGGGGGCCATTCGTGCATATAAATAAGGATCACCGGACGTTCGCGTGAACGATCCGGCGCTTTGCGCGTTGTCCCCTCCACCCCCGAAAGGAAAACATCATGGCAAAGAGCCAAAAGAAATCGAACCGCGAAGTCCGCAAACCAAAGGCGGAGGCGCCCAAGAAGCAAAATGCTTCGAACCCCTCAACCAAAGGGAACCCCGCCGGATTGCCCCCGACGAAGAGCTAGAGGCTTAACGCCCCAATAGCACCCTTGCTTGACCGGCAACCTGTGCCAGCATCGCGGGCGTCGGCATGCCTGCCATGCGGGCGCGGTCGACCATCGCCTTAAATGCGCGCACGCGGACGGAGTTGGTTTGCAGCCAATCTTGCGCATCCTCGAGCGGCTTCTTCCCGGCGCGGCGGCGTAGGAAATCCAAACGCATCGTTTGGAAATCGCGCGCCAGACCCGCAACCAGCAGTCGTTCCCACGGGTCATGCGGATCAATCTGCATGGCCGCCCCCTGCGCCCAGCTGAGGCCAAGCGCATCGCCAAGCGTGGTGAACGCACGCGTAAGCGCCGTCACATCACCCTTTTGAGTCGATGACAACGCCGCGAGGCCAATCGCGCCATCCAACTGCGCCAATTCAACCAGCCGCTCCGCAATTTTGCGTGGCGCACCATTTTCCGTAAGCCGTGCGCCAAAACGTTCCGTCTGAAGCCGAACATCATTGGGCAACAACCCGTCCAGCGCGGCGGACAATTTCTGCACAACGGGGGCGTATACCGCGGTGGC
>JBEDET010000048.1:0-16158 GCA_041175505.1 Pseudomonadota bacterium
ATTATAATCCCTAATCTGCAAATTATTTATCGAATCATTTGCAACAATAACAAAAATAGATTTTTCTACGTCCTCAGTAATCATTTTTTTCATGATCCATGAAAGACTCAAATTTAGGTCACAATGAGGTATGTTGCGAGTTTCCACCGGGATGAATCCGTCATCAAATATTACTTTATTACTCCATTCTAATTCATCTTCTTCGTACATATCTTCAGAACTAGGTTCTGTTATTTGACCATTACCTGTTAATGCACCATCAATGAAAAAAGATATGTCTAAAAAATCATCAGATACATTTTCCGGCATCTTTTTTATCGCTGCAATAATTATTTTGCTAATCGCGTCTATTTTGTCAGTTGAATAATCATCTTCAAATTCATTTCCTAGATCAATCAACTTTCCAGCGCTAAATGCTATTTTCGAAGATATCTGGTTAATAAGCAATTTTGTAAAGGCGCAAACAGAAACAATAGCCAAAAGGGCTTCATCTTCATCAAAATCTAATTTGTAATCATGAGTACTTGGATTTCTATAGTCCTCCCGGTATCTCGTCATCTGTTTTAGAACGCGGGACCTGATTGTCTTATTTTCTTCTAGATACTTTTCAATTTCAAACGGACTTAGCTTTTGAGGGTCTTTTTCTGCAAGAACTCGATACGCTTCCTTCAGTCCCCCTTCGAAAGCTTGGTTACATCGATATATTGAATCAGTGTGACTATCGAGATTGCCGCCATCTGGCCTCTCGTAGTGGCGGATGGCGGCGGATATGTGTCGCCTAATAGCTTTGAGGCCTAGGCTGTATTCACCGCTCGGAACATTCTCAATCGATGAATCGATTATCTTTACAATATCCATCTGTTCTTTCAGCCTACTCGCCGCAATCCCTCGCGCTCGAACATATCCATGCCGTCATTTCCGGCGGTCTGCTCAATTTCGATGATCCTACTTTGTGGCTCTCTGTGCGGGACATTATAAGACCTACGCTTTCGGGTTTTGCGCATTGTTCATTTGGTGACTTCAAGGTCATTTGGTTTCTAAATCTCGGCGATGGATATCAGATCCAAGAGGTATTCCAGCCTCCTGCGCTTTTAACCGAACATAGCCGCGCATCATTTTTTCTGAAAACTCATACCAACCCGAGCCTTTGGCGGTAAGAATACTGCCATGTGAATCTTGGGTCAGATGCCACATCCTGCTGTTAAATTCGTGTGGCGTCAGATGCTTTTGACCGCTTATATTTTTGGCTAACGGCAAATAAGATTTTTCATATATTTCTGATATTTGACGACTCAATGTCGGTGACGCAACTAATGACCATAGTGCGTATCTAAAATCATCAGTATTCTTATACTTAAGCGTTGCCTTTTCATACTTTTCTCGAAGCGTGAAGAGTGCCTCTTCAACTGAACGATCGACAGAGTCTTGAAAATGCTTTTCCGTACAGGTTTTAACTATCTGCTCATCCTCGTACATGACCCAAAATAGCTGTTCACCGAGTAGCTGGGCATAATACGGAAATCCGTCCGAAATTACGCTAATTCTTTGAGCGATACCGGTTGGTACTGTCACGTTAAATGCGGTTGCTGCAGAAAATATGATTTCCTGTAGATTGTCATACTTTAATCGAGTTAGTTCAATTGGCGAAAAAGACCGCTCAGACGACGGATGATCCCCTATAAGATCAGAAAGGCTGGACGCGATGCCACAAATGATGAATTTCGCTTCAATACCCTCATCAGAAACTCGTTTGACGAAATCAGCCATTAACCCGCGGTCTTGGGCAGTGTTAAATCGCTCTAACTCATCAATGATGATGATCGGTGGCTTCGCGGATAGATTTACAACGGCTTTAAGTGCCTGAATAAATTTAGATAGTGAATCAAACTCAGGGTAGATGCGAGAAGTATCGGAAGCTTTTTCGTATCCCAATATCTTTGCACGAATTGATATCTTCTCTGAAACAGATTTATCTAACGATTGGTCCATCCGGCCGGCTAATTCATCTATCATTGCTGCCGACATTTGGAAAAATGATCCTTCTCGGTCGCAAGCTACATATACGGGGTCTGACTTATATCCAGGTGCCGCGAAAGCTGCGGATCGAGCAAGGGAAGTTTTGCCAACTCCTCGGTCCCCATAAATAAATATTTGTCGGCCGTGGCTGTCCAGATTTCTATGTATTTGACTAAGTTGCTTTTCTCGCCCTTTTAAATGTTCCTGCTGATCGATTGGGCGCAGGTGGAAGAACTCCTGCCGAAGCTGACTAAAACTTTCAAAATCTAGTCCCTCAAACGCCATTACTCCGCCGTAACTCCCGCCTGTTTTAATATGCCCACGCCGTCATTTCGACCGCTGGCTATGCTCCCAACATATCGCCAAAAAATGCGAAATCAAACCAATATGGCATCTTTATAGTCCATTTTGGCAGTTTTCCACAACCTTGCCAATGGCATAAAGCACAACGCGCATCACGCCCCAATGGCGCGCACGACCTTATAGCGATCGGCATCAGGCGCCGTCGCTTCGCATCTATCTATCTATGGAATTTATGGGTCGCGGTCGTCAGGTGGAAACGACTTGGTCTCCATCCTGACGACATGCGACGGGCGGCGGATTATTCCGCGGCGACCCCGGCTTGTTCGAACATATCGACGCCGTCATTTTCGGCGATGGGTTCAATGCCGATGATCTTTTTCTTACGATTGTCAAAGCTGTCCCACACTTGGCCCCAATCGCCGCGGGTCGACGCCTTGCTGTACTCGGTCGCGCGGGTTTCGAAGAAGTTGGCGTGCTCGACGCCGTTCAACAATGGCGCGAGCCATGGCAGCGGGTGGTCTTCGACCATGTAAATGGCTGGCAGGCCCAGCTGGCCCAAACGCCAATCGGCGATGTAGCGGATGTAGCGTTTGATTTCCTTGGCGGTCATGCCGGGGACAGGGCCCATTTCGAACGCAAGGTCGATGAACGCGTCTTCCAAACGGACAACCTTTTGGCAGCAATCGATAATGTCTTCCTTCACCGACTTGGTAAGGCAGCCGCGCTCTGCACAAAATGCGTGGAACAGCTTGGTAATGCCTTCGCAGTGCAGCGATTCGTCGCGGACCGACCAGGATACGATTTGCCCCATGCCCTTCATCTTGTTGAAGCGCGGGAAGTTCATCAGCATCGCGAAGGATGCGAACAGCTGCAGCCCTTCGGTAAAGCCGCCGAACATGGCCAATGTGCGGGCAATGTCTTCGTCGGTGTCGACGCCGAATTGGTGGATATAATCGACCTTCGCCGCCATTTCTTCATATTCGAGGAAGGCGGAATATTCGGACTCGGGCATGCCGATGGTGTCGAGCAAGTGGCTGTACGCCGCGACGTGGACGGTTTCCATGTTGGAAAACGCGGTCAGCATCATCTTCACTTCGGTCGGTTTGAACACGCGGCCGTAATTTTCGTGGTAGCAATTCTGCACCTCGATATCGGCTTGGGTGAAGAAGCGGAAGATTTGCGTGAGCAGGTTACGTTCGTGGTCCGAGAGCTTCTGCGCCCAATCGCGGCAATCTTCGCCCAAGGGCACTTCTTCGGGCAGCCAATGGATCTGCTGCTGACGTTTCCAAAAGTCATAGGCCCAAGGATATTCAAAAGGCTTGTAGCTGTTGCGTGCTTGTAACAATGACATGTCGGTTTCCTTGGGTCTTTAACTGTTCAATACGGTCGGTCGTGTCCCATTTTGCCTTATTGGCAGGCGAGGCACTCTTCGTAATCGGTTTGTGCGGCGAGTTCCATCACGGGCAGTTCGGCGGTGTTGTCCGCCTCCACCCCGCCGGCAAAGCCAGCGCGCTGAATGCTCTTCGAACGCAGATAATATAGCGATTTCACGCCCAATTCCCATGCGCGGAAGTGGAGCATGAGAAGGTCCCATTTTTCCACATCGGCGGGGATGTACAGGTTCAGCGATGTCGCCTGATCGATATACGGCGTGCGGTCCGCGGCCAGTTCGATCAACCAACGCTGGTCGATTTCAAAGCTGGTCTTGAACGTGTCCTTCTCCTCTGGCGTCAAGAAGTCGAGATGTTGGACCGAGCCGCCCTTTTCAAGGATGCTGTTCCACACATTGGTCGAATCCTTCGCCTTTTCCTGCAACAGCTTTTCCAGATACGGATTCTTCACGATGAAGCTGCCCGAAAGCGTCTTGTGCGTGTAAATATTCGCCGGAATCGGCTCAATACACGCGCTGGTGCCGCCGCAGATGATCGAAATCGACGCGGTCGGCGCGATCGCCATTTTGCAGGAAAAGCGCTCCATAACGCCCATTTCCTCAGCATCAGGGCAGGCCCCACGCTCATTGGCCAGCATCATCGACGCCTCATCAACCTGCGCCCGGATATGTTTGAAGAACTTCATGTTCCAAGATTTGGCAAGCGCGCTTTCAAAGCCAACGCCGCGTGACTGCAGGAAGCTGTGATAGCCCATGACGCCCAAACCAACCGAACGTTCACGACCGGCCGAATATTTGGCGCGCGACATTTCGTCCGGCGCGCGGTCGATAAAGTCCTGAAGCACGTTGTCGAGCATGCGCATGACGTCTTCGATGAAGACCTTGTCGCCGTTCCATTCATCCCAAGTTTCGAGATTGAGCGACGACAGGCAGCAGACCGCAGTCCGGTCATTGCCCAAATGGTCGCGGCCCGTTGGCAAGGTGATTTCGCTGCAAAGATTGGACGTCGACACTTTCAGCCCAAGATCGCGGTGATGCTTGGGCATCGCGTTGTTCACGGTGTCGCTGAAGATGATATACGGCTCGCCGGTGGCAAGGCGGGTTTCCACAAGCTTTTGGAACAACGAACGCGCATCAACGGTGCTGCGCACTTCGCCAGTTTTGGGCGAACGCAGGTTGAACTCTTCACCAGCGCGGACGGCTTCCATGAATTCGTCCGACAGCAACACGCCATGGTGCAAGTTCAGCGCCTTGCGGTTGAAGTCGCCAGATGGCTTGCGGATTTCGAGGAACTCTTCGATTTCAGGATGGCTGACATCGAGATAGCACGCGGCCGAACCACGGCGCAGCGAACCTTGCGAGATTGCGAGGGTAAGGCTGTCCATGACGCGGACAAACGGAATGATGCCGCTGGTCTTGCCGTTGAGGCCCACAGGTTCGCCGATGCCGCGGACATTGCCCCAATAGGTGCCAATGCCGCCGCCGCGTGATGCGAGCCAGACATTTTCGTTCCATGTGTTGACGATGCCTTCCAAGCTGTCGTCGACGCTGTTCAGATAGCAGCTGATAGGAAGGCCACGGCCAGTTCCGCCGTTTGACAGCACTGGCGTTGCCGGCATGAACCAAAGCCGCGAGATATAGTCATAGAGCCGCTGGGCATGATCCTGATCATCAGCATATGCCGACGCAACGCGGGCAAA
Organism: Pseudomonadota bacterium; assembly: GCA_041175505.1. Lineage (GTDB taxonomy): Bacteria > Pseudomonadota > Alphaproteobacteria > Sphingomonadales > Sphingomonadaceae > Sphingorhabdus_B. The sequence continues at coordinate 5,410 of JBEDET010000048.1, forward strand.
CAGGTCCTGATAGCTCTCACCCGGCAACAAATAACGGTCCTGCAGCGTGTCCTTGCCAAATTCGGTCAGCAGGGCGTCGCGCGACGAATCCGTCACAACGTTGAAACGGCGTTCGTCAACGGATTTGCTCGACGCGACTTTCTTGTCGTCAGCCGGCTTGGTCTCGGCTTCCACCTTAACAGCTTCAGTAGCAACTTTTTCAAGCATATCAGTCATCATTGCGGTCATATCGTCGGCCCCTTGGCCTGTATCCCTGAAATCCATTTAACCCGTTGCTCCATTCATTGCGGCGACCCGAAACCAGATGCCGGTTTCCCGGCGGCCAGCGACCAGTTCAAATATCTGTCGGAAACGCGTGTTCCCATATTGTTCGACTCAGGGCGCGAAACTCCCTGTTAGCATTTTTTGACCACGTCAGGGGGTATATTTTCACTTGTCCCCAGCTTATCGACGGAAAAAACCTCCCCCGATCGCAGAATCGCATCTGCAGCTCAAAGCACAAATTGTGGTAATGCCCCCTATGGCCAACCGCTACCTATAGTGCCTTATTCATTTTCAGACGCAAGGGGGTAAATTGTAAATTAACCTTTCAATTCGTCGCTATTCTGATTCCATTCGTCGCACATGTCGGCGGACAAAAGGTAGCGACGCGTGGACGTTCTAAGTGTTGTTGAAGGCGCAAGATGGAAAATGATGAATTGAAAATATTTCTGTTGTCAAAATGAACCCAATCCTTCGAGCCACATATTTTGGGCAAAAGCCGGGCCACCGCATCATCCAGACGGGACAAATATGACCGGCGCATCGCTCGTTCGCTAATATTGATTCAGCCGGTCAGAATGATGCTTGTATCAGTCCCACGGGACGTTAATGGCGTGGGGGTTCTATCCAGCCCGGGGCCTTATATGACCGTCACCATCCGCAATTCCGATTTGATCGACAGCGTCGCCGATGCGCTGCAATATATCAGCTATTTTCATCCGATGGATTATATCCGGGCATTGGGTGATGCATATACGGCGGAACAGTCACCTGCGGCGAAAGATGCAATCGCGCAAATTCTGACCAACAGCCGGATGTGCGCAGAGGGCCATAGACCCATTTGTCAGGACACGGGCATCGTCAATGTCTTCGTCAAATGGGGAATGGATTGCCGGCTGGAGGACACGTCTGCGTCGCTTCAGGAGGTCATCGACGAAGGCGTGCGCCGTGCCTATCTGCACCCTGAAAACAAGCTGCGGGCGTCAGTACTGGCCGACCCTGCTTTCACGCGCCGTAACACCAAAGATAACACGCCGTGTGTCCTGCATGTCGAAATGGTCGCCGGTTCAAAAGTTTCGGTTGATGTTGCGGCAAAGGGCGGCGGCAGCGAGAACAAGTCAAAGTTCAAGATGATGAACCCGTCAGACAATATCGTCGACTGGGTCGTTGAAATGTTGCCGCAAATGGGCGCTGGCTGGTGCCCGCCCGGAATGCTGGGCATTGGCATCGGCGGGACTGCGGAACATTGCGTCTTGCTGGCCAAGCAAGCGTTGATGGAGCCTATCGATATGGGTCCACTAAAAGCACGCGGTCCACAAAATGATATTGAGGCGATGCGCATTGAGATTTTTGACAAGGTCAATGCGTTGGGTATCGGCGCGCAGGGACTTGGCGGGCTTTCCACGATCCTTGACGTGAAAATCATGGATGCACCATGTCATGCTGCGGGCAAGCCGGTTGCGATGATTCCCAACTGCGCGGCGACGCGTCATGCGCATTTCACGCTGAACGGGTCGGGCCCTGCCTATTTGGAGGCGCCGAAGCTTGACGAATGGCCAAAGGTAGATTGGAAGCCTGATACAGCCGCGATCCGGGTGGATTTGGATGCGCTGACGCCGGAAACCGTTGCCAGTTGGAAACAGGGCGACCGCTTGTTGCTAAACGGCAAGATGCTGACCGGACGAGATGCCGCACATAAACGCATCGCCGACATGCTGGCTAAGGGCGAAGAACTACCCGTCAGCTTTAAAGGGCGGATGATTTATTATGTCGGTCCAGTCGATCCGGTGGGTGAGGAGATTGTTGGTCCCGCTGGCCCGACTACGGCTACGCGCATGGACAAGTTCATGGACATGATGCTTGAGCAGGGCTTGCTGGCCTGCGTTGGTAAGGCGGAACGCGGTCCGGCGGCAACACAAGCCATCGCCAAGCATAAGAGCGCATATCTTATGGCCGTTGGCGGCGCCGCCTATCTCGTGGCGCGCGCGATCAAGGGCAGCAAGGTCGTCGGTTTCGAAGATCTGGGCATGGAAGCAATCTACGAATTTGAAGTGCAAGACTTCCCCGTCACCGTCGCGGTCGACAGCGATGGCAACAATGTCCATCAATTGGCCCCTGCCTTTTGGCAGAAGCGGATCAAGGACGAGGGATTGCTTGAAAACGCGGGCTAGCTTTTCAGCCGCCTTCAACTTTCCGCATCCTATAGCGTTGTTGACATTGACCTCATGTGGGCCTGTTATCGTTGGCAATGCGAACCGATAAAAAACCGAGCACAAGCTTCCTCTCGCGCCTCGGTCCCGGCCTGGTAACTGGCGCTGCGGATGACGATCCATCAGGAATCGGCACGCACAGCCAAGTTGGCGCGCAATTTGGCTATGGGTTGAGCTGGACGTTTTTGTTCAGCTTCCCATTGATGGTCGCCATTCAAGAAGTCGCGGCTGAAATCGGGCGCGTTACCGGTGCAGGCATCGCGCGCAATATGCGCCGACATTATCCCCGGCCCTTGCTGGTGCTCATGGTCGGGCTGCTGCTCATCGCCAATATCGTTAATCTTGGGGCTGATCTGGCCGCGATGGGGGCTGCTGATCGGTGGGCCAATAGGGTTGTATACGTTATTGTTCGGGCTCTTCTGCATCATCGTTGAAGTGGCGCTTTCTTATGAGCGCTATTCCTCAGTGCTCAAATGGGCGACGCTATCGCTCTTTGCCTATGTTGCCGTTGTCATTGTGGCGCAGGTTCCTTGGGGAGAGGCGCTGACCTCGCTGGTTGTTCCGCGCATTGAATGGACCAGCGCGTACGCCACTGCCGTCGTCGCGATATTGGGGACCACCATCAGCCCTTATTTGTTTTTCTGGCAGGCGGGACAAGAGATTGAGGAGCAGAAGCGGCATAAGGTAAAGCCGCTGTGCATCACGCCCAAGGACGCCGGACCTGAATTAAAACGCATCCGGATAGACACGCTGACAGGCATGGCGTTCAGCTCGATCGTGTCGCTGGCCATCGTATTTGCAACCGCCGCGACTCTGCATGCCAATGGCATCCGCGATATCGAAACGTCGGCGCAGGCGGCTGAAGCATTGCGGCCCATTGCCGGGAATTTCGCCTTTGCGTTATTCGCGCTGGGTATCATCGGGACCGGCTTACTTGCGGTGCCCGTGCTTGCAGGGTCGGCCGCTTATGCGGTGACGGAAATGTTCGGCATGGCGGGAAGCCTTGATGCCAAGCCAACCAAGGCACGCCTGTTTTACGGGACGATAGCCGTTACAACCTTGCTTGGCGTGTCGTTGCAATATGTCGGCATCGACCCCGCGCGTGCATTGTATTGGGCGGCTGTCGTCAATGGTGTGCTTGCTGCGCCGTTAATGGTCATGATGATGCTTATCGTGCGCAACCCGCGCGCGATGGGGCGGCTGACATTGGGGCGCCGCGCGACCATTACCGGATGGATCGCAACGGGGGTTATGGCCGTTGCAACGATCGTGTTTTTCGCGACGCTCTAGAGTAATGATGCCGCGGCGCTTATTATTGGGGTTTTGGGGCGGGCGGCTGTTTGGAGGTCTCATTCGTGGGTGCTGGCAAAGAATCCAGAAACTCTAGTTCGTTGAGGTCTATGTTCGCGTCGGATCTTTTGCCTTTCAGAACATCAATCTCTGCCTGGCGTTTCATGAGATAATATTCGCGCATCGCCGCGTACGGGTTCCCGCTTTCCTGCACCCGCGTCAGAATCACATCATTTTCGACACGATCGTCAATTGAGGAAAGCACGCCTTTGGTTCCCGAGACAATGGGATTGGTGAACGGCTTACCGACGGCTGCGGGTAAAAGCGAAAGATCAACTACGCGCCCGAGGAGATCACGAACCGTCGTGGATCCGAATACAGGCAAAAATAAATAGGGTCCCGGACCGACGCCATAATATCCCAATGTGTCGGCGAGGCCATTAGAACGGCGGGGCAGGTTGATGGGATGCTTTTTAGCGACATCAAAAAGCCCGGCAACGCCGATGGTTGAGTTGATGGCAAATCGACCAACGGTTTCGGCCGCTTTGCCGATCTTGAGCTGCAGCAGAAAATTCAGAAAGACGACGGGTTCATCCAAGTTGTTTAAAACATTATGCATGCCGTCGCGGATCGGGGCGGGTAATCCATCTCGATACCCGTACGCGATCGGTGCGATAATGGCTTTATCGACCGACTGTACCGCGCCGAACGAGACTTCGTTCACGACCGCAATAGGGTCGCCTTTCGGGGGTCCCTGATTTGCGGTAACAACGATTATGGCCTTTTCGGCCGCAGCCGGAGTAACGGGTCCGACGGGTGTTTGTGGGTCCGGAGATTGCGACGGAACCTCTGCTCCGTCTGTGGATGGCGGCACAGTGGCTTGGGTACCCTGCTCAGGCGCTGCTTTGGGGGCGCCAGTAGTTTCCAACGCAATAACTGGCTCCACCACAGGCGGAAGCTGCGGGGTCCCCGATAAAAGAGCGACTGCGACGATATTGGTGATGCTCAACGTTGGAACTTTCCGGTCATAACCGATTGCAAACGATATCCTAAAGGCTGGCTGCCAAGCTGACAACTGCCTTTCAAGGATTTCCGTTCACGCGTAATCGCGGGCTATATTAGGTAATTCCCGATAGCATCCGAAGAAATTGGGTGCTTTCGGGGCGGCATTATTGCCCCTGTTGGGCTCGCATCTGTGCATCAATTTGTGCCTGAATTTCGGGAGGTAGGCCCTGCGGTGCGCCGCTGGCCTGTCCACCTTGCTGCTGTTGCATTTCCTGCATTTGCTTTTGCATGGCTTCGATTTCTGCGCGTGATTTGAACTCTAACAATTCGACATCAAAGGTCAGCTCGCTACCGCCGGGGATGGCGACTTGGCCGGTTTGCGGATTACGCTGATCTTCTGGGCCATAGCCAAGCTCGGCCGGGATCCACAGGCGATATTTGCCGCCGCGCTGCATGATTTTAAGGCCTTCTGAAAAGCCGGGAACAACGCCGGTAACTGGGAAGCCGGCCTGAGGATTTTGGTCGAAAACAGTGCCGTCTTTCAACATGCCTGTGTAGCTGACGAGCACGACATCATTGTCCGTTGGCGATTTGCCTTCGCCGGTTTGGATAATCTTGTAACGCAATCCTGACGGCGTTGTGACGATATCGCCATATTCCTGACGCACGTCGCTTGTGCCCCAATATGCCAGACCGCCACCGGCAGCGAGCACGAGCGCAATCGCGGCCCAATATTTGGTCATCGTGCCTTTTTTGAGCGGAAGAATCGGGACGGCAGTTACGGACATACACATTTCCTGTTGGCTAAGTTGCGCGGTGACTAGCAGAAACTAGCAGGGATTCCAGACACAAAAAAAGCGCCGTAAAAGGCGCCTTCCTTGTTGCGGGTCGCAGACGCTTATTTCGCGCCGTCACGTTCCTGCTGCTTGCGCTCCATCTTGCGGGCACGACGAACAGCAGCGGCCTTTTCACGCGCGCGCTTTTCAGACGGCTTTTCGAAGTGACGACGCAGCTTCATTTCGCGATACACGCCTTCACGCTGCAGCTTCTTCTTAAGCGCGCGTAGGGCTTGATCAACATTATTGTCGCGAACCATGATCTGCATAAAAAACTCAACTCCGCATCGAATCGGCAAAATGGCTTAAAACGGCCACTTTGAAAGGCTAAAAACGAAAATCGCCGCGTTCACAGGCGGCGTGTTGAGGTGGCCCCTAACTAGGTCGCCCCTAAATATCAAGCGAAAATGGCGCTTTTAACCATGAGCGCAGAGAAAATCCGCCAGCCGTTTTGCTGCGCCCAGCCCCTTGCCCTCGTGCAATGTTCGTTTCATAAAGCAACGCAACGAATGATCAGGAGAGTGCGCATGGCAACCCAATTGAAGTCGAACAGCAAATATAGCGAAGCCGAATGGACCGCCCGTCAGGAGCTTGCCGCCTGCTATCGGATATTTTCGATGTTCGGTTGGGACGAACTGGTGTTTAACCATATTACGGTGAAGGTGCCTGACGAAGACGGCGCTTTTTTGATCAACCCTTATGGCATGCATTTCGGCGAAATTACCGCGTCGAGCCTGATTAAGATCGACATTGATGGCAACAAGATTGATGCCGACAACCCATGGCATGTCAATAAGGCCGGTTTCGTTCAGCATAGCCTGTTCCATCGCACCTTGCCCGATGCCCATGCCATTATCCATACCCACACAACTGCCACGGTTGCTGTGTGCAGCCTTGAGGGCGGATTGCAGCCAGTCAATTTCTACGCCTGCAACTTCATGGGCCAGCTGGCCTATCATGATTTCGAAGGTGTGACCGTTCGCGAAGAAGAAGGCACGCGCTTGGTCCAAAATCTTGGCGACAAGCGCATATTGATGCTGAAAAATCATGGCCCTGTCGTGATGGGCAAGACCTTGACGGATGCGTTCATCAAATATTGGGCGCTGCAGCGTGCATGCGAGCAACAGATTGCGACAATGCAAATGGGCAAACCAATCACGGTGCCGCCTGAAGTCATCGCTGTGCACCAGCGTGACCTGTATATGGCATCACCCCCAGGCGGTTCGGGCCGCGTTGAATTTGACGCAATGGTGCGCAAGGTTGACCAGATCGATAAAAGCTGGCGGGATTAATCACTCCGCCCCCTGAATGCGGTTCTCCTTAGGTGACCGTGTTTCAGGGTCTCAAATAAGATGCTGAAACGCGTTCAGCATGGCTATAATGGGGCTGCATGACCAAATTCACCGTCAATGATCGCCCGGTTCAGTATAAAATGGATCCGCAAACGCCCCTTTTGTGGGCTTTGCGCGATGCGTCGAACTTGACCGGAACGAAATATGGTTGCGGCAATGGCGACTGCGGCGCGTGCATTGTGGAGGTCGATGGCGAGGCGATACGGTCTTGCCTGGTCACGATTGCCGAAGCCGAAGGACGTTTTGTCACGACGATCGAAGGCCTCAGCCGTGACCGTAGCCATCCGCTGCAACAGGCGTTTGTCGCCAGCAACGTGCCGCAATGCGGCTTTTGCATTCCGGGTATCATTATGGCGGGCGCGGTGTTGCTGAAAAAAAGCAACAACCCAACCGATGAAGAAATCGACGCGGCCATCACGAATTTGTGCCGTTGCGGCGTGTATCCGCGGCTACGGGATGCTATCAAACGGGCCGGGCGGGTCATGCGCGGTGAAGAACGTATCGCTGCTGCGCCACCGCCGGGAATTACGCCTGAAGATGCGGCGCGGGCGGTGCCGGCGCTGACGGTTACCGATTAAGCTTAACCCTGCAGCTCAATATCCCAATATAACCAGTCGTGCCATGTTTCGTGCAGATGGTTCGGAGGGAAACCACGGCCTCTGTCTTGCAATTGCCAGCTGGTGGGGCGGATCGCGGCCATGTTCAGCTGCATATGCGCTTGCTTTGGCGTGCGGCCACCTTTTTTCAGGTTGCAGTGTAGGCACGCCGTTGTGACATTTTCCCAGCTGGTGATGCCGCCCAAACGGCGCGGAACGATATGGTCAAAAGTAAGGTTGTCGCCCGATCCGCAATATTGGCATTCAAACTTGTCACGCAGGAATAGGTTGAAGCGGGTGAATGCAGGATATTCCGATGGCTTCACATATTGGCGCAGCGCGATAACCGACGGGATTTTCATGTCCAGCCTTGGGCTATGGACATGCCGATCATAGTTGGAAACGATGTCGACCTTGTCGAGGAACACCGCCTTAATGGCGGCTTGCCATGGCCATAAGCTCAATGGATAATAGCTCAACGGCGTGTAATCGGCGTTGAGTACCAATGCCGGGCAGTTCTCCGGGTGCCTTGCGCGGCCCGCTGCTTCGAAAGTTCCGGTATGCAACATAAGTCGAACCCTACTCCCTTTATGTCATACATGCTTTAAGCGTAACAACGTTACAGCAATCTGACAGTCATCAACCTATTTGCACATATGGTGACGTCAAGAGGGCAAAGGCACCGGATATGGTATTTTTTGGGGATATGTTTTTTGCGTGCGGATGAATTTTTGAAGCAATATCTGCCTGCGCTGCCTCAATGTGATGGCGCAGTGGTGACGCGGTTCGCGCCGAGTCCCAATGGGCGACTGCATCTGGGGCATGCCTTTTCGGCGTTATGTGCGCATTATTTTGCGCGGGCTTTGGATGGGCAGTTCCATCTGCGGATTGAAGATATTGACGGAACACGTAGCCGTGCCGAGCATGTCGCGGCGATCATGTCGGATATGGACTGGCTTGGGCTTCATCACGACGGCGCTGTACAATTTCAATCGCAGAACATTGCAAGATATGAAGCGGCGCGCGACCAGTTGATCGCGGACGGGTTGCTATACCGCTGCGTCTGTTCGCGAAGCGATATTGCCCATGCGCTGAAACATAAGCCGGTGCCGCACGGTCCAGACGGCCCCCATTATCCCGGAACGTGCCGGGACAGCGACATTGACCCTTGTGTGCCGCACAGCTTGCGGATTGATATGGCCAAAGCCGTGGCGCAGTCGGGGCTGTTGCATTGGATGGATTTGGCGGCTGGACCGCAATTTGCGGACCCCATGGCATTTGGCGATGTTGTTCTGTGGCGCAAAGATGCGCCGGCATCTTACCATCTTGCCGCAACCATTGACGATGCCGCCGATGAGGTGTCGCATGTCGTGCGCGGCCAAGACCTTTTCGGATATACCGCCATCCATAGGCTGTTGCAGAAACTGTTGGATTTGCCTGAACCCATATATTGGCACCATCCGCTGTTGTTGGACGCGAGCGGTGAAAAACTGGCGAAGAGCAAATCGTCACCTGCGCTGTCGGACCGGCGGTTAGCGGGCGAATGCGGCGATGGACTTATTAATAATTTGCGTCAGGGAACGCTACCGCTTGGAATCTCGCTATCTCACGCCTAGATAGGCGCAGCGGGGTATTGGCCCCGGACAAGGATTTCTCCCGATGACTATTTTGTTGGTTCTCCTCACCATTGGCGCAGCTGGTGCCGTGGCATTTGCACTTATCCGTGGCCTTCATGCGTTCGCCAATTTGCGACCAGCAGATGTCGACGAAGCGGGGCTGCCCAAATCGCTCACCGTGCAGAACAAGATGATGTTTGCCCGCGTCAAATGGCAGGCGATTACTATCGGTTTGCTTGCTGTGCTCGTCTTGGTCGCCGGCTCGCAATAAGCGGGCGGCATTAGAGATGGTCAAGCTTAACAAGATTTACACGCGCACCGGCGACGACGGGACCACTGGCCTCGTCGATGGCTCGCGCGTGTCCAAGACCAATGCGCGCTTACACGCCATTGGTGAAGTCGATGAGACCAACAGCGCGCTTGGCGTGGCGCTTCAGACGCTGGCAGCGGATGAGGGCGAAACGCCTTTGGTCGCTGAGTTACGGCGTATTCAGAACGACCTGTTTGATCTGGGTGCCGATATCGCAACACCCGGCGAAAGTTTTGAACCATCACCGATGGAATTGCGGATTGTGTCGTCTCAAGTAGAATGGCTTGAGGCAGCGATTGATAAAGCCAACGAACAGCTTCCACCTTTGACCAGTTTCATTTTGCCGGGCGGAAGCTTGGCAGCCGCGCATATGCATATGGCGCGCGCCATTTCACGCCGTGCCGAACGGGCGCTGGTTGCGGCATCGCTGGACGTTTCGATAAATCCGCAGGCGTTGAACTACATCAACCGTCTGTCAGACTATCTGTTTGTGCTGTGTCGCCTGATTAATTCGACGCGCGGTGGTGATATCATGTGGGTGCCGGGCGCATCGCGGTGAACGCGGAAGCGTCGATCCTGATTTGAGGCCCCCTAACGCTTACGGCCACATGGCCCAAGCGCATCTATGACAAATTTATAGTCAGTTTGCGCGCGCGCAGCGTCTTGACCGCCCGTTGTTTCAATTCGGTCGGTGGGAAGGCTGCGCGGTAGGCCACAGGCTAGCCGATACCATAGCAATGTGGATCGTTCCGGCGCGGTCGCAGACGAATCGATGACTTCAGCTGTCGATACCGCCCACTGTTTTTGCTCATTCGGCCGGCTAAGAACCGTAAGTGAGACTGGTTGGTCCTTTTCGGTCTTCAGGAAAATCTGTGTTTCGCCCTCACCGAGCACCGTTCCAGGGCTATGGAAAGCACTGGCGACACCTATGATGCGTTGCGGTGCATCACGCAAGACAGCCTCTTGTGTGATGCGGCGGACCAAAGCATCATTTGTCGGGCTGAAATTTGCGAGCGCGTTGGGTCGCGACAAACGGATTTCGCCCGTTCGGCTCGCAACGGGACTACCAAATAGAAACAACCGCTGTTTTTTCAACTTGGGCACTTTGCCCTTCGCATCCTTGGGCACATCCAGCACAAATCGGATGCGGTCGGCAATGCCGCCTTCGCCCCGAATCAACGCCATAACATCCGCTTCGATCAACATACGCTGAAGCGATACGGGTACGCCTATGGCTTGTTCCGGGGCAACTTTAGCAGCTTTGCGGACCGTA
>JBEDET010000049.1:0-16004 GCA_041175505.1 Pseudomonadota bacterium
TGGCTAAAGCCGCTTCAGTCAGCATCTCTTCATCTGCCGCGCCTTCAAACACGCCGGCGACAAAGGCCTGCAACATCAGCTTCTTTGCCTCGGCAGGGGTAATGCCGCGCGCTTGCAGATAGAAAAGGCCCATGGCGTCCAACTCGCCAATCGCGCAGCCATGCGCGCATTTGACGTCGTCGGCGTAAATTTCGAGTTCCGGCTTCGCGTTGGCGGTTGCGCTGCGGTCCAGCAGCATCGCTTTGACGGACTGCACGCTGTCGGTTTGCTGGGCATCGCGTGCCACGGCCACTTTGCCGAGATAGGTACCGGTCGCTGTACCCGCCAAGACGGAGCGGACGGTCTGCGATGAGGTTGCGCCGGGTTCTGCATGGGTGACAGTGGTGATGACCTCAAGCGTTTGCGCGCCGCCACCAATTTGCACCGCGCCAAGTTTGAAATCAGCCTTTTCATGCAGTGTGACGTTAAGTTCCACCCGCCCATAATCGCCACCGATATTCAGCACATGGATTGCGGCGGTGGCGCCTTTGCCAATCGCGATGTCCAGTTGATGGATCGTTCCGCCGTCCTGAATAATCGTCCGCGCAAAGGTTCCACCCGCAGGCACGATGATGCTTTCGGGCGCAGGCAATGGCCAAGCCGCCTCGACGGCGGCAATGTCGCTGTAGCGCCATGCTTCATTGTGGCGGGTGGGCGCGGACATGCTCAAGCCGCCAATTCCTTATATCCGTCACGCTCCAGCTCCAGCGCGAGCTCTGCACCGCCGGTCCGCGTGATGCGGCCACCGTCGAGGACATGCACAAAGTCGGGTTTCACATAATCGAGCAGCCGCTGATAATGGGTGATCAGCAGCACAGCCTTGTCCGGCTTGCGCATGATGCGGTTGATGCCATCACCCACTGTGCGCAGCGCGTCGATATCGAGGCCGCTGTCGGTTTCGTCGAGGATCGCAAGCGCAGGGTCGATGATACCCATCTGCACCATCTCGTTACGCTTCTTCTCGCCGCCGGAAAAGCCGACATTCACGGGACGCTTGAGCATGTCCATATCCATGCCAAGCGCGCCTGCCTGTTCGCGTGCGACCTTCAGGAATTCTCCACCGGTCAGCGGAGCCTCACCGCGATATTTGCGCTGCGCATTGAGCGCCTCGCGCAGAAACTGGACGTTCGATACGCCGGGGATTTCAACCGGATATTGAAAGCCCAAGAATAGACCTGCGGCGGCGCGTTCATGTGGTTCGAGGGCGAGCAGATCCTGCCCGTTGAAGGTCACCGAACCTTCGGTCACCTCATAACCGGGGCGTCCCGAAAGCACATAACCCAGCGTCGATTTTCCCGCGCCATTCGGACCCATGATCGCATGGATCTCGCCCGCGTTCAGCGAGAGCGTGAGGCCCTTAAGGATAGGCTTGTCGCCAACATTGGCGTGGAGGTTATCTATTTGGAGCATATGACGTCTGTTTTTCCGTTAAATCGTTTTGCGTTGGAGAAGCGACAATGCCTCACCCCACGCTCCCCTCAAGGCTGATGCCCAACAACTTCTGTGCCTCAACCGCGAATTCCATCGGCAGTTGCTGCAGCACTTCCTTGGCAAAGCCGTTGACGATCAGCGCCACAGCTTCCTCGGCGTTCAGGCCGCGGGCCATGGCGTAGAACATCTGGTCGTCCGAAATCTTGCTCGTCGTCGCCTCATGCTCGATCTGCGCGCTTGGGTTGCGTACCTCGATATAGGGGACGGTGTGCGCGCCGCTCAAAGACCCGAGCAGCAGCGAGTCACATTGGGTGAAGTTGCGTACGCCTTCGGCATTTGGCGCAACGCGCACCAGCCCGCGATAGGTGTTGTTGCTGTGTCCGGCGCTGATGCCCTTGCTGACAATGGTCGAGCGGCTACCCTTGCCATTGTGGATCATCTTGGTGCCGGTGTCGGCTTGCTGATGATTGTTGGTCACCGCGACCGAGTAAAATTCGCCGACGCTGTTTTCGCCGTTCAATACGCAGCTTGGATATTTCCACGTCACCGCGCTGCCGGTTTCAACCTGAGTCCAGCTCACCTTGCTGTTCCGTCCTTGGCACAATGCGCGCTTGGTAACGAAGTTATAGATGCCGCCTTTGCCTTCCGCGTCGCCGGGATACCAGTTTTGCACGGTCGAATATTTGATCTCGGCATCGTCCAGCGCGACCAGTTCGACCACGGCGGCGTGCAGCTGGTTTTCGTCGCGCATCGGCGCGGTGCAGCCTTCGAGATAGCTGACATAGCTGCCCTTATCAGCGACGATTAATGTCCGTTCGAACTGCCCGGTATTTTCCGCGTTGATCCGGAAATAGGTGGAAAGCTCCATCGGGCAGCGCACGCCTTCGGGGATGTAGACGAACGTTCCGTCGGAAAAGACCGCGCAGTTGAGCGTGGCGAAATAATTGTCGTGCATCGGCACAATCTTGCCGAGATATTTGCGGACGAGGTCAGGATATTCCTTAATCGCTTCCGAAATGCTGCGGAAAATAACGCCAGCCCGCTCCAATTCCGCGCGGAAGGTCGTGGCAACCGAAACACTGTCAAACACGGCATCAACCGCGACGCGGCGTTGGGGCAAGCCGCCATCTTCACCGCCTTCGACACCGGCGAGCAATTTCTGTTCGGCAATCGGGATGCCAAGCTTTTCGTACACGCGCAGGATTTCGGGATCGACCTCGTCCAATGAATTCAGTTTCGGCTTCGCCTTGGGCGCGGCATAATAATATGCGTCCTGATAATCGATGGGCGGGACATTGAGCTTGGCCCAATCCGGCGCTTCCATCGTTTTCCACATGGCAAAGGCCTTAAGCCGCCATTCGAGCATCCATTCGGGCTCATTCTTCTTTGCCGAAATGAAGCGAACGGTATCTTCGTTCAGGCCCTTTGGCGCGAAATCGGTTTCGATGTCCGACGACCAGCCATGTTCGTAATCGGCGACCTTTTCGGCGGCGTCCCACGCAGCCTTGTCTTTGATCTCAATATCGTCGGTCATCGCGTCAGTCCTGCCAAATTGATTTGCGCAAGCGCACCGCGCACAGCGTTGTTGACGACGGGCCAATGCGATTGGACGTGGCAGCTGCCTTCTTTCGAACAATGCTGACCCAAGGCGTGTTTATGCGTATCGCAGCACGCGGTCATCGCTATCGGGCCTTCGACAGCCTCGATAATATCCGCCAGATTGATGGCCGCTGCAGGACGGGCAAGGGTGATGCCACCCCCCGTGCCACGTGCCGAACGTAACAGACCCGCTTTGGTCAACATGCTCACCAGCTTTTGAGTCGTGGGCAGGGCAAGGCCGGTTTCGGTCGCAAGGTCCGTCGCAGATACGCGCGCAGAGCCGCAATGGCGCGAAGCCGCGCTCATAACCACCACTGCATAATCTGCCATATTCGACAAACGCATAACAACGTCCCTAATCAGATAAATTTACTCCGATTGGGGGCAGATGGTCCCTTTATCGGCGGAAATCAACCCAGAAAGGGTAAGAAATCGCAGCAGCTTTCCTTGCTCAGCCACAAGCGCATCACTTATGCGGCCTTATTTTCGTAATTTGCCCGCGACGTAACTTTCCAAATATTGTGTTTCGTCAGCAGAAAACCGCAGGCCCAGTTTGCTGCGCCGCCACAATATGTCGCTTGCGGAGCGCGCCCATTCCTGGCCGATCAAATAGTCTACTTCGCGTGCATACAGCCCATGGCCAAAATGCGTGCCAAGATCTGCGATGGAGCGGGCATCGGCCAGAATTGATCGCGTCAGTGTCCCATAGCTGCGGACCCAGCGTTGGGTGAGCGGCGCCGGCAGAAACGGGAATGCGCGCTGCAGTTCGTCCGCCAAGTCATCGGCGCCATCGGTCGGAAAATCGCCACCCGGAAGCGGCTGTTGGAGCGTCCAGCTTCGTCCATCGAGAATAGGCATATATCCGGCGAGCTTTTTGACGGCGCTTTCTGCCAAGTGGCGGTATGTTGTAATTTTGCCGCCGAAGACAGATAGGATCGGCGCTTGCCCATCGGCATCAACGTCGACTTCAAAATGGTAACCGCGCGATGCGGTTTCAGGCTTGCCCGACCCGTCATCGACCAGCGGACGAACACCGGCATAGCTGTAAATGACGTCCGCCGCAGTGATGGTTTGTTTGAAATAGGCACCAGCAGATTCGCAGATATAATCGATTTCCTCGGGCGTCGCGAAAACGTCGTCGAGTGAACCTTTGTGATCGGCATCGGTCGTGCCGATCAGGGTGAAATCATCCTCATACGGAATGGCGAAGAAGATCCGGCCATCGGGGTTTTGGCAGAAATAGGCCTGCGGCGTATCGAACATTTTGCGCACAACGATATGTGACCCGCGCACAAGCCGGATGGTTTCCGCTGCATTGCGTTGACGCCCGGTGGTGCGCGCAAGCAGTTCAAGCACCGCTGGCCCTGCTGCGTTGGCAACGGCGCGCGCCTGTATCGGCGGCTGTCCTGCAATTTCGATATGCCAGATGCCGTCGCGTCGTTCGATGTGTGTCACTTCGCAATGCGTGCGGATTTCCGCGCCATGTTGCGCCGCATCCATGGCGTTGAAGATGACCAATCGGGCGTCATCGACCCAGCAATCGGAATATTCGAACGCTGTTGTGAATTGGGGCTTCAGCGGCTTACCGGCGGGTTCAGACGCAAGCGTTACAGTGCGGGTCGCGGGGAGCAGTTTGCGGCCGCCAATATGGTCATATAAAAACAGGCCCAAGCGAACGAGCCATGCGGGGCGGATACCCTTTTGATGCGGCAGAATAAAGCGCAGCGGCCAAATGATGTGCGGCGCAATGGCCCACAACCGTTCGCGCTCAATCAGCGATTCCCGCACCAGCGCGAATTCATAATGCTCAAGATAGCGCAGCCCACCGTGAATAAGCTTTGTCGATGCAGAGGATGTGCCGCGCGCGAGATCACCGCGCTCGAGCAAGACCACCTTTGCGCCGCGCCCGGCCGCGTCGCGCGCAATGCCAGCACCGTTTATGCCGCCGCCGATTACGGCGAGGTCAAAAATTGGCTGGCTCATAAAAATCCCCATGCAAATGTCGCCGCGGCGATGAAAGCGGTAAAAGTGGCAAGCATGACGGGCAGCATCGCTTTCCAGCCTTGCCCGAGTAACAGATCAAGCCGTGACCGCATAGCGGTTGCGGTAACGGCGAACAAGAGCATCGCCTTTGATGCCAGCAGGCCATATTCGGCTACCCACTTTGGTGCGTCGACAAAAGAGTTGACGGCAACCACCGCGAAGAATGCGATGATGAACCACGGCAGTTTCAACTTCGCAGCGAGGCTTTTCGATTGGCCATTGCCCGAACCGATGGCGAGGCCAATGAGCGCCACTGCGGGCGCCAGCAAGGCCACGCGCGACAGCTTTACAATCGTTGCCGTTTCACCGGCGGATTGGGAAAAGCTATAACCACCGCCGAGTGACTGAGCGACATCATGAATCGCAGCGCCCATCAGGAAACCCGCCTGACGATCCGTAAAGGCAAGCTGCGCCGCGATGAGGGGGTAAAAGGACATGGCGATAGCACTGGCGAGTGAAACCCCCACCAGCGTCAGCGTGAATTGGTTCTGGTTCAGCCGCTCGCGGCCAATAACGGCGTAAATAGCCAAGGCCGCCGACGCGCCACAAATCGCTGTTGCGCCGCCCGCAAGCCAGCCTGCATAATTGCTTTGTCCCGCCATTCGCGCGCCGAACACGCCCGCACCCATCACCAGCGCCATAATGCACACCAGCCCCAGAAAGGCGAGTGCACCCAATCCGCCAATCTGCATCGCGGTCACCTGAGTCCCCAACAGAACGATGCCCCACCGCAAACAAGTGGTGCCGCAGAAATCGAGGCCCGGGTGGACCTTTTGCTCAGCCGATATAAAATTGAGCGCCAGACCAAGCAAAAGCCCGGCCAATATGACGGGCATGGCATAATGTTCAGAGAACCAAGTCGCTGCGACCGATGCGATACCAACGACAGCAAGACCCGGGAATAATGCGCTGATCATCAATCGTTTGCGCGGTGCCGGATTGTCCTCGGCAAGATATGTCTCGCCATACAGGTCAGCGATATAATTCGCGTTTATGTCTTGCGGTGTCATATGGCCTTCTATAGGCAGATGCATCAGAAGTTCCAGCATAAAGCAGGTTGGACTATACGCCAAGTGGACACAGTCATGCGCAGGGGTGAAGCGAAGTGAAGCCTATCACACCAACATTGCGTTGGATCCTTTTCGGACTGTTATGTGTCGCGGGTATCTTCAATGCGATGGATCGGCCGGTCATTGCGATCCTTAAGCCTGACATATCCGCCGATCTCGGCTGGAACGATACGGATTTTGCCAATCTGGCTTTTGTGACGCAGGTTGCGGCGGCGCTGTCATTCTTGTTTACCGGCTGGCTGGTGGACAAATTGGGCGTGTTGCGCTCGATGGTAGCGGGTGTGACGACCTGGAGCCTTGCAGCCATGGCACATGGGTGGGCGATTGCCGGATGGCATGTTGTCGCCGCGCGCATCGGGCTTGGTGCGACCGAAGCGGTGCAGACACCGCTGACCATCAAGACCGTTGCGACCCTGTTCCCGGCAGACAAACGGTCATTTGCTTTTGGGGTAGGTACGGCAATTGCGGGCCTTGGTACAATTGCCATGCCCTTTTTCATTCCCGTGATCGCGGCCATCTGGGGATGGCGCGGCGCGCTTATCTTTGGCGGCATCGGTGGATTTGTTACGCTTGCGTTATGGCTGTGGTTCGCACGAGGCGTAAAATTTGATGATCAGGCGGAAGATGCCAATCGCGACTTTTTCGATGGCGGCGCGCCATATGGACCGATATTGCTTGAACGGCGTACTTGGGCGATTGTCATCGCGAAAGCGCTGTCCGACGCAACATGGTGGCTTATAAATTTCTGGTTACCCGATTTTTATCGGAAGGAATTCGGCCTTACGACCAGCGAACTCGCAATACCTTTGGCCATCGCTTTTTTTGGTTCGGGCGCGGGTGCATTGTTCGCAGGCTGGCTGTCGACTCGACTTTTGGAAGCGGGCTGGAGCGTCAACCGCGTACGCAAGACGATCATGCTGGGATCCGCAGCCATCGTCGTGCCGCTGCCGTTCGTACTTACGCTGGATTCATTTTGGCCAGTGGCGATCATGATGGGCGTCGTCATGGCCGGACATCAGGGTTTTTCCCTGTCGATATTTTCCATCATTACCGATGTTGTGCCACGCGCAAAGGTTGGCCGCGTAACGGCCTTTGGGGCATTCATGGGGAATATGGGCGGTGCCTTGATCCAATTGGTGACTGGCGCCGTTTTGGCGGCGGGGCTTGGCTACACCCCATTGTTTATCTTTGCGGCTGTTTCTTATTTGCTCGCATTAGGCTGGCTGCACCTGTTGCTGCCGCATATCCGCCGGGCGGAAGGCGGGGTTGAACCCGCCCCCGTTTAATACCGGGTCGGCTTAGCCAGCCTTAGCTAAACCCTCTGCGTCCACAATTGCTTGCAGTTCGCCCGCTTCGTACATTTCCATCATGATGTCCGAACCACCAAGGAACTCGCCTTTGACGTACAATTGCGGGATAGTTGGCCAGTCGCTATAATCTTTGATGCCTGCACGGATTTCCATATCCTGCAATACATCGACGCTTTCATAAGCGACATTCAGATGGTCAAGAATGGCGATCGCCTTGCTGGAAAATCCGCACTGCGGAAACAATGGCGAACCTTTCATGAAAAGGACGACATCATTGCCTTTGACGATCTCATCGATCCGTTCGTTAACGCTCATTTCAATACTCCAATAATCAGGGAATGGCTGTTGTCAGCTGAAGGGCATGCAAGACACCGCCCATGCGTCCGCCCAAAGCGTCATACACCGCCTTGTGCTGTTTTACGCGCGGCATGCCGCGAAAGCTTTCGCTGACCACGCGCGCGGCATAATGGTTGCCGTCGCCCGCAAGGTCAGTGATTTCGACAAAAGCATCGGGAAGCGCTGCTTGAATCATTTCCTCAATTTCGTGCGCGTGCATGGCCATTATGCAGGCTCGATAAATTGACGTCGGGCTTCCACCATTTTGTCTTCGAGCGCAGCGCGGATCATCGCGTCATCCACGTCGATACCGGCCGATGTCAAATCGCCAAGCAGTTTACGGATAACGTCTTCGTCGCCCGCTTCTTCAAAGTCCGCCTGCACGACCGATGTCGCATAGGCTGTGGTTTCTTCGGGGGTCAGGCCCATTTTTTCGGCTGCCCATTGACCCACCAGCTTGTTGCGGCGGGCGGTTATCTTGAACAATAGGTCCGCATCATGTGCGAACTTGTTTTCAAAGGCTTTTTCGCGATTGTCGAAAGTCGTCATCATGCCGTTCCATTTTGCTGTTGTTCAAAGATAATGCCTTCATCGTCGCGCAACAAGGCCGGTCTTGTCAAATATGTACGACCAGCTTCCCAACCGCTGCCCGGTCACCCAAGCGTGCGATTGCTGTTCCGGCGTCCGCAAGCGCGAATGTTTCCGAAATGCGCGGCTTGATCTTGCCGGCGGCATATAGGTCAAACAACTCGGCTATGTTGGCGTGATTTTTCTGCGGCGTACGTGCGGCAAAGGCACCCCAGAAAACGCCGCAAACGTCGCAGCTTTTCAGCAATGTGAGGTTTAATGGCAATTTCGCGATCCCGGCGGGAAAGCCGACGACGAGAAACTTGCCTTCCCACGCAATCGACCGGACGGCAGGTTCGCTATAGTCGCCACCCACGGTGTCATAAATGATGTTGTAGCCGTCACGGCCAGCGGCCGTTTTGAACAGCTCGGCGACAGCCTTGGACTGGTCCTTGTCGAACGGTTGATGCGGATACACGACAACTTCGTCAGCGCCTGCTTCGCGCGCGATGTCTGCTTTTGCCTCGCTGGAGACACCAGCGACCACACGGCCGCCAAATGCCTTGGCCAGTTCAATCGCCGAAATGCCGATGCCGCCTGCGCCGCCAAGCACAAGGACATTGTCACCCGACTTCATATGGCCGCGATCCTTCAGCGCGTGGATGGACGTGCCATAGGTCATCAACAAAGCTGCGCCATCGTCAAAGGACATGGCGTCGGGCATTTTGAAGCAATTGAACGCTGCGACCGCTACTTTTTCGGTCAGGCCGCCATTGCCGCATAGGCCAATGACGCGGTCGCCAATGGCAAAGCCGGTAACGCCTTCGCCAATGGCTTCGACTGTGCCTGCAATTTCGCCGCCCGGCGCAAAGGGACGCTCAGGCTTGAATTGATAAAGGTCGACAATCATCAGCGTGTCGGGAAAATTAATCGAACAGGCCTTTACCGCGACGACAACCTGACCGGGTCCGGCGGTGGGTTCAGGCAGTTCGCCCATGACAAGTGTTTCTGGGCCGCCGCTTGCGGTTGATAATAAAGCGCGCATGTCTCTCTCCTAAACGGGGTTTGGCGCCAGCCAGGGCCGGTCCGCAGATAATTTGGCTTCGTACACCGAAATCGCGTCGCTGCTTTTCAGCGTCAGGCCGATTTCGTCTACACCGTTAATCAGGCAATGTTTACGAAACGGGTCGATTTCAAATTCGAACCGGTCCTGAAACGGCGTGGTGACGGTTTGCGTTTCCAGATCGATGTGAATGTCATCGGTCCGCGCGACTTCCATCAACCGGTCAATCGCCGCCTGCGGCAGAACAATAGCGAGCAAGCCGTTCTTGAACGCATTGCCCGAAAAAATGTCGGAAAAGCTGGGCGCAATCACCGCTGATATGCCCAAATCGGCCATGGCCCATGCCGCATGTTCGCGGCTTGATCCGCAACCAAAATTGTCGCCAGCGATCAAGATAGGCGCACCGGCATATTCAGGGTCGTCAAACACATTGCCCGGAACCGCGCGTAAGCTTTCGAACGCGCCCTTGCCCAATCCAGCGCGGCTAATGGTTTTAAGCCACACCGCGGGGATGATCACATCGGTGTCGATATTCTTCAAACCGACGGGATAGGCCCGGCCCTCAACACGGCTTATCGCTTTCATAATTTTAGTCCGTATCTGTCTTGGGCTGATTGTGCGTCATCGGCGCAACTTCGGGCTCAGGCGAGAGCGGTTCCAGCTTGCCCTTTTTCTGGGTCAGACTGCGGCGTCCTGCGTAAATCAACGCGGCCATCAGTGCCGCCGAACCCACTGCAGCGCCAACCTTTGCTGTGGTCGACCATGTGTCGCCATTGTCGGATTTTTTATTGGTCATAAGCCTCTTCCTTGATGCCAACTGCTTTAGCTTCGGCATTTGTGACAAGTAAAGGGAATAGCTTCACTTGCACCGCCGCATAAGCCAGCGGTGCCGCGCGTGCGTTACCCTTAATTGGCGAACGCACGGACGTCGGTGAGCTTGCCCGTCACAGCAGCGGCTGCGGCCATTGCCGGGCTTACCAGATGGGTGCGCGCGCCCGGGCCTTGGCGGCCGACGAAATTCCGGTTGCTGGTCGATGCGCAACGTTCGCCGGCGGGCACCTTGTCCGGGTTCATCCCCAAACATGCCGAACAGCCCGGCTCGCGCCATTCAAACCCAGCGCTCGTAAATATCCGGTCTAGGCCCTCGTCCTCGGCCTGTTGCTTCACAAGACCACTGCCGGGCACGACAATCGCCCATTTGACGTTCGCCGCCTTTTTACGGCCTTTTAAGATTTCAGCGGCGGCGCGCAGATCTTCAATGCGGCTGTTGGTGCAGCTGCCGATGAAGATATTCTGCACTTCGATATCGGTCATCCGCGTGCCGGGTGTCAGCCCCATATAATCCAACGATTTGCGCGCGGCTTCCTGCTTGGACGGATCGGCAAAGGCGGACGGATCGGGGACTATGCCTGTAATCGGCAACACATCTTCGGGGCTGGTACCCCATGTGACGCTGGGTGCGATATCGGCGGCATCAATCGATACGACCTTGTCATAAGTTGCACCCGCATCGGTCGCGAGCGTACGCCAATAGGCAACCGCTGCGTCCCAATTTGCGCCTGACGGCGCCATGGGCCGGCCCTTGATATACGCAAAAGTGGTATCGTCGGGCGCCACGAGGCCCGCACGCGCGCCATGTTCAATGGCCATGTTGGAAATGGTCAGCCGCCCTTCGACGCTGAGTGCGCGGATGACGGATCCGGTATATTCGATCACATGGCCGCTGCCGCCGGCCGCACCAAGTACGCCGGTGATGTGCAGCACCACGTCCTTGGCGGACACGCCTGCGCGCAATTCGCCCTCGACGCGTACTTCCATGGACTTTGAACGTGTCAGTTGGAGCGTCTGCGTCGCCAGAACATGCTCAACCTCAGACGTACCAATGCCGAATGCCAAAGCGCCCAGGCCACCGTGACAAGCGGTGTGGCTGTCGCCGCACACAATCGTTGTGCCGGGAAGGGAAAAGCCCTGCTCTGGCCCAACAACATGGACGATACCCTGCTTGGCATCGGAAGCATTTATATAGTCTATGCCGAACTCCGGCGCGTTTCGCTCTAGCGCTTCCAATTGCTGGGCGCTTTCCGGGTCTGCAATCGGGATTGGTTGTCCGTGGCTATCCAGACGCGCGGTAGTGGGCAGGTTGTGGTCAGGCACAGCCAATGTCAAATCGGGCCGACGGACACGGCGTCCTGCCGCCCTTAGGCCTTCAAAAGCCTGCGGACTGGTCACTTCGTGCACAAGGTGGCGGTCAATGAAGATCAGGCACGTACCGTCGTCGCGTTGTTCGACAACATGGGCGTTCCAGATTTTTTCGTACAGTGTTTGCGGTGTGGACATAATAAAAGTGCCATAGAACTGATTGCAACGAAATCAAGTGAGGTGACAATCGTTGCACTTCAATCTTGTGCTGTTTGCGTCTATTAGACGTTGCATGAGCGTTATCAGCATCATCCTCATTGTGCTTGGCACCGTCTTCGTCATGGAATGGGTGGCGTGGTCGAGCCATAAATATATCATGCATGGCTGGGGCTGGGGCTGGCACCGCGACCATCACGAACCACATGACAACACGCTGGAAAAGAACGATCTTTATGGGATTGTTGGCGCGGTTACGAGCATCTCCTTATTTGCGATTGGCAGCCCTTTGTTGCTTGGTGAAAGAGCTTGGGAGCCTGCGACGTGGATTGGCCTTGGCGTGCTATTTTACGGCATCATCTACACCGTGGTGCATGATGGCCTCGTGCATCAGCGTTACTTCAAATATGTGCCGCGCAGCGGTTATGCCAAGCGGCTGGTTCAGGCGCATAAATTGCACCATGCCACCATCGGCAAGGAAGGCGGCGTCAGCTTTGGTTTCGTGTTTGCGCGTGATCCCGCCAAGTTGAAGGCGGATCTCAAGAAACAACGCGAGGCCGGGATCGCGATCGTGCGCGACGCAGCGATTTAGGCTTCGGGCTGTCGCCAAATCCAACCAAGACACAATATTGCAACGCCAAGCGGCATTAACGACCAAGGCAATGCCAATGCGACCAACCCAATCGCTATGCTGATGCCAAAGGCGACGGTTGCCGACCATTTACCGCGTCTGCTCACCACCCCTTTTTCGCGCCATGCAACAATATGATGCCCGAAGGCGGGGTGATTCATCAACCGGGCTTCAAGCGCCGGGCTGCTGCGCGCAAAGCAAAGCGCCGCCAATATCATAAAGGGTACGGTCGGCAGCAACGGCAGGGCTATACCAACGGTGCCAAGCGCCAGAGCGCACAGCCCACCAATCAGCCAGAGCTGCCGCTGTATCAATATTGATGGACCGCTTTGGTCACATAATAGCTGTCGAGACCTTCGGGGCCGCCTTCGCTGCCAAAGCCCGATTCCTTCACCCCGCCAAAGGGCGCGTCAGGCATGGAAATCACAAAGCTGTTCAGGCCAACCATGCCGGTATCCAACGCATCGGCGACAAGGTTCGCCTGCCGCGCGTTTTCGGTGAAGGCATAAGCCGCAAGACCAAAGGGCAGGCGGTTTGCCTGTTCAATGGCTTCGTCCAACGTCTTGAATGGCCGCATCAGTGCAACGGGGCCAAATGGTTCATTGTCCATGACGTCTGCCGACATGGGAACGTCCGCGAGCACTGTGGGCTGAAAGAAATAGCCCTGTTCGCCGCGTGTGCCACCCGCCAACAGCTTCGCGCCCTTTGACGTTGCATCTTCCACGAGGGCGGCGATGGCGGAGGGCCGCCGCGCATTGGCAAGTGGGCCCATGACGGTGCCAGCGTCCAAGCCGTTGCCGACCTGCACATTCTTCGTATGCGCGGCAAAGCCAGCGACAAATCGGTCGTAGACGCCTTCCTGCACATAGAAACGCGTCGGTGAAATGCACACTTGTCCGGCGTTCCGGAACTTGGTGGTCGCCGACAAGGCGATAGCCTTTTCAAGGTCGCAATCATCGAAAATGAGCACAGGCGCATGGCCACCCAATTCCATCGTGGTGCGCTTGACGCCGTCTGCCGCAAGCTTCAGCAAATGTTTGCCCACGGGCACAGACCCTGTGAAGCTGACTTTGCGGATGATCGGTGATGCGATCAGGTGGCGGCTCACCATATCGGGAACGCCATAAATCAACTGGGCAACATTGCCAGGAACGCCGCCGTCGATGACGCACTGCATGATGCCGATTGTGCTTGCTGGCGTTTCTTCCGGCGGTTTGGCGATGATCGAGCAGCCCGCAGCGAGCGCCGCAGCCATTTTCTTGCACATCAAATTGACCGGGAAATTCCACGGTGAAAATGCGGCAACGGGTCCCACGGGCTGTTTTAGCACAATCGCGCGTTGCCCCGTTGGCCGGACGAGGACGCGGCCATAGCTGCGCTTGGCCTCTTCTGCGAAATAATCGAACTGCGCGGCGCAGGACAGAACCTCGGTCCGCGCTTCGGCGAGTGGCTTACCCTGTTCGGTCGTGAGCAGTACGGCGATGCCCTCTGCCCGCTCACGAATGAGATCGGCAACCTTATGCAAAATCGCGGCGCGGGCATTCACATCAACGCCGCGCCAATATGCAAAACCCTTTGCTGTCGCGGCGAGCGCTTCATCAAGGTCTGCCGCGGTCGCCAGCGGCAACGCAGCGAGCGTTTCGCCAGTGGCCGGATTTATGACGGTGTGACAATCGCGGCCTTCGCCCTTGCGCCAGCTGCCATCAATATAAAGGCCGAGATCGGTAGTATAGCTCATCGAATATCCCGCAAATTTCTTGTCTTCTGTATGTAGGCGTCAGGTCGTGGGTTTGGAACCCCTTGCAAGCTTCAACAGCCAGAAAACCGGGAACCCAGCCAGCAATAACGCAACCCCCCAGATCAACGCTTCGGCCCCTGCGCCATAGATCGTCCAGCAGGAATATAGCGCGGCAAGCAACAATATGGCCTTGAAACCCGCCTTGCCCGGCAACTGTCCTTTGGTCATCAAACGGAAAGCAGCTGCGGCGCATCCGAAATACATCACCAGAACAATGGCCGTGGTGAGTAAGATGAGAAATTCAAACATCGATGACATCGACCGGCTGCTGTTCATCAGGATGACCAGCGTCAAAAGTGTTGAGGTAAACAGATGTGCGTTGCGCGGCGTGCCATTGGCGCTTTCTTTGCCCATGAATGCCGGGAACAGTCCGTCGCGCGCCAAAGCGGCGGGCATCTCGGCCTGACACATGATCCAGCCGTTCAACGCGCCAAGTGCGCTGATCGCGCCGACCGCGGCGATAGCGGTGCCGGCATTGGTGCCCGCATATATATTCACAAAGTCCGCAAATGGCGCGGCCGATACGCTGGTGATGGCGACAGGCAGCATCAGGACCACTGCGGAGCAGACGAGGATATAAATCACGCCAGCGCCAGCGGTTCCAAAAAGCGTCGCGCGGTTGATGGTGCGTTCGGGGTCCTGCACCTTGTCGGCGGGCACGGTCGCGAGCTCAAGCCCAAGCATGGCCCATAGGGTCAATATGGTGGCGGTGGAAATGCTGGTCGCGGAAATGTCTGCGGTCACAAATGGCCGGACAAGCGCCTTGCCTTGGGTCGCAAGAACATAGGCAGCAAGCCCGATCACCGCGACCAGAGGCAGCAGCTTTGCGATCGTCCAGACGATCTGAACTTGCCCCGCAAGCTTGGTTCCGCGAATGTTGATGAGCGTAAATGCCCAAATAATTGCGATCGTTACTGCCGACGATACGCCGTGGGTTCCGACAACCGGAAACAATTGGCTCAGATAACTGACCGCAGCGGTGGCGATGGCGGCATTTCCGACCCACATAGATATCCAATAGGCCCATGCAATCGCGAAGCCCGCGCCGTCGCCGAAGGCCGCGCGCGTGTAGGCATAAGGACCGCCTGCCTTTGGCAAGGCCTTGCTGAGCGCGCCAAACACCGATGCCACGCACAATGCGCCGCCTATGGTGATCAACCATCCAATAACGGAATTCCACCCCAAGGGCGCAAGGCTTGCGGGTAACAGGAATACGCCTGACCCAATCATGCTGCCCATAACGAGCGCAAGTGCCATCCAAAAACCCATTGGACGGCTTGCTTCGGCTGTATCTTGCGTCACTTAAATCCCCCTCACTCGGTACCCTGACTGGCACGGAAAAAGGGCAAAAGCCAATCTTTGTTTAGATCCTGACCCTAATGCGCAAGCAACACAGGTATGCCCAATTCGCCCAGCATGAACCGTGTCACGCCGCCAAACAAGGTTTCGCGCCACCGCCCATGGCCATAGGCGCCCATGACGAGTAAATCGGGTCGCCACGCATGTACTTCAGTCAGCAACCGTTCTTCGACGCTTTGATCACCCTTTGCCGCGACGGCTATTTCGGCGCGGACGCCATGGCGCGATAGATAGGTCGCTGCGTCGGTGACAGGGAATTCTTCGGGTAAGGTTTCCACCTCTGCAATCCGCACATGCAATGCCGCCTTAAGCAGCGGCAATGCTGCGCGCAACGCGTTGGCCGCTTCAAATCCGCCGTCATATGCCACCATCGCGCGGTCCCATGCGATGCGCTTTGTTGATG
>JBEDET010000050.1:0-15946 GCA_041175505.1 Pseudomonadota bacterium
ATGTGATTGCCGCAGGTTCAGGTGATAATGTTGTGCTTGCAGGCTTTGGCGCAGATAGCGTCGAGACGCTGGGCGGCGTGGATGTGGTTCTGGGCGATAATGGCACGGTGCGCTTTGATACAGCTGGTCAGATAGTTTCAATGTTCAGTCGGAATTTGGAGCTAGGCGGCAATGATGTGATCAATATCGGTGATGGCACCAACTTGGTTATCGGTGGATTTGGCGCGGATCGTGTATCGAGTGGTGTTGGCGATACGACAGTGATTGGCGATAACGGAGAGATTTTGTTCGCTGGTGGAGTGCGCAGCTGGGTTCGTTCGACGGACGACAGCCCGTCCACTGCTGGTGACGACATTATCGCTATGGGCATTGGCAGGAATGAGGCCATCGGCGGCTATGGTGCCGATACAATTAGTAACCGTGGCGGAGAGACAGTGATCATCGGTGACGATGGAACAATCCAAAATGATGCGTCAGGGCGCTATGTTTTTGCGGTTACTGGAGATGCACTGCGCGGAAGTAAGGACACAGTATCGGGCGGGTTTGATCGCGACGTGATTTTGGGTGGCTTTGGTGCTGATGAGCTTGATGGTGGCGCCGGTAACGACGTGATGTTTGGCGATGCCGCACGCATTTTCCGGACGGATGAGCGCATCGTAATTGAGGCAATTGATCTTTTCACAGGTGATGATGACATCCTGAATAGCGGATCGGGCAACGATTACCTGGTCGGCGGCGACGGAAATGACGTGTTCCATGCCGACCTTGGCGAAGACATAATGCTTGGCGAATATGGCCGCATACAATTCGCCGTCGCAGAAGATAGCAGTGAAAAGGCGCTTTCTGTTGTAACTTTGGCAGCAGGACGCTTGGATCTGCAACGCAGCGAGATGTTAGCGCTTTACCGCGCTGAAAACCGTCCGAACGGCAATTTTGTGCGTTCTGATAATAATGGGGAATACAAGCAGGTATCGCCCGCCACGATGGCAGATTTGGCATCGGCCAGCGCTATGCCCGGCGTTACTCCTACTTACGAAGCATTTTGGAAAAAGTTTCAACATGTTCTGGATGTTGATGCCGACTGGCGGGGTGCATCGTTCGGCAATAATGAGTTAGACATCACCGGCGACATTCAGGATGAACCTGTAGCGCCTGAGCAGTTGGAAAAAGCTGCGACATATGCGGCCAAAATGGAGGATGGCAAATTCAAGACCGCTGAATCCAGGTTGGAGAATGTGGAGCACCGCATTCGACGTCGCATGTCAAAGCCTCAGATGCAGGCGGACAGTCCATTGCAAGGGAATGACGCACTTACCGTCGGTGTTGCAGCAGGAATATTGCCCTTGGCTGTTAGCAGTGCGGTTCGAGACGGTGAGGGCAGTGCGCGCAAGAAATTGCTAAGCCTGTCCCTTCGGCGTCAACTGCAAAAGATACGGCGCTGGGTTGATGTGGCAGATCCACAGCAGACAGGGGAAGCGCATGAAAAAGAAAAATGCGAGATGATATTATAATGAGAGAAGAAAACGTCGTTCAAGGGGCGCTTCCTCTTGCTCAGTGGGGTGTTGACGAGGCGCTGAGTGTGCAAGTCCAGAACTGGTTGGAAGTACAATGTAGCCAGATACCGACTGCGCTTGGTGGGTTGGTGATGTTGGCCGACGCAGAGGGTTTGCAGCCTGAAGCGCTATGGCCTGATGCAATGGCCGTTGAGCCACTGCTTGATTTGAGCGAACGAGCAGGCGCCCACCGAGAAGGCCTGATCGCGTCACTGCCTTCGTCGGCAGGTTTTGGGATTGCGTGGCCTCTTATGCAGGATGGGAGCCTCATCGCGGTTGCTGCGTTAGCGATCGCAGTAAGCGATGACGCGGCTTTGCAAATGACGATGCGGCAGCTGCAATGGGGTGCAGCTGGCCTACAATTACTGATCGTGCAAAATTTGTCCGGTTATACGCGTGATCGAGCAAATGCGCTGGCTGCGAGCGTAGACCTTTTGGCAGAAGTGCTCGCTGAGTCACGCTTTGACGCAGCTGCGATGGCGCTGGTCACATCTATAGCAACGCGGCTAGGCGCTGATCGGGGTAGTTTAGGGCTCTTAGAAGGAGAGGTTATCAAAGTTGCTCATGTTTCGCATTCCGCCCAAGTGGGAGATTCCGTCAGTCTGATTCAACGGATCGAAGCTGCGATGGAGGAAGTGGTCGATCAGCGTCTACCCATCGCGATACCAATGATTCAGCGTGATGATGAGGCGCCAATTCGCATCGCTCACGAGCGCCTTGTCCTTCAAGAACGCGGGGCTGTCATGACGATCCCACTGTTTCAGGATGGCATTGCTGTAGGTGCTTTATCGGTCGAGCGGCCGTCCTTTTTTCCGTTTTCTTCAGCTGAAATGAAAACTTTAGAAAGTGTGGCTGGGCTTGCCGTTACGGCTTTGCTCGATAAGAAACGAAGCGACCAGCCGTTGGCGCGTCGCGCATTGCGAGAACTGCGTGAGACAACCCAGCGCGTGATGGGACGAGATCGCAAGGAACGAAAGGTTGCGGCTGCTCTGGTACTGATTTTAGTAGGCGCGGTTATTTTGGCACCCGGAACAGATCGCGTTTCCGCTTATGCGCAGATTGAACCACGGCAGCAGATTATCTTGGCGGCGCCATTCGATGGTTACGTGCGCAGCGCATCTGCCAGAGCAGGCGATCCTGTAAAGCGCGGATCAGTTATTGCGGTGTTGGACGATAGCGACTTGCTGCTTGAGCGGGCCCGATGGGAGAGCCAGGTTAACCGTTATGGCGGCGAGTTCCAAGACGCCAGCGCAACCCAAGATCGGGTCCAGATCAATGCGAGTTCCGCCGAACGCGACGAAGCACAGGCGCAATTCGATTTGGCGAATGCCTTTCTGATGCGGTCTGTTTTGAAAGCGCCATTCGACGCGGTGTTGGTTTCTGGCGACCTCAGCCAGCGCATTGGCGCTGCAGTGACGAAGGGCGAGGAATTATTTAGGATCGCACCACGTGGTGCATTTCGCGTCGACTTGCGGATCCCCGAAAGACGTATTGCCGATATGCGACCTGGACAACGTGGATTGCTCCATCTGTCCTCCTTGCCGTCTCAACCTTTCCGATTTACCGTCGGCAAGATAACTCCGCGAACCTTGGCCGATGGCGGCGAAACCTATTTTATTGTTGAGGCAATGCTTGATTCCCGCCAATCGCTGGCTGTCTTGCAGCCCGGAATGAAAGGCGTGGCAAAAGTCGTTGTTGGCCAAGGCTGGTTATTGGGTATCTGGACCCGCGACATTAGCAATTGGCTGCGGCTGAAACTCTGGACGCTATTCGGGTAACATGTCGGTTTCCTTGTTCAGTCCCAGTTGGTATCGGGTGGCCGATCTCAAACCCCGTTTGCGGGGACATTCAGCGTTGCACCGGCATATCTACCGAGACCGAGTATGGTATGTTTTGCAGGACCGCATGAACGGACAGTTCCACCGTTTTACCCCCGAAGCTTACGAGTTAATCGGGCGGATGGATGGCAAACGCAGCTTGCAGGAAATCTGGGAGGAAGCTTGTGCCGTCCTTGGTGATCATGTGCCGACACAACAGGACGTGATCGATCTTATCGGGCAACTACATCACGCAAACGCGATCCAAGCAGATCGGAATGCAGATGTGGCGGAAATGTATAACCGCAGAAGCCGCGCCAAGCGCCAGCGCTTGATACAAAAACTTATGTCACCTTTTGGTCTTAAAGTGCCTTTGTGGAATCCTGATCCATTTCTGGAACGAACCAAGCATTTTGTGATGCCAGTCTTTGGCAAGACTGGTCTAGCGGTCTGGCTTGCAACTGTCGTTGCCGGTTTGGTTCTGGCAATAATCAATGCATCCGCATTCTTCCATAACGTGGCCGACAAGGTCTTAGCGTTAGAAAATGTGCTAATGATCGTGCTGATTTACCCGCTCGTTAAGGCTATACATGAGTTGGGCCATGCCTATGCAGTGAAGCGATGGGGCGGCGAAGTTCGGGAAATCGGCCTGATGTTCCTGATTTTTTACCCTGTTCCTTACACAGACGCATCAGACGCTACGTCCTTTCGCGACAAACGTCAGCGTATTTTGGTGGGCGCGGCGGGTATCATGGTCGAACTGTTCCTCGCGTCTGTAGCAATGTTTGTCTGGGTGCTTGTTGAGCCGGGAGTGGTCCGGGCCGTTGCTGCGAATGTGATACTTCTTGCAGGGGTTTCGACACCCCTGTTCAACGGTAACCCCTTGCTGCGTTTTGATGCATATTATGTGCTATCGGACGTAATTGAGATCCCGAATTTGGCTAAGCGTAGTACAGGCCAAATTGCTTATCTGGTCAAACGCTATGCCCTTAGACTGAAGAATGCCGTTTCGCCGGCATGGTCAGGTAAGGAGGCGGCGTGGCTTGCTGCATATGCCGTTCTATCCTTTGCATATCGCATTTTCATTCTACTGGCGGTCTCCTTTGCAGTTACGTCGCAATATGCAGTTCTAGGTGGGTTAATTGCTTGTTGGGCGATTTACATGACGGTGATTGGCCCACTGATACGAATTGTGCGCGCGCCACAGACGGATAGCGGAATGCGGCAGGCTCAAGGTAAAATATATGCCATCGGGGCAGGGGCTTTGGCAGTCCTGCTAATAATGTTGTTCGTGATACCCATGCCCTATTCAACACGGGCGCAAGGGATTGTTTGGGTAGAAGATCAGGCGATTGTTCGTGCTGGCGATGATGGGTTTCTAAAATCGATTGAGGCTGTGCCTGGGGCTCAGGTTAGCGCGGGGCAGTCGCTAGTTACATTGGATAATCCGATAGCCAGCGCGCGACTTTCTATGTTGGGGGCGCAAATGGATTATGCGCAGCAACAGCTGCTTGCGGCGTATGATCGTCCGGATTTGGCGTTGGTGCAAAGCGGTAGCTTAGAGGTACTTGATACAGAGCAGAGAATTGCCAGTGAGCGTGCGGACGGATTGCGCCCGCGGAGCGCTGTTGCGGGCGAGTTTCTGTTGCCCGGTGCTAATGACGTTATGGGTAAATATTACAAACGCGGAGAACGCATCGGTTTCATCGCAGATCCACGGCACATGATTGTCGTACTTTTGGTGCCCGAGGAGGATATCGTGCCCGTCCGCAGAAGGGGCACAGATATTTCGGTACGCTTCGTTACGCAGGCGAGCAATCCAATAAGTGGACGTATCGTGCGCATTACTCCAGAACCACAAGACACATTGCCCAGTGCAGTCCTTTCGACCGACGGCGGTGGTCTTTTTGCCTCGGATCCGCGGGCAAAAGATCGCTTAAAAACTTTCAATAGATTCTACCGTGTCGATGTAGATGTTCTTGGGATCGGACATCACCGGGTCGAAGAACGTGTGTTTGGTCGGTTTCAACATGACTGGGAACCTGTCGGCTATCGCTGGTCACGTAGCTTGCGACGGATGTTTTTGACAGGTTTGGGGGCAGCCTAATGCGGCACCCCAATCGACTTGCCCGGAGTATCTTGGAACGGCCACAGCGAAACCCTCTTAAGGAAGGATTTTTTCATACGTTGATCCACGGTGGATACGGCATTTGGCGTCGCGCATGGGCTCGGAATAAATTTCAACTATTTGAAGTAGTGACCAATATATTGGAGGCAAGTGCTGCGCTTGAGGCCCTGAATGATGAGGAGTTTGATGGCCATCTTGCACGGTTACGGATCCAGTTGCTAACTGGTCCCTATGGAGCAACAGATCTAGTGGATGCATTCGCTGCGATCCAAGAAGCTGCCTACAGGACGATTGGTCAGCGGCCTTATCCCAGCCAATTATTAGGCGCGATTGCCGTTTATCATGGCGAAATCGCCGAAATGCAAACAGGTGAAGGCAAAACTCTCACTGCTGTTTTACCCGCGGCTGCCGCAGCATTGGCTGGTATTCCTGTGCACATTTTGACGGTGAATGACTATCTGGCCACACGTGATGCCGAAAGCCTAGGCTCTGTTTATCGTCGCCTTGGGTTGTCTGTTGGGTTGGTAGTGCAAGGTAGTTCGCGTGAAGAGCGGCGGGCTGCTTATGCATGCGATGTCGTTTATTGTTCAAACAAGGAGATCGCTTTTGATTATATGCGCGACAGCCTTATATTTGGTCACTCGGACCATGCCTTGTTGCGCCACGCGGCTAGATTAAAATGCGATGAAACTATGGATCGTGCGTTGACGTTGCGAGGACTGCATTTTGCGATTGTCGACGAAGCAGATAGCGTTCTGCTCGACGAGGCCCGAACGCCGTTGGTAATATCCGGAATGAACCAACGCAATCGTCAGGAAACGACAGTTTATGCACAAGCGTTGGAGATTGCCGACGCGATGGAGGTCGAGGTTCACTTTCACGTTCGCAAGCTCACACGCCAACTTGAGATGACCGCGCTTGGCGAGGTACGGACGGATGAACTCGCGGCTGCATTGGGACCCGCATGGGCTGGCCGTATGCGGAGTAGGGAGCTGGTTCGCTCGGCTTTGGTCGCTCGTCACTTATTGAATCGGGATGCGCATTATTTGGTGCGCGACGACAAAATCATCATTATTGATGAGAATACAGGTCGCCCGATGCCGGATCGCAATTGGGAGCAAGGTCTCCATCAACTTGTTGAGATTAAAGAGGGCGTAACTCCCACAGCGACTTGGGATCCGGTTGCGCGAATGACCCTTCAAAGATTCTTTCGAATGTACCATCACATGGGTGGAATGACAGGTACGGCACGCGAAGTTGCAGGTGAATTATGGGGGACTTATGATCTAATTGCCCGCAAAATCCCCACTAACCGTGCATCGCAACTGGAATATTGGGGCGTTGTTGTTGCCGATAGCATTACTGAAAAATGGTGGAGGGTTAAGGAACGCGCGCTAAATTTGCAGGCGCAAGGACGTCCTGTGCTGATTGGAACAAACACTGTGGGAGCATCGGAGCAGTTGAGCGAAGTGCTATCAGCCGCTGGGTGTCAACACCGGGTTCTCAATGCTCGGCAAGACAAGCAAGAGGCAGCTATTATTGCGGAGGCAGGCGTGCAGGGAGCGGTCACCATTGCGACAAATATGGCTGGACGCGGTACGGACATTTTGCTTGACGATACCGTGCGCGACTTAGGTGGGCTCCACATCATCCTCACAGAACTTCATGAGTCCGCGCGGCTTGACCGACAGTTTTTTGGTCGCGCTGGCCGCCAAGGTGATCCCGGTACTTATGAAATCATAGCGTCGCTTGAGGATGAAATTTTTGTTCGCAACGTTCCGCGCATTGCGATGCGCTTGGCTGGGATGTCGGAAAGCGACTATCGAGCGCGGTTAGCTATTAGTTTGATGCGATTTGTGCAGTGGCGGATGGGACGGCTGCATAGCCGTATGCGCTCGGATTTACTGCGGATGGACGAATATGAGGCGACTAGCTTGGCATTTGCGGGACGTAACTGACTGTGAACTGCTTTAGGAGTAATTAATATCAGTGCTTTACAGCCTGAGTGAGGCAAAATGGCATGTCCAGCTCAATTTGCTTTTGCTGAACAGATGCCATGCCTAAACTGTCCAGAATCCCAGCATATAAGGCATGTGGCCGCAGTACATGCATGAACATGAGGTTGGGTAAATCGTGAAAGGCAGGCATTGCTGCGTCAAATGTAAATGGGGTGCGTTCGAAAATGGCAATCCGGCCGCCGGTTTTCAGGGATTCAGAGGCTTTACTTAGAAATGCGGCGATGTCGCGGTCGGGCCAGTCGTGCAATACGGATTTGAAGATAATTAGGTCTGCCCCCTTGGGTAAGGGGTCGTGACGCAAGTCGCCCTCCACAAAGGTAACCATTTGCGCTCCTGACCCACTTCCGCTCTGCATATCTCTGCCAATATCGCACACCACTGGTAGGTCGAAAACTTGCGCTTGGCTGCCAGGCCAAGCGCCACATAGGATTTGCGCAAGAACGCCGCCGTTTCCGCCCACATCTATAATTTGGTTCGTTTGGCCCCGTTCCAGGAGTTGCAGTAGTCCGTCCGTTTCATACCGCGACAGGACACTTAACAAACGCACCCATCGTTCAGTTGCGGCACGGTTCTCGTCGGAGCGGTGCTTGGCTCTGTCATAACGAAACAGGTCAAATGTTGCCGACTGGGCCATGAAATCTTCACCAGTACCAAGCAGAGCTGAAGTCAATTCTGTAAAATCGGGCAGAACAATCGCTGCCAACTCTAGCCTTGCTTCAAGCAAGTCACGCCACTGGAGGGCTGTTCGAAATCTCGGTGAAAGATGCATGACGGATTCTGTTACATCTACAATTCCGGCATGTTTCAACCCAGCCGCGACGAATGATCTGCCAGCTGGAGCAAACGCATAACGGCGGCTGAGTTCCGCCATGGAAAGCGGTCCGACAATAAGCCGATCTATGACGCCCGCTTGCAGAGCTGTGGCGAGCACTTTTGCACCCATCACGTCGCGCAGAAAGAACGCTGTTTCGCGAAACGGTAGTGATGGACAAGTGTTTATCAACCTATCAACTCCAGCACAGCATCAACGAGGCGGGGTAACGGTAGTAGGCCATCGAGTAAATGATCCGCCCCGGGGCGCACCACTCTTCGTTGATGCTCAAGCACACGGCGTGTGACCTGAAGATATTGTGTAAGATAGTCCTGAAACCATGTCGGCGGTGGCGGGGTGTTTTGTTGGTAAAGCGCTAAAAAATTTCGTGCCATTGAGATATCGAACGGAATGTCGATCCAGAATAGCGTATCAAGCATTGTCGCCGAGCGCGCATGCGCTCTCCCCAGCGGAGCCTCGATAAATGCGACTTCGGCCGGCGATTTGCTAGTTTTCAATGTTGCCATAGCATCGCAGAAACTCGAAATATCCATCAAATTGAAATCGCCACCGGCGTCAAGCCAAGTATCCAACTGCATTGAAGCTTGGGTTTCGGGACCAGAAAAATCATCCATAGCAAGTGCTGACGCATCCGGTAGGCGTTGCAACAGTCCATTAATTAGTGATGATTTTCCGGAGCCAGGCGGCCCAGCAAAAGCAATTAAGCGACGAGGCGATAACATGATGATGAGAGGTTAAGTGGGTTTTCATGTTTTGTCAGGTTCTTTTATTAGGAGAATTGACATGTGAGATGAAAGTTACCCTGGTGCGGGAGTTCTCGGTGTCGTTGAGCAGAAACTTCAACTGTGGGGCCTGGCAAAAGGTTGATACTTATCTTGCCGCCAATCTCGAGAGGGTAGATATCGCGGCCGATTATTATCGACATCGAACCGATGGTTGCGCGCTATTTGCTTACGCGGCTAACGCTTCAGAATTGCTAGCTTTGGCAACACCATTCACGAATTGGTTAGTGCAGATATTCCAGCAGAATTGGGCACCATATTCTGCCGCATGTGTACGACTAAGCAACAGCGCTCCTTTTATGGCCTCGGCAAGATTAGGCTTAAGGCAACCAATTGCATCGTCTAACGTACCATGCGTTCCGCGACCCTCAGGCCCTATGATATCCAGCGGTCCCTGAACGGGATAGCCGGCAACCGGTACGCCAGTTGCCAGTGCCTCAAGCATAACAAGTCCAAAGGTATCGGTCTTGCTTGGAAATACGAAAACATCGGCAGAGGCATAAATACTGGCAAGCTCGGCACCATGACGCGTCCCAAGAAAAATTGCGTCGGGATAGCGCGCCTGAAGATGCGCGCGTGCAGGGCCGTCGCCGACGATGACTTTCGATCCGGGTACATCGGCGTCAAGAAATGATTCCAAATTCTTTTCAATGGCTACCCTGCCGACCGATAGCATTATTGGCTTTGCAAGATTCTGTAGGCACGGGTGGACAGGTTGGTCTGGATGGAACATGGTATTATCAATCCCACGCGACCAAAGGTGTGTTGGTTGAATACCGCGGCTCTCTAACTCGTCACGCAGACTTTCTGTCGCCGTTAAGACCGCGCGTGATCCCTTGTGGAATGTGCGCATAATGGGCCAAATAAAGTCCGGTGACAGTCGTGTGCGCGCCGCAACATATTCGGGAAATCGGGTATGAAACGCCGTCGTGAACGGGATATTATGCTTTAAGCACCATGCGCGCGCGCTCCAGCCAATGGGACCTTCGGTTGAGATATGTACGATGTCGGGGTTGAAAGTTCCCAGCGCCTTACGCAGACCGAAACGTGGTGCAAGCGCCAATCGGATTTCAGAATAACCGGGGCAGGGAATGGTCGTAAACCTGTCGGGTGCAACAACCTCAACCTCATGTCCGCGCGCTTTCAGGCGGTGTATTGTTTCGGTTAAGGTTCGAACTACGCCGTTAACTTGCGGTGCCCAAGCGTCCGTCGCGATAGCTATCCTCATGCTTCTGCTACCACGCGTTTTGTGGTGCGACTGCGAACATGCTCTGCCCAGTCAATTATGGACATTGTGCCATCTTTGGCTTCGGTTAACGCAGTGCAGCTCTCAACCCAATCACCGTCATTATAGTAAGTTATCGACCCAAATTGTCGAATTTCCGCGCAGTGAATGTGACCGCAGACTACTCCCTCGACGCCGCGTTGAGATGCCTCACGCGCCACGACCTCTTCATATTGGCCGATATATTGGACAGCGTTCTTAACACGTTTTTTCAAATAGGATGATAGCGACCAATATGGCAGGTTTAATCTGCGCCGGATGGCATTTAGGACTATGTTAGCCTTCAACAGTAACGTGTAAGCCTGATCACCCAAAAAAGCGAGCCAGCGCGCATATAGGACAATACCGTCAAAAGCATCGCCATGCGTCACAAGCAATGAACGCCCGTCAGCAGTTGTATGAATCGCCTCTAACTGCACATCAACTCCGCCAAAGCTGAGGCCCGCATAATCTCTGAACATCTCATCATGATTACCAGGAATATAAATGACCCGGGTGCCCCGATGCGCCATTTTCAATACACGGCGAATGACTTCATTATGTTGGTCCGGCCAATACCAGCCCTTGCGTAATCTCCAACCGTCAACAATGTCGCCGACGAGATATAATGTTTCGCACTCAACCGAATGAAGAAAATCGCTTAATAGACCGGCCTGACAACCCGCAGTACCAAGATGGACATCTGATATCCAAACCGTACGCAACTTCATCTTTGGCTGAAAGCTTCGTGGTTCAGGTTTATCAAACCAAACGGGCAATTTTGGACCATTATTGCCATGCTCGACGTGCGGCGCTTCAATTGTGTCAGTGTCGCTAAATACTGTATGTGTCATCTGCTTTTACCCCCCATCAGATGTAATTTAGTATCTGACCGATGGGTCAGGCGCGTGGCAAATCAATGACAGTTTTTTTGCCATCGATTTTATATCGACATAGTCATTTGATCGGGGGAAGCTCTGCATCCGGCAGCGACAATCCCATGGCTTTGGCAAGGGTAGGTGCAATAGCGCGCATATCTATTTCGCCCAAATTGCGCCCTTTTTGAATATTTTTCCCCATCATCATGAAGCTTGACCGCATGAATGGCTTATCAGGAAAATAGCCGTGCGTGCCTTTACTGGCTGACGGACTTACTAATGGTGCTGCGACGCCTTTGAAGCCACCAGCATAGGCATTCGGGGCAAAGCTAACATAAAAGCTTGCCTGCGGATTGGCTCGATAGTCGGCGATTTCCGATTCGGTAGCTATCTCGGCTAAGCCATTCTGAGGGTCAGCTTTTAATTGCGACAAAAGTCCTAAAACGCGTGCGCGCAACGCTGGGTCGGATGGCCGTTTCAAAACGATAGCTGAGGATCCGCCCGAATTCCATGGACTGGCTTCCCATTCTTTAATTTTACCATTGGCGTCGAGGGTAATCAAACCAGCATCAATGAATGCTCGATAAAGGTTTACCTCAGTATTGACCTTTGAAAAGCCATGGTCGGAAACAACCGCTATAACACTTTCGGGTTGGGCTACCATTTGCGCAGAAATGATCTTGCCGACGATTGCGTCTATCCGTTTAAGAACCGCATGCGCTGCCGCTGTGTCTGGACCTTTTTCATGCTGTTCATGATCAAGCGCAGTCAGATAGACCGTCGTGAAATAGGGTTTTTCGCGCGTAATAAGCGCCGTTGCAAAACGACCGCGGTTTTCATCGCCTTCTATACTTTCGTCAATGCCAGGTGCGTATGCCCCCAGATGGCTTTCCAATGATTCTATTAAGCCTTGGGTAGCAACCGACTTCATCAGCTTTGCATCATCGGTATGACCGGTGCGCCAGATTTGCGGAAGATTCCATTTCACTGCGCTGGCGTTGACGCTGACGGGCCAATGCACATTTGCAGTAGTGAATTTTGCCTTGGCTGCAATGTCCCATAACGTTGGGACGTTAATATCGCTAGCATACCAATACCAACCACCCTGGTTGATTTGAAGGGGGTCGAAACTGTTGTTGCCGACAATGCCATGCAGCGATGGGCTGACGCCTGTGATTAGCGTGGCGTGGCTTGGATAGGTCACCGATGGGAGAACGCCGCGTACGCCTTCGGCATAGCTGCCTTGCGTGATGAAGCGTTTAAGGTTCGGGATATCTATCCCACGTTTTTCCGCTTTAATGACATCATCAGGTTGTAGACCGTCGATGGAAATCAGCAGCACCGGCTCAGCCAAGGCTGCCGACGGCAGCGCACCCACAAGGAGCGCGCTGCCGATCAACAAAGCTGATTTCATCAGAAACCAGCCTTTAACGTTACAAAAAACTGCCGAGGTGAACCTGCCAGCAATGTCTGGTTATCGCCGCTATTGCCGAAACCGTTTGAACCAATGGTGGCGACATATTCTTTGTCGAGCAAATTGGTTGCATTGATTTGCAGCTCAAGCGGAACGCGCATGCCAGCCTCGAAACGGTAGCCCAATGTTGCATCAAATAACACACGTGCCGGTACGGATTGATCATTGAGATACGTGAAATAACGCTTGCTCATGTAATTCGCGCCGAGACGACCAAAAAATGTGTCGCTGTCATAGGCAACTTCGCCGCGCAACAAGTGCTTTGGCGTATCCACAACGTCCTTGCCTTTTATTGCGATGGTTGCTGTTGGGGTGACTACATTGTCTTCATAAGTCGCACCCGTGTAGCTGTATGACGCGAACAAGGTCATGCCGCCGCCAAGGCGTACATCGCCTGCAGCCTCAAAACCAATGGAGCGAACACTACCTACGTTCTGCAAAATGGCGGGATTGCCGACAATGCCAGCGCCCGTTTGTACGCCTAAAAGTCGGTTACGGAAGTTGACATAATACACGCCGATAACGCCGTTAAAGACATTATCATTATAACGCGCACCTAGTTCAAAGGTGTCCGAACCTTCCGGTTTTAAACCGCGGGCAATAAGTGCATCAAATCCGGCTTGGGTCGTTGAGAAAGGGCCACTTGTTGCTGATGATACAAAAGCGCGTGTGACTTGTGTAAAACCACCGAAGACTTCAGCCTTGTCATTCAACTTATAAGCAACGCCAACATGGGGTTGGAACCAGTCTTGCGACTTAATTTTGCCAGATGCCAGTGATCCTTGAACGCGCGGATCGGATTCATTGTTTACTTGAAAGCCCTTCCAGCCAAGATTGACAGTCAGTTCACCAAAGCTGATTTTATCCTGCACATAATATTGCAGCGTATCCGTGTTAAAATCGAACAGCCATTGTGTGAAGAATGGGTTGCGCAAAAATTTGCTATGATCGAGGCCGGCTTTGGTATTGCTTTCATAAGCATAAAAACGCCGTGCTTGCGTGAAGTCATTATGCTCATACCAGCCGCCGACGGTGATTTCATGATCGCCAACTTGTGCATTTAGCGAGCTAAATACACCGCCACGTTGAATATCATATTCAGTGGTTCGTGCAGACATGGGTACGCCATTCGGGCTCGGTACATAAGGCGTGCCCCATGTGCCTTGGCCAGTGTTATCGTGATAATAGGCCTTAACCTTAAACGTTACAGCATCTGTTAATGGGGTGGTTAATCCCAAAGATCCTAGCTTGTCCTTACGTAAGCCGGATGCATCATAATAGCTGTCATCAAGATTGTTGATGGGGGCCACATATACGCCGCGTGCGGCAGCGATTGCCTTGGCATAATCAGGGAAATAATTGTCATGGGAGTAGCCAAGCCTGTTGATCATCTCGAGTGATAGATCTTGATAGTCCTGCTCCGCACGATCCGAATAAGAGAAATAAGCGTCAAATTCAGCTTCACCCACAGGAATGATTGCCTTGGCATTCACTTGCGTGTTGCGCTGATCACCGCCGCCTTTCCACTTTTCGGCATTATGGTATACGCCAGAGAGAAATCCGCGGATGCCGCCTGCTTCACCGAAATTGATGCGGCCAAAGGCGCGCATGGTATTTTCCGAACCATAGGTCAAATTAGCGTCGACGCCGAAGCCATCGCTGACATCTGCCGAGAAAAATTCAAGCGTTCCGCCCAAATTGTTAGTGGCTTGGGTACCAATTGATCCTGAACCTTGCGACACGCGTGTGACACCAATATTATCGGAGATGATAGCGCGGCCGATGTGGAGGCCGTTATTGTTACCATAAGTGGAATCGCCCAGTGGAATGCCGTCCAGCGTGTAGCCAAGTTGATTTTGGTTGAACCCACGGATCGAAACGCGGCTTGACCATTCATATGTTCCGAATGGGTCAGCGGACTGAAAATTGACGCTGGGGAGTTTCTCGATCGCTTTTAGTGGGCTTGTCCCTGGTGCGAGAATCAAAAGCTCTTTGCTTGAGACTTCTTGTACCTGACGTGTCTCGCCTTTTCCGAACACAACAATTTCATTTTCATCCGTGTCAATCGGAGCTGCCGTGTTAGCCTGTTGTGCCATCGCTGGCATCGAACCAAAGGCGACTCCGGCCATCAACATTATTGATATTCTGCGCATTATATAACCTTCCCTGAGCTTGATTGCAGTTGGCGCATTAGGGAAGGTACATGGCCGTTTGATGCGGTTATTATGTAGCTTTTGTATTATATATATGTCTGTAATATTACGTCTTTTTTGGAATTTCCGGTGATTTTATTTTCTTTACAATTTTATGACATAATTATTGCATTAATGTCATTAAACTGTAATATTGATTCAAGGATAATGGAGAGACGCTATGAAAATAATGTTGTTAGGCGCATTAGTCGCCGGAACTATTTCAGTTGCAGCACATGCTAAACCAGGCACAGTTGGCGAAATTTCTTACCCAATTGAGTCTATTGGATATGAGGCTCTCATGCGCGGCGATAATGAGCGCGCGGTTTCTCAAATCATTACGAGTGCGCAGGTTAGTAAACATGACCCTGCAAAGCTGCTTAACCTTGGGCGTGCTTATGCGCGTATGGGGCTGACGGGTGAAGCTTCTGGTTATTTCAAGGCAGTGCTGCAAAGTCGTGAAAGTGTTGATCTGGTTCTTGCAGATGGCCGGGTGATGAATTCCAAAGATGCGGCTCTTCGGGCATTTGCAAGCTTGCAGATGCGGGTTGCTGCGCGCTAGGTTCAGTTAGTTCCATTTAATTACATTTCACTGCTATGGACGGCGGTCCCTCGGGCTCGCCTTTTTTTGTGGGTGAGCATCACTGCAAAGTCTTTCATTTCAATTTTCAGATATTCGAGTAATCAATTGTTGTAATATTTTTGACTTAAAACTTTCTTCCAATCGCAATGTTATACACATAGCCATGTAACAGGCGCCTCCTATTCGCTCAAAAGTCAACGGGTGGGGCCTCAAGTTGATTCGTCGCTGGTCCGTTGCATTTGCCTACAATCGGGCATGTCAAATTTGTTGCGGAGAATGAGAATGTTTGACCCTAAATTGCGCGGGATCGTATATGCGACAGCAGCAGCCGTCCTTGTTACAGGTTGCGGCGCAGACGATATCGCGTCGCCAGGTACTGGTGGTAACATCACTATCAACAACCCAGCGGCTCCACCCCCTCCGCC
>JBEDET010000051.1:0-15689 GCA_041175505.1 Pseudomonadota bacterium
GCGTGAGGATTTACGCCCCGTCCGTTTCCAGCTGGAACTGCTCAAGACCGAAATGTTGCTGGACGAGGCCAACATCGGATCCATGTTGGTGATCTACGGCTCTGCGCGCATTCCAGAACCCGGCGCTGCAGATGCCTTGATCGCGGCTGCAACCGACGAGCGGTCCAAAATCATTGCCGAACGCATGAAGGAAAAGGCGCGTTTTTACGACGAATCTCGCCATCTCGCGCAGCTTGCGGGACAAGCCAATGTCACGGACGAAGAAGGTCGACGCCATTTCGTGGTATGTTCGGGCGGTGGCCCATCCATCATGGAAGCCGCCAACCGCGGCGCGCATGACGTTGGCGCAGAATCCGTTGGCCTAAATATCGTGCTGCCGCATGAACAGGCGCCAAATCTGTTTGTGACGCCGCGATTGAGTTTCCAGTTCCACTATTTCGCGTTGCGCAAAATGCACTTCTTGCTGCGCGCACGTGCCGTGGCGGTGTTCCCCGGAGGCTTTGGAACGTTCGACGAATTTTTCGAACTGCTCACGCTTGTTCAAACCGGCAAGATCAAAAAGATGCCGATCCTGCTCTTTGGTCGCGCATTCTGGAACCGTGTTGTGAACTTTGAGGAGCTTATGCTCGAGGGCGTCATCAGCCCACGTGATCTGGAACTTTTCCAGTTTGTAGAAACCGCAGAAGAAGCATGGAATGCTATCTGCGATTTCTACGAAGTATCAAGCTGACTTAATATAATTACTTTGCAGCAGGTGCCGCGGCAGCTGTTGCTGCGGCATCAGCCGCTGGCGCTGCAGCGGCATCACCGGTTGCTGCGTCAGCCGCAGGTGCTGCGGCGTCGGCTGCTGGTGGCGTTGGCAACGGCAGGTTTGAACCCTGCGCATTGAGATACGCGATCAAATTTGCGCGCTCTTCGGGGTTACCCAAGCCAGCGAAAGTCATCTTCGTTCCGGGCGCATATTTCTTAGGGTTGGCAAGCCACTTGTCCATGCCTTCGAAGTCCCAGTTGCCGGGAACGCTTTTCAGCGCGTCCGAATAGGAAAAGCCTGCGACATGGCCGTGTGATTTACCCATCGTAGCCCACAGATTTGGGCCAATTCCATTTGGTCCACCTTGCGCAATGGTATGGCAAGCTGCGCATTTTTTGAAAACCGCTTCGCCCTTTGCAACATCCGCAGTG
Source organism: Pseudomonadota bacterium (assembly GCA_041175505.1). Taxonomy (GTDB): domain Bacteria; phylum Pseudomonadota; class Alphaproteobacteria; order Sphingomonadales; family Sphingomonadaceae; genus Sphingorhabdus_B. The sequence goes on from JBEDET010000051.1 coordinate 1,183, forward strand.
GCAAGCAATGTTGCAATCGGCACAGCCGCAGCACCACCAGCTTCGCCGCCAGCTTCCGCTGCAACTGCAAAACCTTCTTTTTCAGGCGCTTCACCGTGGAAGTACATGCCCGATACGATGCTTAGTCCGAGCGCGACGATGCCGCCTGCCAAAACCCAGCCTGCAATTGTGTTACTACGATCATCCATTGGTTATCAGCCCTGAAATGCGGTTTTAAGCCGGTGTCAGTCTAACAGCCGGATTCTCACGCTCCTCTAATAGTGTCGGTAAGGCCGTGCAAGTGTCCAATTCCAGACTTGCCGGATAAGTTTCGCTATCCTATCGCGGTGGCCATATGAACAGTTACCCCGCACCCGCACTCGCGCTTGTCAGAACCATGACTTTAGCTGCTAATGAAAAGCCTGCAAAAGCGATTGCCTTTCAAGGTGCGCCCGGCGCAAATTCCCATCTTGCGGCATTGGAATATGACGGGGATTGCCTGCCCCTGCCCTGTTTCTCGTTCGAAGATGCCATTGATGCCGTAAAAGACGGGTCGGCAGCCAGGGCGATTATTCCAATTGAGAATTCACTGCATGGTCGCGTGGCGGACATCCATTTTCTTCTGCCGGAATCGGGCCTCAGCATCATCGCCGAACATTTCATGCCGATCCGCCATTGCCTAATGGCAAAATCCGCCGACGCAGAATTGAAAACAGCCATGAGCCACCCGCAAGCACTTGGCCAGTGCCGCCATTATCTGCGTTCGCATGGCATTATTCCGGTCGCTTATGCAGATACGGCCGCTGCGGCGGCTTTTGTTGCAGCCAATGATGACGCGTCGGCCGCAGCCATAGCGCCGCCAATTGCCGCGGAGCTGTATGGCCTTGTCCCGATCAACGACGGTGTTCAGGATGATGCGAGCAATACGACGCGGTTTGTCGTGTTATCGCGTGAACCCGTTAGCAACACCGGGGTGACAGGCACGTTGATGACAACGCTCATCTTTGAAGTGAAGAACGTCCCTGCAGCTTTATATAAGGCGATGGGCGGCTTTGCGACCAATGGGGTCAATATGACCAAGCTGGAAAGCTATCAAAACGGCGCAAGCTTTGCCGCAACCGAATTCTTCGCGGATATCGAAGGCGCACCGGGTGACGCAGCTGTTGACCGTGCGCTGGATGAGCTGCGCTTTCATTGCAACTCGGTCCGCCTGCTTGGTACATATGTGCAAACCCGCAATCGCGGCTGAGCGGTCCTAACCACCCAGCCCGTCGCTGGTGTCGCGGCCATTTCACCCAGCGGACGCTGATTGAACCTCTGTTCGTGCCGGAATCATGCGGGTCGCGTGCAACCGGAACCCAAAACTGCTTTCGCGCGTTAGCTTAGCTCAATCATAAGGAGTTACGCATGGCCGACCTATCGCAGATCAAAGAACATGCCGAAGTTATCGGGGCCGATGGCGTCCATGTTGGCACCGTTGATGGCATTGATGGCAACCGCATCAAGCTGACCAAGAAAGATTCAGGCCAGGGCAGCCATAAAGGGCACCATCATTATATCGATGGCGGATTGGTGGCCACGGTTGAAGACGGCACTATCCGGCTGTCCGCAAATGCGGACGTTGCCGTCACTTTTGAGCAAGAAGACGACGACAAAAGCTGAAGGCACAGGGCGGCGGCGCCTTAGTGCGCCGCGCCCCAGCTTGGCCCTGTCCCGATTTCAATACCGAGCGGGACGGTGAGCTTCACCAAAGGTTCGGCCGCGCCTGCCATGATCGCGCGGATGACGTCGCTTGCCGCGGCGACATCCGCCTCGGGCAGTTCGAACACAAGTTCGTCATGCACCTGAAGCAGCATCTTCACATGGCCTAAGCCAGCGGCTTTCAACGCCGGCCCCATTTGCACCATCGCGCGTTTGATAATGTCCGCGCTTGTCCCCTGAATCGGCGCATTGATTGCAGCGCGTTCACTGCCCTGCCGTTCTGCCTGATTGGGCGACGATATGCGCGGAAACCATGTTTTCCGTCCGAACAACGTCGTCGAGTGCCCGTATTCGCGGACTGTCGCCATGGTTTCCTGAATATAATTCGAAATGCCCGGGAAACGTTGGAAATAGGCATCGATAAGCGCCTGCGCTTCGTCGGCAGTGGATTCCAAACGCTTTGAAAGACCCCAGCGGGAAATGCCGTACAGAATGGAGAAGTTGATCGTCTTGGCACGGCCACGCGTGTCGCGGTTTACTTCGCCGAACAGTTCCAATGCCGTGCGCGCGTGAATGTCTTCGCCCTTTTCAAAGGCATCGCGCAACGGCTCTACATCCGCGAAATGCGCCGCAAGCCGAAGCTCGATTTGGCTATAGTCGGCAGACAGGATCACATTGCCGGGTTCGGCCACAAAAGCGTCCCGGATCTGGCGACCGGTTTCGGTACGAATGGGAATATTCTGCAAATTCGGATCGGTCGATGACAGCCGCCCGGTTTGCGCGCCAACCAGGCTATAGCTTGTGTGCACACGACCCGTTTTCGGGTCAATCTGCTGTTGCAGGCTGTCGGTATAGGTTGATTTCAGCTTCGCAAGTTGCCGCCAATCCAGAACCTTGCGTGCGATATCGATGCCCTGCCCCGCCAGATCTTCCAGCACGGTCACATCGGTCGAATATTGCCCGGACTTGCCCTTTTTGCCACCCTTATAGCCCATTTTTCCAAACAGGATTTCGCCCAGCTGCTGTGGGCTGCCGATCGTAAACGGCTGTCCGGCAAGGCCATGAATTTCCTTTTCGAGCAGTTCCATCTGCGCCGCGAATTCGGATGACAACCGCGCCAGCACCGTCCGGTCGACTTTAATGCCTAAGCATTCCATCTGCGACAGGACGGGCACGAGCGGGCGGTCCACCAGTTCATAGACGCTGGTCGCCTTTTCAGGGCTCATCCGCAACTTTAGGTGGTGCCACAACCGCAGGGTTACATCAGCATCTTCCGCCGCATAACAGGTCGCATCAGACAGCGGGACGGCGGCAAAACCAATCTGGCTTTTACCCGTTCCGGTGACGCTTTTATAAGAGATGCATTCATGCCCCAAATGCGTTTTGGCGAGTTCGTCCATGCCATGCAGTTGACGACCTGCATCCAAGGCAAAGCTCATGACCATCGTGTCATCATAGGGCGTTATGTGCACATCATGCCGCGCCAATACCGACATGTCATATTTCAGATTCTGGCCAATTTTCAGCACGCTTGGATCGCTGAGCAGTGGGCGCAACCGTTCCAAAGCTATGTTCATTTCTATCTGAACCGGCTTTTCCGCAAACATATCTGTGCCGCCATGTGCCAGCGGGACATAACATGCCTCCCCCGGCGCGACCGCTAGGCTGAAGCCCACAAGATTGGCGCTCGCGGCTTGCAAGCTGTCTGTTTCGGTGTCGAAACCCAACGTCCCTGTTTCACGGGCGCGGGATATCCAATGGTCCAGCCGAGCAACATCGGTCACACATTCATATGTCGACACATCAATTTTGGGCATGGGGGGCGGCAAAGCGGCTGTCCCCGCTGTGGGCGCGGATACGGGGCCATCGGGTTTGCTCGCTGCCTTTGGGTTGCCGGCAATCGCCTTATTCGCGGCAGCGGTATTTGCGACGTGTCCGATACGTTTCAAAAGCGAGTTGAACCCGTGATGCTCCAAAAATGCGGCGAGCGGTTCTTCAGGGATTGTCCCCAAAGTCATGTCTTCAATCGCGATGGGCAGCGGGCAATCTTCTTTCAAGGTCACCAGCACTTTGGACAGGCGCGCCTTGTCCGCATGCTCAATCAAATTATCGCGCATTTTGGACGGCTTCATGGAAGGCGCAGCGGCCAAGACGCTTTCGAGGTCACCAAATTCCTGAATAAGCTTCGTCGCCGTCTTTGGCCCGACGCCGGGGACGCCCGGCACATTGTCGACGCTATCGCCCATGAGCGCCAGCACATCGCCAACCCGTTCGGGCTCGACACCGAATTTTTCGTATACTTCCTCGGCGCGGATGCGTTCGTTTTTCATCGTGTCGAACATGTCGATGCACGGTTCCACCAACTGCATCAGGTCCTTGTCACTGCTGACGATGGTCACATGCCAACCGGCTGCGGCGGCAGCGCGCGCGTAGCTTGCGATCATGTCATCGGCCTCGACATCATCCTCTTCGACCAGCGGCAAGGAGAACGCGCGTGTCGCATCCCGGATCATGGGGAATTGTGGTCTTAAATCCTCGGGCGGGTCGGGCCTGTGCGCCTTATATTGGTCATAGATACGGTTGCGGAATGACTGGCTCGATTTATCGAGGACAACAGCCATATGTGTTGGACCATCCGCTTGGTTGAGGTCGTCCGCCAGTTTCCACAGCATGGTCGTATAGCCATATACCGCACCAACCGGTTCGCCATGTTTGTTGGTGAGCGGAGGCAGCCGGTGATAGGCCCGGAAAATATAGGCGGAGCCATCGACGAGATAGAGATGCTTTTGGTCTGACATGGCCGAGCGATAGCAGCCCGTTTTGGCCAAGTCTTTTCCTAATTTGCAGCGACGCTATTGGCAGCCATATTGCAGGCGACTGCGGTGGAACTACGTACGCGACTTGCGCCACAAAAGAAGGCCGCTGGCGATAATGATCGCGGACCCGGCAAGCGATGTCATGTCTGGCCAATCGCCAAAAACCAATATGCCGAGCGCGAGTGCCATCAACAACTGGACATATGTCATCGGCGCGATGTCTGCGGCCGAAGCACGGGTTGTTGCCATAAAAATCAGCCAGTGCGCAAAGCTAGCGGTGACCGCCACGACGGCACAGCGCGCCACGATGGTCCAGTCCGGCATGCCGATATGCAATGTCGCAACGCCCGAAAAATGACCCAAAATCGCTGCGGTCAGGATGAATGGCACGGCAAGCGACGCGACCAGAAATTGCATCAAAATCGGTGTCCCTGCCCCAGCGACGGCGCGATTGCCAATCATCAAAAGCGCCATCGACATCGCCGCTGCCAACGGCAACAAAGCAACCCAACCCAGTTCGGCAACATTGGGCCGCATGATGAGAAGAACCCCGCCAAACGCAATAAATGTGGCCATCCATTTGGTCACATTCGTCCGTTCGTGCAGAAAAATGGCGCTCAAGACCGCCGTGATCATCGGGCTTGTAAAACCAATTGCCGTAGCCTCAGCCAAGGGCATGACGAAGATCGACAAAAAGAAACAGATGGTTGCCATCGCCACCGCAAATCCACGCAGGATCTGAACTTTGGGCATGGGCAAAGCAAATCCCTGCCTGCCTTCCTTGAGGTAAAGCAACGTACCCAAGCCCAGCGCACCGATCGAATAGCGCAGCGCCGCCACAGCAGTACCGGGCCATGCGCCGGCAATCGATTTGATAACCGCATCGCCCAAAGACAACAGAGCAAAGCCGCAAACGGCATATAAAAGACCCGAACGGGCCGACGATGCAGGCACTGGATTTCCTTCGATTACCGCGTTCTCTTAAAAGTGTTTGCCATGAATGCAAAGCGGCAGAAATCTTTGTCGGGCAACCCAAGAAAAGCAAACTGTTACCGATTTATTCACCATTTGTCGGTAGCCAGAAATCCTTAGTCCATAGAATATCGGAGCGGGATGACGTGAGCGCATTTGGGAAGAAACCAGGCTTGTCTGTAGGGCGCTCATCATTTGGCGTGGCGCGCCCCATGACCGGTGGCGGCCCCCCGATTACGCAACAGCCAGATTACCCGCAAACGACGGGCGGTGGCGAACAATTTCCACCCATTGAAACGGCAAACTTACCCGGCGGCAGCAACGGCGGTCCACAGACCGCCATGCAGGAAGCCATGTCGCGCCTGTCAGACCGTGCAAACAACGCGGCACCAGTCGATGAAGGTCCCCAAGGCTTTGAAGCTTCGGTACATAAAATCAAAGAACAGGTTCTCCCGCGCCTTTTGGAGCGTGTGGACCCCGAAGCGGCGGCATCGCTGAATAAAGAAGAGCTGACCGAAGAATTCCGCCCCATCATTCTTGAAGTGCTGGCCGAACTCAAGCTGACGCTTAACCGCCGCGAACAATTTGCTTTGGAAAAAGTGCTCGTCGACGAACTGCTCGGCTTTGGTCCGCTTGAAGAGTTGCTCAGCGATCCGGACATTACCGATATCATGGTTAATGGCCCGTTGCAGACCTATATCGAAAAAAAGGGAAAGTTGCAGATTGCGCCGATCCAGTTTCGTGACGAAGAACATTTGTTCCAGATCGCGCAGCGCATCGTGAACCAAGTCGGTCGCCGCGTTGACCAGACCACGCCTTTGGCCGACGCCCGACTGAAAGACGGGAGCCGCGTGAACGTCATTGTTCCCCCGCTGTCGCTGCGCGGCACCGCCATTTCCATTCGTAAATTTTCCGAAAAGCCAATCACAATCGACATGTTGAAGGGCTTTGGTTCGATGAGCGAACCGATGGCAACGGCATTGAAGATTGCCGGGGCCAGCCGGATGAATATCGTCATTTCAGGCGGTACGGGGTCGGGTAAAACGACAATGCTGAACGCTTTGTCCAAAATGATTGACCCGGGCGAGCGCGTTTTGACGATTGAAGATGCCGCCGAACTTCGGCTGCAACAGCCGCACTGGCTCCCGCTTGAAACGCGCCCTCCGAACTTGGAAGGCGATGGCGCTATTACCATCGGTGACCTTGTGAAGAACGCACTGCGTATGCGCCCTGACCGGATCATCTTGGGCGAAATTCGTGGCGCGGAGTGTTTCGACCTCCTCGCCGCAATGAACACCGGTCATGATGGATCCATGTGTACGCTCCACGCCAACAACCCGCGCGAATGCTTGGGTCGTATGGAAAATATGATCATGATGGGCGACATCAAAATACCCAAGGAAGCCATTTCGCGACAGATTGCGGAATCAGTCGACCTTATCGTTCAGGTAAAGCGTTTGCGCGATGGTTCACGTCGCACCACCCAGATTACGGAAGTCATCGGGATGGAAGGCGACGTCATCGTTACGCAGGACCTGTTCAAATTTGAATATCGCGACGAAGACGCTGACGGCAAAATCCACGGAGAGTGGGTCGCGGGTGGCGTTCGTCCCTATACGCTGGAAAAGGCACGGCAGTTCGGATTTGATCAGCCATTCCTTGAGGCGTGCCTCGGCTAGGGTCAGGACCTAAAGCCCTTTAATCGCCAACGCGGCGGCCAATACCGTAATCAGCACGGAAAATACTGTAATGCCGGTCCAGGGCATTATACCGACTTGATCAAGTTTTGTCCGTTTATGGCGCCGCCGGTCCGCAACACTGCTAACCAGCACCAGCAATGCCGACGCCGCGGACAATGCTGTCCAAAAATGGTCTTGCCAATTCATCAGGGTAAAGATGCTCATTCCGAAATGCTCGCGGTCATTCTATTCACAAAATCTGGGTTCGGCGATTGCACGGCGGTTTTGATGCACGGGAATTTGCTGCCGAACTTCCGCGATCTTATCGAGATTCAAATCAACAAAAGCGAGTCCCGGGGTGGTTCCCATATCAAGGACGACCTCTCCCCAAGGATCGACCACAAGTGAATGGCCGTATGTCTCACGGCCATCTTCATGTGCCCCGCATTGCGCTGCTGCAATCACAAAACATTCGCTTTCAATCGCCCGTGCCCGCAGCAACGCGTGCCAGTGCGCCGCGCCGGTCGGCACTGTAAAGGCGGACGGCAGCGTGATGATATCGACGCCCCCCTTTGCGTAAGCGCTGAACAAGTCTGGAAAACGCATATCGTAGCAAACCGCCAGCCCCATTCGTCCCAACGGCGTGTCCACGATTACGGGGGTTTCGCCGCCCACATAGGCAGAAGACTCGCGCCAACTTTCACCAGATTTCAAATCCACATCAAATAAGTGGATTTTGTCATAGCGCGCGATAATTTCGCCATTGGCCGAGATGACGATGCTGCGGTTTGCGAGTTGTGGTCCGGCACCATGCACCACCGGAATAGATCCCAAGTGAACCCATATGTTATTGCGCAATGCAACTTCAGCGATGTGTTCGATCGATTCTGTCTGCGCCTCTTCACATATGTGCAAGCGCGCTTCGTCGCGCCTTCGGTTGATCATTATCGACATTTCGGGCGCAAAATACATGACGGCCCCGCCATGCGCAGCCGCTTCGATCGCCCCGATCATCTCAGAAACGTTCGTCGCTGGCAAAACACCGCTCGTCATCTGGTGCACCGCTACGCGCAAGGAATACCGCCGTTACCGCAACCAACCGCAGCATGATTTTGAAGAAACATGGCCATCCAAAATGGTTCGCAGTATTGAATGAAAAATGCAACAGTCCGGAAAATAGAGGCACATTAAGGAATGGCACGGGTTCCGCACGTGTCGGCAATAGCAATAATGGGAAATGCGACCATGGTACAAAAGCTCAACGTCTTGGTTACTGGAGGCGCTGGATATATTGGCAGCCACGCCGTGCTCGCTTTAATCGACGCGGGTCATCGCCCTATTGTTATCGATAATCTGGTAACTGGCTTCCGCTGGGCCGTGGCTGAAGACGCCGGATTCTTCCATGGTGACATCAGCGATTCAGAGCTGGTCGACAGCATCATTCGCGATGAACATATCGACGCCATCATGCACTTTGCGGGATCAGTGGTTGTGCCCGAATCTGTTGAGAACCCGCTCAAATATTACAACAACAACACTGCCAAAAGCCGCAGTTTGATTGAGACAGCCATTTCAACCGGCGTCAAACATATGATTTTTTCGTCGACCGCGGCGACATATGGCATTCCCGAAAACAGCCCGGTGCGTGAAGATATGGCGACACAGCCCATCAATCCGTACGGAACATCGAAATTGATGACTGAAATGATGTTGCGCGATGTCGCGGCGGCGCATGATTTCAACTATTGCGCGCTGCGTTACTTTAATGTCGCGGGTGCCGATCCGCTTGCACGCACGGGGCAGTCCACTATCGGGGCGACACATTTACTAAAAATCGCGGTTGAGGCTGCCCTTGGCAAGCGGGAAAGCGTCAGCGTTTTCGGCACCGACTATGCCACTGAAGACGGGACGGGCGTACGCGATTACATCCATGTCAGCGACCTTGCGGCGGCGCACGTCATCGCGCTTGAAGCATTGGTAGCCGACCCCGAACGGAGCCACACGCTCAATTGCGGATACGGCCATGGCTATTCGGTCATGCAGGTTCTCGACGCCGTCGACCGCGTGACCAACAAAAAATTGCACCGCAAAATGGAGGGTCGACGCGCCGGAGATCCTGACTCGCTGATTTCTGACAATCGGGCAATCAAGGACCGCTTTGGTTGGGAACCGCGCTACGACAATCTGGACCAAATCGTCCAGCATGCGCTCGCATGGGAACGCCGCCTGACAGATATTCAAGGCGGCTAAGCCCTCTCTTGCGCTTTGGCGTCAATCGACCCATATCCAAAATATGGAAAATCACTCTCACGGAAATCCGTCCACTTGGTACGGTACAACCATATTGTCTGTGCGCAAAAACGGCAAAGTCGTCATCGCTGGTGATGGCCAAGTCTCCATGGGCCAAACGGTCATGAAGCCCAATGCCAAGAAGGTCCGTCAGTTGCATGACGGATCGGTCATTGGTGGCTTTGCCGGCGCAACCGCCGATGCATTTACACTGTTCGAGCGGCTTGAGCGCAAGCTGGAGCAGCATCGCGGCCAATTGATGCGCGCTGCGGTGGAATTGGCCAAAGATTGGCGCACCGATAAATATCTTCGCAATTTGGAAGCCATGATGATTGTCGCAGACAAAGAGGTGACATTGATCCTCACGGGCAATGGCGATGTGCTTGAGCCCAATGATGGCATTGCGGCGATTGGGTCTGGCGGAAATTACGCGTTGTCCGCAGCACGGGCGCTCGCGGATTATGAGGCAGATGCCGAAAAAATGGCACGTCACGCCATGAAAATCGCGGCTGAAATCTGCGTGTATACCAACGATCAACTGACCGTTGAGACGTTGGACAGCGCCGCATAAACGGGCCGTCACTTGAACGGTTCCAGCAACTTCCCATTTAGGCAGTAATGAAAAACGCTCTGACACCCAAAGCCATTGTGGCCGCTCTCGACGAACATATTATTGGCCAGGCCGACGCGAAACGTGCGGTCGCGGTGGCGCTGCGCAATCGCTGGCGTCGCCAGCGTCTCGGCGCCGATTTACGCGATGAAGTGACGCCAAAAAACATACTGATGATTGGCCCCACGGGTTGCGGCAAGACCGAGATTTCGCGCCGCCTTGCCAAGCTTGCGGATGCGCCGTTTATCAAGGTCGAAGCAACCAAGTTCACGGAAGTTGGCTATGTCGGTCGGGACGTTGAGCAGATCGCCCGTGACTTGGCTGAAGAGGCTGTGCGTCTTGAGAAAGAACGCCGCCGCGAACATGTGCGTGAGGCCGCCGAAGCCGCCGCGATGGAACGCATTCTGAAGCCGTTGGCGGGTGATACCGCAAGCGAAGCCACGCGCGAAGCATTTCGCCAGCGCATTCGTGATCGCCACATGGATGATGTCGAAATCGAGATTGAAGTATCGGACAGCCCAACCACGCCTATGGAAATTCCCGGCATGGGCGGCAATGTCGGCATGATCAACCTTGGCGAAATGATGGGCAAAGCCTTTGGCAAAGACAATCTGAAACGCCGCAAAATGAAGGTCCCCGACGCTTGGAACAAGCTGGTCGAGGAAGAATCCGAAAAGCGTCTTGACCAAGACGACGTCAACCGCGCGGCTTTGGCCGATGCGGAAGCGAATGGCATCGTCTTCCTCGACGAAATTGACAAGATTGCGGTGTCCGATACGCGGGGCGGCGGTTCAGTCAGCCGTGAAGGCGTCCAGCGCGACCTGCTGCCGCTGATCGAAGGCACCACGGTGGCCACCAAATATGGCCCCATGAAAACCGACCATGTGCTGTTTATCGCATCAGGCGCATTCCACATTTCAAAGCCAAGCGACATGCTGCCTGAATTGCAGGGCCGTCTGCCCATCCGTGTTGAATTGCGCGCATTGGTGCATGCCGACTTCGTCCGTATCCTTTCGGAAACCCGCGCCAATTTGCCGCAGCAATATACGGCGTTACTGGCGACTGAAGAGGTCACGCTCGAATTTAGCGACGATGCGATTGATGCCATCGCGCGCATTGCGGTGGACGTGAATTCAACCGTTGAGAATATCGGCGCACGGCGGCTGCAAACGGTTATGGAAAAGCTGCTGGAAGACATCAGTTTCGATGCGGAAGACCGCAAAGGTGACGTAATCCTGATCGACGCGGACTATGTGCGCAAGCAGCTATCGGGCATCGCCAAGGATACCGACCTATCGAAATATGTGCTTTGACGCTTTTGGCCTAAGCGGATTGTAAGGATAGGAGGAGCGTTAGCGCGAGGTTGGGTCGCCTGCATTCGACGACTGTGGTGCAACCACAAGCTTCCAAGCCTTGTCCTTGACGAAATAGCGCTTCGCCAGTGCTTGCAAGATCTCGGGCGTCACGCTGTTATAATCACTGTACAGCGACCCCAATGCCGCGAAGCGTTCAGGATCATATGTCGATCCCTTTAGCTGGTTCAACCAGAATGTGTTGCCTGACGCCGCGCGCTCAATGGCTTGCTTCGTCGGTTCAACGGCACGTTGCAGTTCATCGGCGCTCACGGGATTGGCGATCAAATCCGCGGCAACCGAATCCGCGAACGCAAAAAAGCGGTCCACGTCGGTTGGTTTGACCTGCGTATAAGCCATCAAATATCCGCCGCTGTTGAAATCAACGGGCCAATTGGCCGCCATGTCGGGACTATAGCTTGCGGCCTGCTCCGCACGGAATTTCTCAAACAGCCGGTCACGAAAAATCGCGGCTAATGTTTCCAGCTGCCGTCCTTCGCTGATGCCGGCAATTCCGCCGCCCGTGGGCCATGCCATCACCGCTGCGGCCTGATCAGGCGCACCGCGATGCGTCAGCCTTATGGGGGTCGCGGTCGGGGCTGGGAACCGGACATCGCGCGCTGCCGCGGCGACCGACAAAGGTGCGCGCGGCGACAACGCGCCAAAGCTTTTTTCCAACGCAGCAACAGCCGCTGCCTTGTCGAAATCTCCAAAGAGCAGAACCTCAACGGGCCCCTGCGCCAACAATGGCTTCCAATATGCTTCGAACTTTGCGGCATCGACTTTCGCAACGTCCGCCGGTGCCGCGGCTTTCCAGCGTGGATCATTGTTGCGCAGCAAATATTCCAGATCGCGCTGCAACACCGAGGTCGCAGACATTTCGAAACTCGCATAACCAGACTTCGCGAGTGCCTTTGCCCGTTCAACAGGCGCTGGGTCCCAACCGGGATGCTCGATCTTTGTGGCGATTAACGTCAACTGATCCGCAAGGTCGTCAGGCCGCGTATTTGCACCAAATTGGAACGCATCATCATCAATGGAGAAGTTGAGTTCTATCCGTCGCCCATTGACCATCTGGTCAATTTCCGTCCGCTTGAGCTTGCCAATGCCATTTTCCGGCAAGACGATCGGCCCTGCCCACAGCAAGCTGCCATTGTCAGGGGTAACGGCTTGATAGCCCCGACCAAAACGGACGAGCACGCGGATCTGACCGCTTTCTGCCTTGTTCGGGTATAGCAAAGCCCGCACGCCATTCGACAGCTCAAGCCGGGTCATCTGCAGCCGCGAGACCGTGTCTTCGGTCACGAGTTTGCCGGGTGCGCCAAGCTTCGGCAACGCGGCAAAGCCAAGGGTGTTTTCGGACAATCGCGCAGTCGTATTTGCCGATACCACGGCGTTCAATGCAGCGAGCGCACGATTGTCTGCATCCGCTATCGGCGCGGGTGAAGACAGCATCAACCGGGTCGCATCGGCCATGAAAAGCTTTTGGGTCGACGCCAGCAGCCGTTGCGGCGTGAACTTGTCCTTCATGCCTTCATAGACCTGAACAACCGTTTTGGGCGCGGCGACCGTTTCCCGAATATCCACCGCATTGACGATATCGTCCGCTTGCTTGGCGGCGGCTTCAAACGGATAGCTGTCGAGCATTGTGCGCAACGCATTTCCGAATAGCGTTTTCTCACGCTCGATATCCGCAACCGATGGTGGCGTGGCGACGGCATCGGCGATGACGGCGCGGACGTCGCGCGTTGCCGCTTCCCATTTATCACCCACCGGGGTGACGGACACCAAAGTCGTATCCGCGGTGCGCGAAATATCTTCCTGCGCGATTTCCGCGAACAGATAATTGCCGCCGCTGCGCGCCTGCACCTCAAGCCTGCGGTTGATGATCTGAAGCGCAAGTGCGTCAATCAACAACTGCTCATTATACGCAATAGTGTCATCCACCTTCCGCCATGGGCGCAGATACGCAATGCTGACGGTGGTGGGCAATGTTGGCTCAATCAGCACGCGCGTTGGTGTGCCTTGGGGCGTTGGGTCGCCAAAGGCGGGCTCAGGCGCGCGGGCGCCCTTCCCTTTCCAGTCGTTGAAATATTTCTGCACCAGATTGGCGAGCTGCGCGGGCTCCATATCGCCAGCCATCACGACGACTGCATTTTCGGGCCGATACCAGCGGTCATGAAATGCACTCAAACGTAAGGCGTCAGACGCCTGCAATGTTTCAGGCGTGCCGATCGTCGACCGGTTTGCCAGCCGCTGCCCCTGAAACGCGTGCTGACGCAGGGCATCGCTATAGACCATTTGCGCGCCGCTATTTTCGCGCAGCTCGGCAAGGACAATGGCGCGTTCGGCGTTCAAGGCATTGGGCGAGATACGCGGATTGCGGATCATGCCCGAAATGATTTTGACCGACTCGTCCAGCTTTTCGGGCGTCGCATTGGGCAGGTCTAGCTTATAGACCGTCTGCGTCGGGGTTGTTTGCGCATTGCTGTCGCTGCCAAAGGTGACACCGAACCTTTGCCAAATGCGCTTGGCCTCGCCATCGGGCACAAAAGTTGATCCACGGAAGGACAGATGCTCGATGAGATGGGCAAAGCCTTGCTCATCATTATTTTCGTGCAACGCGCCTGCATCAATTCGCACGCGGATGGACACCTGCCCCGCAGGCACATCATTTTTCTTCACCGCATAGCGCAGCCCATTGGGCAAGACACCAAAGGTCCAGCTGTCGTCGACCGGTACATCGCTGCCTTCATACAGCCACGGAACTTTGGCCGCCTTTGCCGCGACAGATGCGGTAGGCGCAACATTTTGTGCGTAAGCAGAGGTGGACAGCAGCAGGGCTGCCAAAGCGAGCGATTGAGTAAATTTGCGCATTACAATCCTCATAACGGAACGAAGGCTTGACTGCACATGAACGTCCGAAAAAAAGCGGCTACTTCGTTTCAATCACGGTCTCGTCATCCTGAACTTGTTTCAGGATAACATGCCACCGTTGTTTGTTATCCCGAAACAAGTTCGGGATGACGAAATATTTTTCCCGGCATGGTGACTAAATGCCACCATCTACGGTATCATAGCCTAAACCGCGCAAACCAAGTTTCAGCGC
>JBEDET010000052.1:0-15598 GCA_041175505.1 Pseudomonadota bacterium
GTCGAATACACCGCTGCGTTCAAAGTCAGCTTGCGATCCAGCAAACGGGTTTTCACCCCTGCTTCAAACGTTGTTGCGGTTTCGTCTTTAAAGATATCCGAAACGCCAACGATGCCGTTGCTGCTGGCGACACCACCAACGCCGGTCTGGTTAAAGCCGCCTGAACGGAACCCACGGCTGTATCCGCCGTACAATGTTACGTCGTCGGTTGGCTGATAGGTCAACGTTACCTTCGGCTGAAGATCGTCAAACGTCGCGCGACGCTTTTCGCCCGTCGCACCCTGCGGAAAACCGGGAACGTTTGGCAAATATCCACTTGGCGTAAGTGTCGTATTTACGCGCTTGTCACGGTCATAACGCAGCGATGCATCGACGCGGAACTGGTCGGAGAATTCATAACCCAAATTCCCGAATACAGCCCATGCGAAGTTATTCTGGCTGTCGGCAAGGAACGTCTGTTGCGGGCTTGCTGGGTTGATGGAAGGCGTGCGGTAAACCGGGAACACACCTTGGCCAAAATCGACCAGATTTCCGGTCGAAATGAAACGCTGTGTATCGATGAAATAGCCACCGAACATCCAGAACAATTTGTCGTTCTTTGGCGACTCAATACGGATTTCCTGGCTGACGGCCTTAACGTCCAGATATTGGCTTTGTGCAATATCGATACCGTAACCCAGACCAAAGCCGAAAGGCGAATTGGCTGGACGGTACAAGAAGGATTCAGTGACCGGACGGAAGTCAAATGCGTCGCCGGTCAGGATTTCCTTAACGGTGTCATAAGAGGTAATCGACGTTGCCGTGAAGCCGTCGCCCTCATAAGCGAACTTCGCCGCAACGTTCACAATATCGCGGTTGTTGATGCCGCGGTTGTTCACGCGGATCGGCAGGCTGACATCATTCACGTCGTTGACGATGTTGAAATAGAGCGCCTGTGTTTCGAGCTTTGCATAAGATGCACGCAAGTCAGCGGTCCAGCCATTGCCTGGTTCGAACAGCAGGTTGCCGCGCAGCGACAGGTCCTTAACAGGGTCGGCATCTTCCTTCAGGAATGTGTTGGGCAGATAACCCTTGGTATCGCGGTACGATCCCGACATGCGATACTTTACAGTGTCGGAGAGAGGGCCGCTGATGCCTGCACGGACGTTCCAGCCAAAGCCGTTGTCGATGCCAGCCTTGATGCTGCCGGAGAATTCGTCAGTTGGCTTCTGGCTGGTGATGATGATCGCACCGCCGATTGCGTTGCGTCCATAAAGACCACCCTGAGGCCCCTTGAGAACTTCGATTTGCGCAATATCAACCAGCTCTTGGTTGAATGCAGCAGGGTTCACCTGCTGAACGCCGTCGATAACGACAGCAACCGATGGCTCACTGTTACGTGCCTGCGTGATACCGCGGATAATGATGAACGCGTTGCCGGAATTCTGTGTTTCCACCAAATTGACGTTTGACGTCAGGTTGATGAAGTCGAGCGGCTTTTCAATGCCTGCATTCTCGATGGCTTCTGCGCTGAAGGCGGTGACCGCTGCTGGCACGTCCTGCAAATTTTGATCGCGGCGAAGTGCGCTGACCACGATTTCTTTAGGTGCTTCTTCAGCAGCCGCGTCTTGTGCGTATGCGATGCTTGGTACCGTCGCAGCCGACGCCATCAAAGTTACTAAGGCCGCCGAAGCCCATTTTGCAGACTGAAATGCCATTCTTCATCCTCCCCGGATTATGTCGAACGCCTTCTATCACCGAAGCGTATCACGTGGTTCTAATTCGTTCGAAAATCGAAGTCAAGTTCGATATGCGAATATTTAAATGGCTGAATCGGCTTGTAAAGCGGTGGCCAACGACGGAAATCTGCGAAGCGCGGATTCAATCTCTGCCGCGGCTTCGCGGAGCAGCGGTAGTCGGGACTGAATCAGCTCTTCTTGGGATATGCGAGTCGTTGATGTCGAACAGTTCACAGCGGCAATCGCACGCCGCGATGAATCAAACACCGGCACAGCCACCGACACGATACCAAAATCAAGCTCGTCAAAGGCAGAGTCATATCCACGCGCCCGGATGAGCTGAAGCCGTTCGCGCATGGCGTCCGCTGTCGTCACCGTGTGTTCGGTAAATTTGTCAAATGGTGCGGTCGCCAGAAATGCAGCAATCTCGCTGTCCGACAAGAACGCCAATATCGCCTTGCCCATCGACGTGGCATGCGCAGGAAAGCGCGTGCCGACATTTACCCCCAAGCGGATACGCCGGTTGGTCGATACATGCGCGAGGTACAAAATGTCCTTACCCGCGAGCGAAACGATCGACGCGCTGTCACCCGTATCATCGCGCAGCGACTGCAAGGCGGGGACAACCACCTGTTCAAGATGCATCGACGAATGAAAGGCAGAACCGAACGCCAAAACTTCGGGTTTCAGCAGGAAGCTGCGATCATGCTGGGCAACATATCCCAAAGCGACAAGGGTATTAAGACAGCGCCGGGCAACGGCGGGGCTAAGGCCAGTCACCGCAGCGACCTCGCTCAAACGCATTTCGGGATGCTGGTCGTCAAAAGCCCGCAAAACGGAAAGACCACGCTCGAGCGTCGAGAGATACTCAGGGTCTTTCTCGATTTTAGCCATTAATCCGACCTTTCCAATGTCCTTCGCAGCGGCGCCACCAGCTCTTCATCATGCGCGCCCAGCACTGGCGGAGCGGTCACTTCAAGAGCACGTTCGCCGTCAAAAGTCACGGGCGATCTAATCGTCCGGAACACACCATGCGGGCCATTGGGATCTTCCACGCAAAGCTGCAGCGCTTTTGCTTGCTCGGATTCAATCGCTTCTTGCGACGTGTTAACCGGCGCATGCGGCACTTCCAATTCACGCAGCATATCGCACCATGTCTGGCGATCTCGTGTCTTGAAGATCGGCGCCAAGAAGCCAATTACATTTTCGTAATTGGCGATGCGTGCCTCACGGCTTTCAAACATAGGAAGCGAGAGCATGTCGGGCTGGCCAACCGCCGTCGCCAGATTTTCCCAGAATTTGGGCGGCGATGACATGTGCAACGCGATCCAGGCGCCGTCGGCACATTCAAACACATAAGACTGCGACACGTTGGGGCGGCTATATGGCCCCATGATCTGATTGTCGGAAAAGTAATGCGTGAAGTCATCAAGATTGAAGTGCGCCATCGATTCAAACATCGACGTTTCCACCAGACGGCCTTTGCCTGTCCGTTCACGTTCGTACAACGCCGCCAATACGCCATAAGCGGCATAGAAACCGGTCAACGAGTCCGCAAGCGCCGGGCCAACGACGCGGCGATGCACGGGGTTCACAAGCAAACGCAAAAACCCACTAACCGCTTGCGCCACGGTGTCGAAAGCGGGTCGATCACGGTCCGGGCCTTCATTGCCGAAGCCCGAAATAGACGCATAGATCAACCGCGGGTTCAATCCCTGCAATCGCGACGGCGAAACGCCAATCTTGTCGGCAACGCCGGGACGAAAGTTTTGAATGAAGACATCTGCGTCCGCCAACAACGCATCGAATACCGCCAAGTCTTCGGACAGCCGTGTATCGAGCGTAATGCTCTTCTTGTTCCGGTTGTATGTTTGGAAATGCGGACTGTATAATGCGCCGCGGAAGGCACGGAACGGATCGCCAACCTTGGGCTGCTCAATCTTGATGACGGTCGCGCCCAAGTCAGCGAGCAACATTCCGGCCGCAGGCCCAGTGATAAATGTTCCCATTTCGAGAACAGTGATATTGTTGAGCGGCTTCGCCATTTTGTGTCTCCAGACTTGACTTCATCGTAGAAACTTCGAATAACGAAATCAACTTCGAAATTCGAAATATGGAGCAATTATGCGCATTGGCAAACAGGACGCACCTTTCACCTCTATCTGCACATCGGATGCGCACAGCATCAACGTGCGCGGCATGGATTTGTGCGAAGAGGTCATCGGCAAGATCGATTTCACCAGCTACTTCTGGATGTTGGTGACAGGAACCCTGCCTACGCCGACCCAGCTGTTCTTTTGCAATGCAGTGCTCGCAGCGATTGCCGAGCATGGTCTGGTGCCAAGCGTCGTCGCATCACGGATGACCTATGCAGCAGCGCCTGAAGCATTTCATGGTGCCGTGGCAGCGGGTCTGTTGGGTTGTGGCAGCGTCGTCTTGGGCAGTGCAGAAGTCGCCGGACGTTTTTACGCTGAATGCGTCGAAGCGACCGAAGCCGCAGGCACAAACGCATCAGACATTGCCAAAGAAAAAATCGTCGCGCTACGCGCTGAGAAAAAAGCGATTCCCGGATTCGGCCATCCACAGCATTCAGAAGGCGACCCGCGCGCTAATCTATTACTTCGTCTTGCCGAAGAACATGGGATTGTCGGTAAGCATATCGGTATGCTTTATGCCATCCGTGATGTTTTACCTGATGCGATTGGCCGACCACTACCCATCAATGTCAATGGCGCGATCCCTGCGGTCATGCTGGATGTGGGCTTTCCGCTCGCTGCCCTGAAAGGCATTTCCCTGCTCGCGCGCACAGCCAGCATTATCGCCCATCTGCAGGAAGAAACGGAACGGCCCATTGGCTTCATCATGTCCGGCGCGGCTGCAAATCAGATTGAGTTCGTGCCAAGCTAAGTCGCTTGTGCATGTGCCTTACGTATGGCTGTAAGTTCGGCGATGCATTAAAATCGGCAACTGCGTTGACCGGAAGAATGCAATAACCTGATTAAAAAGTACGAAAGTCGATTAGGCTTTCCGACAGGGCAAGCTGTTCCAATTGGAACGCTGGCAAATGGTGTTCGACGCCAACGACTCTTCCCGGGCAATTAGGACTTTTGTGGGGGTTTGGGATTGTGCGGACCGGTCCCAAAGCGTTACGGATGATCGTCGCTCATCCGTTTTTAGGAGCGAGCTGAACACCATGACGAGCGCAGTGCCAATCGCGCAAACCGGCAATGCCGCATCCCAGGCCGACTTAAACACTGAATTTCCAAGATTTTTACGCGGGCGTTCTAATCAGAACGCTGATTAAAACGCAGGCTGCAAGCCCGCTTTGAGCAGCAAAGCCGATATCACCTAAGTCATTGAAATCATTGGAGCGGGCGAAGGGATTCGAACCCTCGACCCCAACCTTGGCAAGGTTGTGCTCTACCCCTGAGCTACGCCCGCTCTGGCGGTCAGGTTCTTTAAATCCTGACGGGTGAGGCGCGCCGTTAGCATGGGGTATATTCCCCCGCAAGCCCCAAATATCGGCTTTTTACGAAAACTGGGGTAATGCCTCTATTGTGAAACCTGTCTCTTTGCCCACATAGGGACGAAACGAATCCTGTGGAATGGAGAATGCAGTGGCGACGATGGGCCTTACCACCGACGAGCAAAAAGCCGTTGAGCAATTCCGTAACGACGTAGTTACGCCGTCGATGGACAAATTGGTGATTCTGGATTTCTGGGCCGAATGGTGCGGCCCATGCAAGCAATTGACGCCAATATTGGAAAAGGTTGCCGCAGAATATGCAGATCGCGGCGTCGTTTTGGCCAAGGTCAATGTAGACGAAAATAAGTTCATCGCGTCGCAGTTTCAGGTGCGTTCGATTCCCACCGTCTATGCCATTTTTCAGGGACAGCCCGTTGCGGACCTGTCGCCAGCACGCACAGAGCCGCAGTTGAAGCAAATGCTGGACCAGTTGCTTGAGAAATTGCCGATATCGGCAGGGCTAGTTGCGGATGACCCCACAGCTGCCCTCTTGCCGCTGATTGAGGCTGCAGAAGATCTTTTGGCGCATGACGATGCTGAGCAGGCTTATGGGCTGTTTGCAGAGGCGCTGACGATATCGCCGGAGCATCCCGGGGCGTTGTCAGGCCTTATCCGGACTCTGGCCGCTATTGGCCGTCTGGAAGAGGCGCAGGCGGTTTATGATAGCTTGAGCGACGAACTGCGCGCCGATCCTGCGCTGGAAAAGGCGGGATCGATAT
The DNA here is from genome assembly GCA_041175505.1 of Pseudomonadota bacterium. Lineage (GTDB taxonomy): Bacteria > Pseudomonadota > Alphaproteobacteria > Sphingomonadales > Sphingomonadaceae > Sphingorhabdus_B. Next base: position 5,964 of record JBEDET010000052.1, read on the forward strand.
TGAGCATTGCCGCCGCCGCTGTCCCGCCCGAAGAACTGGCAGGTTTGAAAGCAGCCGTGGATGCAGCACCTGAAGACCATCAAGCACGGCTTGATCTCGCAAATGCGTTAATGGCCGCCGGTGATCGCGATGGCGCAGCCGACGCGTTGCTGCATATCATTGCCGCCGACCGCGAATGGAATGAAGGCGCGGCAAAGGCGCGGCTTTTGGAAATTTTTGCCGTCATTGGCCTTGAGGACCCATGGGTGTCGGCAACACGCCGCAAATTGTCTGCGATCTTGTTCGGATGACCACGCGCCGTATCTCGATTTTCCCACTTACTGGGGCCATTATTTTTCCGGGCATGCAATTGCCCCTGCATATTTTTGAACCACGCTACCGTGACCTTGTCGGCGATTCGCTGGCGCGTGACCGCAAAATCGGCATGATCCAGCCAAAGGGACAGGGCACCAACCCGCCGCTGTTCACCGTCGGCTGTCTTGCCCGCATCCACGATGTGGAGGCGCTCGACGATGGCAGGTACAATATCATTCTGGAAGGCGTGCAGCGCTTTTCGATCGTGAGTGAGCTCAATGTCACCACCAGCTTTCGGCAGGTCGAAGCCGAGCTTTGGGAGGAAGACGAAATTGGCGACGCCCTATCGCTGGCGGAACGGGCCTCACTCGAAATCGAATCGCGCCGCTTTGCCGAAGCGCAGGGCTATAGTGTCGATTGGAGCGCAGTGTCGCAGCTGGATGATTATTCGTTGGTCAACGCCATCGCCCAAATCGCGCCATTTGACTATGCCGCAAAACAGGCATTGTTGGAGGCACGGGGCTTGTCAGACCGCGCAGATACGATCGTGCAATTGATGCACTTTTTCGGACGGCATGACGGATCGGACGATCGGGTAACGCTGCAATAATCAGCCGGCGAAGCTTGCGCGCAATCCATCAATAACAAACTGCGCCGCAAGTGCGCCGAGGAGCACGCCAAGAAGGCGTGTGATGACAGCCTCTGCATTTGCGCCCAGCACGCGCATGATCGGACCAGCGGCCAGAAGCGCGAACAAGGTGAGCACCAGCACGGTGGCAAGCGCGCCAAGGACCACGCCGGCGCGATCAATGCCGCTATTTTGCGACATCAACAGCATGACCGATGCGATCGAACCAGGTCCCGCAATCATCGGCATGGCCATGGGGAAGACTGAGACGTCTTCGATTTCGGGCGTGTCGATAATTTTCTGCGCGCGTTCTTCCCGGCGTTCCGTGCGCTTTTCAAAAACCATGTCGATGGCGATGAGAAACAGCATGATGCCGCCAGCGATTCGGAAGCTGTTCAATTCAATGTGCAATGCCGACAGCAACTGTTCGCCAAACAACGCAAATACCAGCAATATGCCCGACGCGACGATGACCGCACGAAACGCCATATTGCGGCGCTGCGCGGCATTTGCGCCTTTGGTCAAGCTCGCATAAATTGGCGCGCATCCCGGAGGATCGATCACCACGAAAAATGTGATGAAGGCCGAGAGGAATAGGTCCATCATAACTCAGCAGCAACCTGATCGGTAACCACGGTCTCCGTCGCTTCACCGTTCCACAGTTTGATTTCAATGGTCCGCGCGCCATTTGGGTGCACGACCCAACTATAGCTCAGTGACTGATCCCGCGCATAACCGATCTGCATTTTCGCGCCCTCGGGTGGCGCCACCAGCATCGCGGGCGCACGGCCTTTGCAGCTCGCGACCTTGGTCTCAATCATTTCCTTCGGCATGCGCGGCGCGGTCAGGGCGTCGCCATGATCCAGCACCCATTTCCATTCGCCATCGCCGCGATTGTTCGTTTCGACAAATTCCCACACGGTGGTGAAATAACCAGTCGAGCCATCGGGCCGCTGCCATGCACCCGTCGTGACGCCGGTTTTGCCGTCGCACGACATGAATGCCTTATGCGGTTGCCACTTCACCGACGCTACAGGATCGGCCTTGCCCTTTAACCATTCAGACGCGGCCACAGGTTGCGGCACAAACATCACCGCATCCTTTGCAGCCGTTTCACGAAATGCCGTCCATTGGCCCTTTTGTTGGGCAAGCTGGTTAAACCCGATGTCCGCAGCGATAATCGCACTTGGATTGGCAATCTTGGGTTGGAACGTGCGAAACTCGGGACTCGGGTCAGAGGCACAACCCGTCAACGCCGCAACAAGTATCAGGGCGAAAACGGGTTTCATGACGTCATATACCTTCTGGCACAGCGATCCCTGCACGGCGATGCGCGGCGACCAGAGTGTTGCGCAACAAGCAGGCAATAGTCATGGGGCCAACGCCGCCCGGCACAGGTGTGATCGCGCCAGCATGACGGAGGGCATCATCAAAGGCAACGTCGCCGACCAGCCGGCCCTTGCTTTGCCCATCAGCGGGCGCAAGGCGGTTGATGCCGACATCGATGACCACTGCGCCCGGTTTCAACCAGTCGCCGGTTACCATTTCAGCGCGGCCGACGGCTGCGACAACAATATCCGCGCGCCGCACCACATCGGGCAAATCCTGCGTGCGGCTATGCGCAATGGTGACGGTGCAATTTTCCGCGAGCAACAACTGCGCCATTGGTTTGCCAACAATGTTGGAACGTCCAATCACGACAGCGTTTTTACCGGACAAATCGCCCATATGGTCTTTTAAGAGCATCAGGCAGCCCAAAGGCGTGCAGGGCACAAAAGCATCCTCACCCACCGCAAGTCGCCCTGCATTGACCACATGGAACCCGTCAACATCCTTGGCGGGATCAATCGCGGCAATGACCGCCTTGTCGTCCATATGCGCTGGCAAGGGCAGCTGCACCAGAATGCCATCAACAGCGGGATCAGCATTGAGTGTTTCGACCAATGCGATCAGTTCATCCTGCGAAACCGAAGCCGACAACTTATGTTCAAAGCTTTCCATTCCCGCTTCGACAGTCGCCTTTTTCTTCGACCCGACATAGACTTGGCTTGCGGGGTCTTCGCCCACCAGCACAACCGCGAGACCGGGGCTTCTGCCGGTTTTGGTTACAAAGGCAGGGACTAAAGCTGCGATCCGTTGGCGCAAATTGGCTGCAAAGGCTTTGCCGTCAATGATCATAGCCGTGCTCACATGCCCGCCATTGAGATATCACTGGCAAGGCCCGCCAGAAGCATCTGCAGAATGCGCAGCCCGATCAGCAACACCATTGGCGAAAAATCAATCATGCCGGTGTCGGGCAGGATTTTGCGTATCGGCCTCAAAAACGGGTCAAGAATGACATTGAGTGCTTGCCAGATTGACGCGACGATATTGTTCGAAAGGCTGACGACGTTAAACGCGATGAGTAGGCTCAAAATGAACTGAACGATGACCACCGTCGACAGGATCGTCATCAGATAGCCAATAATGGAAATGAGCGCGAGAAGCATGATATTCTCCGGATAGGTCTGGCGTTGGCAATTAGCCGAGCCAAGGCGCTGTATCAACACCCTAAAACAGCAATAGCCTATATCACTTATGAATAAGCGTGCCTGCACCCTTCACAGTGAACATTTCGATCAACATCGCATGGCTCGTGCGCCCGTCGAGGATGACCGCTGCATCAACGCCCGATTCCACTGCATCAACGCAGGTCTGGATTTTGGGAATCATGCCCCCGCTAATCGTGCCATCGCTTTGCAGCTTGGCAATCGCCGCGGGATCCAGATCGGTCAGCAGCGCGCCCGATTTGTCGAGCACGCCCGCAACATCGGTCAAAAGGAACAACCGCGATGCGCCAAGCGCACTCGCCACTGCGCCCGCCATTGTGTCGGCGTTAATGTTGTACGTATGCCCGTCTGCGCCAACACCGATGGGCGCAATGACTGGAATCATGCCCGCGGCGCTGATCGTATCAATGACGCTGCGGTCGACCATCGTCGGTTCGCCGACAAAACCCAAATCGATATTGCGTTCGATATGGCTGTCTGGGTCTTTCTGCGTCCGCTGAACCTTCGTTGCGGTAACAAAGCCGCCGTCCTTGCCGGATATGCCAAGCGCCTTGCCGCCCGCCGCGTTGATCCAGCCTACCAGTTCTTTGTTGATCGCGCCCGAAAGTACCATTTCAGCGATCTTCGCGGTTTCAGCATCGGTGACGCGCAAACCATCGACAAACTGGCTTTCCACACCCAATTTTTTGAGCATATCACCGATTTGCGGCCCGCCGCCATGGACGACGACTGGGTTAATACCGACGGCTTTTAAAAGCACAACATCGTCCGCGAAATCGCGCGCCAGACCGGCATCGCCCATCGCATGGCCGCCATATTTTACGACAAATGTCTTGCCCGCATAACGCTGCAAATAGGGCAAAGCTTCGGTAAGCGTTTCTGCTTTGGCTAGGTTGGCGGGATTAATCGTCATGCGAACCAACTGCCTTGGGGTCCGTGCCGTCCAGCCTATGGCCGTAGCTGACAAAGAAAGTGATGAGCAATGGCACCATGATCATGCTCAACACGACCTTGGCCAGCATTTGGCCGAGCAGAAGGTCCGTGATCGGAAACACACCATAAAAGGCAATGCTTACGAACAATAAGGTATCAATGATCTGCGATAGCACCGCGGCGATGGCGCCGCGCAATGCGACATATTTACCTACGGTGTTTTTCAAGCGATCGAACAGATAGACGTTGAGCATTTGCGACACGCCATATGCGACGATACCTGCGACCCAAATACGCGGCGTCTGACCCATCATGGTGTTGAACGCATCGAGATATTTGCCATCCATCTTCGGTGACGGGGGCAATGAAAGCACAAGCAATGCGAGCAATATCGACGCAATCAATGGAATAAAGCCATATTTGACCAATCGGTCCGCAATAATCTTGCCGTGCAAGGCCGCTACCGCGCTGGAAAGGATGACCAGCAAAAGAAACGGAAAGATGCCCGCTTCTACCGCCAGCGGCCCCAGAGAAACTTGTTTATTCCCAAGCACGCCAGCAATGCACACCATGCCGCCGTAAATGATTGAGAACATGAAAAGCGATTTCGGGATACCTCCCTCGGTCGCGCGTAATGTGGTCTGTTTAGTCATGTGAAACTGACTAGCGTCTAATTTTATTGGCGCAAGGCCAACGATGGCGCTAGGTATCGCGGCACTACATCAGGGGTGGGGACTTTATGCATATTTTATTGAGCGTTGCAGGGATGGCCCTGATTCTCGCGATCGCCATTTTGCTCTCGTCAAACCGGCGCGCCATCAAGTTCCGCGTGGTTGGCGCAGCCTTTGCCTTGCAGGCCAGCATCGCTGCCCTCGTTCTCTACACCTCATGGGGTAAGGTCGCGCTCAATGCCGCATCTACCGGCGTTTCGAACCTGCTCGGCTATTCGGCGAAGGGCACGCAGTTCATTTTTGGCCCGCTCGCCTCGCCCGAAATCGGCGGCAACAGCTTTGCAATTGCTGCGCTCCCCGTCATCATCTTCTTCGCGTCGCTCATTTCGATCCTCTATTATCTGGGCATCATGCAATATGTCATCCGCTGGATCGGTGGCGGTTTGCAGAAGATTACCGGCATTTCAAAAGTCGAAAGCCTGTGCGCGGCCGCCAATATTTTCGTGGGCCAGTCAGAATCACCGCTGGTCATCCGCCCCTATCTGGCCAATTTGAAACCCGAACAGCTTTTCTGCGTCATGACCGTTGGTATGGCGGGCGTCGCCGGCACGATATTGGCCGCTTACGCTTCCATGGGTATCCGCATCGATTATCTGCTCGCCGCGGCATTCATGTCCGCACCGGGCGGCATTTTGATGGCGAAACTGATGATGCCCGACGTGCCAGCGGTGGCGCTTGCCGAAGGTGATCCCGCGCTGGCGAACCCGCACCCTGATGATGAACCGGTCATGGTGCATGATGATAGCGAAGAAAAACCCGCCAACATCATCATGGCCGCTGCGCAGGGTGCACAAACCGGCGTTAAGCTGGCAGTCGCGGTCGGCGCGATGGTCCTGGCTTTCGTTGCCTTGGTTGCTCTGGCCAACGGCATATTGGGCGGCATCGGCGGCTGGTTTGGTCAGCCGGACCTGAGTTTCCAACAAATTGTCGGCTATGCCTTTGCACCCGTCATGTTCCTTTTGGGCGTGCCGTGGCATGAAGCGATTCAGGCCGGCGGCTTGTTCGGCACCAAAATCGTTCTGAACGAATTTGTCGCCTTCATTGATTTGGGCGCCTTGAAAGAACTTTCCGCACCGACCGTCGGTATCGTGACCTTCGCCTTGTGCGGATTTGCCAATTTCAGCTCGATTGCCATTCAAATGGCCGTGACGGGAAGCCTTGCGCCAAACCAGCGGCCGATGATTGCCAAGCTGGGCTTGAAGGCGCTTGCTGCCGGATCGTTATCAAACCTGATGAGCGCGGCGCTGGCCGGTTTGTTCTTGTCTTTGGGCTAATTAATTTTCGCCAGCTGCCCGCTTTAATTCATAGAGCAGATCAAGCGCCGCCCGCGGGCTAAGCGCGTCGATATCAAGGCCAGTCAGCTTTTCACGCAAGGCATCGACCTTGGCTTCGGCAGCGTCGAGCGCGGCGCTGAACAATGGCAGGTCGCCCAGCCCCGCGGCCAAGCCGCCTGTTTCCGCACGCCCTTTTTCGAGCTTCTCCAGCACGGTCTTTGCCCGCGACACGACTTGCGGCGGAAGCCCGGCAAGCTTTGCCACCGCGATACCGTAACTGCGGTCGGCGGGGCCATCGCCAAGCTCGTGGAGCAAGACGAGGTCGCCCTTATACTCCTTGGCACGGACATGGTGCAGCGACAGCGCGTCAAGGCTGTCCGAGAGCCGGGTCAGTTCGTGATAGTGCGTGGCGAATAGGCAGCGGCAGCGATTGGTTTCGTGAATGCCTTCGACAACCGCCCATGCAATGGCAAGGCCGTCATAGGTCGATGTGCCGCGTCCAACCTCGTCCAAAATCACAAAGCTGCGTTCCGTTGCCTGCGCAAGAATGGCCGCCGTTTCGACCATTTCGACCATGAAGGTCGACCGACCGCGCGCAAGATTATCCGATGCGCCCACGCGGCTGAAAAGGCGGTCAACAAGCCCAAGCTTTGCCGATGTCGCGGGAACATAGCTGCCCGCCTGTGCCAGCAAAACGATCAACGCATTCTGCCGCAGGAAGGTTGATTTACCGCCCATATTGGGGCCGCTCACCAACCACAGCCGTTTATCGGGCGACAGCTTGCAATCATTGGCGATGAACCGGTCACCCGATTTCGCGAGTGCGCTTTCGACCACCGGATGTCGGCCGCCTTCGATTTCAAGGCATGGGTGACTGACAAAGGAGGGGCGGCACCAATTGCCCTCTGCTGCCCGTTCGCCAAGCGCCGCCGATACATCAATCCGCGCCAAGGCGTCGGCGCTGGCCGCGATGGCATCGCGGCGGGTGAGCACAATCGCGGTCAGCTCTTCCAAATGCGCGGCTTCAGCAGCCAAGGCATGTCCGCTGGCCTGTGTGATGCGCATGGCCTCTTCATGAAGCTCAGGCGAATTGAAACGGACCGCGCCAGCCATCGTTTGCCGGTGCGCAAAGCCTGACCCAGCCGCCATGAGCGCATCGCCATGCTTTGCGGGTACTTCGACAAAATATCCCAGAACGGCATTATGCCGGATCTTCAGCGCAGCCACGCCGGTCGAATCGCGATAGCGCGCCTCCAGTTGGGCAATTGCCTGCCGTCCGTCGCGGCCAGCCGAACGCAGCACATCCAGCGCCGCATCATAGCCTTCGGCGATATAGCCGCCCTGCGCCGTATCGGTGGGCGGGGAGGTGACAAGCGCACGGCTGAGGACGTCCACCATATGGCCGTGGCCATCCAACATCGGTAGCAATTGGTCGAGCAATGTAGGGCGGTCGGCCATGGCGCCCAATCGCTCACGCAGGTGACGCGCGGCATCCAACCCATCGCGAATTTGTCCCAAGTCACGGGGACTACCGCGTCCAGCCACAACACGGCCCAATGCGCGGGCAATATCGGGCAATTGCCGCAAAGCAGACCGGACGGCATCGCGGGTCAACGGCGCGTCATGGAACCACTGCACCAGCGACAAGCGCGCCTCGATGATATTCTGGTCCATCAGCGGCGCAGACAGGTCTGACGCCAGCTGGCGTGCGCCGGCACCCGTTATCGTGCGGTCAACCTCGGCCAATAATGATCCAGCGCGTGCGCCTTTATTCGCTGCGCTGATTTCAAGGCTATCGCGCGTTGCTTGGTCAATCAGCAAATGGGCATGCACTTCACGCCGGACAGGCAGCTTAAGGAAGGGCATATTGCCCTGCCCGACATGCGCCAGATAGGCGATGAGCCCGCCAGCTGCAGCCTGCTCAGCACGCGTGACCGCACCGATGGCATCCAAGGTTGAAAGGGCAAAATGCTGTTTCAGCAAATCGCCGCCGACGATGCTTTCAAAGTCCGCGCGCGGGCGAATGATTGCGCCTATAAACTGTTGTGCCAAACCATCCGGAACGACAAGTTCGCTTGCGGAAAGGCGAGCAAGCTCCGCTTCAAGGGCGCTCGCCGCAACGGTGACGAGTTCGAAATAGCCTGTCGAGATATCCGCCGCCGCAAGACCATATTCGTCACCCACCGGCGCGACCGCGACGAGCATGTTCGAAGTCCAGCTGTCCAGCAAGCTGTCCTCCGTCAGCGTACCTGCCGTCACAAACCGGACGATGTCGCGCGCCACCAATGTTTTCGAACCGCCGCGCGCCTTGGCATCTTCGGGGCTTTCGGTTTGCTCGGCAATCGCGACGCGGTGCCCTGCCTTAATCAACCGCGCCAGATAGCCTTCCGCTGCATGCACGGGCACGCCGCACATCGGAATGGGTCTGCCATCATGTTCGCCGCGCGATGTCAGCGCGATATCCAGCGTTGCAGCGGCAGCGCGCGCATCATCAAAAAATAGCTCGAAAAAGTCACCCATACGGTAGAACAACAGGCAATCCTCGGCCTTTGCCTTCAGCCCGAGATACTGCACCATCATTGGTGTCGGTCCCGTTGTCGCTTTCATTGTCCCCGTCATGGGCAACGCGATAGCGGAGCCGTTCCTGCGGGGCAATGCTTGCCCTAGCGGCACCACCGCGTTAGGGCAGTTTAAATGATAAAATACGGTCAGGGCCAAAAATGAACGATAGCGACGTCCAGATTACAGCTCAGGAAGCATTGGATTTCCATTCCCAGGGCCGCCCGGGGAAAATCGAAATCGTGGCAACCAAGCCCATGGCCACACAACGCGATTTGTCGCTCGCATATTCACCGGGTGTCGCGGTGCCGGTGCAGGCCATTTATGACGACCCGGCAACGGCCTATGATTATACTGCCAAGGGTAATCTCGTCGCCGTTATCTCAAATGGTACAGCGATCCTTGGCATGGGCAATTTGGGTGCATTGGCATCCAAGCCCGTGATGGAAGGCAAGGCGGTGCTGTTCAAACGCTTCGCCGACGTCGACTCGATCGATATCGAGGTGAAGACCGAAGATGCGCAGCGTTTCATTGACGCGGTCGAACTTCTTGAACCGACCTTTGGCGGTATCAATCTGGAAGATATCGCCGCGCCTGATTGCTTCATCATTGAACAGACGTTGAAAGAACGGATGAACATTCCGGTCTTTCATGATGACCAGCACGG
>JBEDET010000053.1:0-15325 GCA_041175505.1 Pseudomonadota bacterium
TTCTCGCTTGCCGGGATCGGTTTCAATGACTTTGGACGGCGAAAGCAACGTGGTCGCAACCATTTTGGCTTCTTTCGACGTTGACAACAAATTGGCCCTCAGGTCGATGTGGTGATGCTAATTCGGATGATGCCGAGTGCAGCATTAAATAGCGGAGGGGTGAATGCGTAAAAGAGTTGCAATATTGTTGGGGTTGTTCGCGTTGCTTTCCAGCGGCGCAGTTGTTGCTAAGCCCGCCGCGCGTGCAAAACAAAGCGCACCGGAGCGAGAGTATGCAGTGTCTTATGCGAAGAATTATTTCTTGGCTCAGAATGGTTACGAACAGATTGTCCGAGTCAAATTTTTGGCGACTGACGAGGCGAAGGCCATCATACCAGCGAACAAACTGATGTGGATCGCCAACTTATCGGATTTCAGTTGTAAGTTGGGAGCAAAAAACCAGCTCTCTTATGTTCCGTTCAGTATGTTCCTTTATGGCGGAGAAGATGGTTCGTTAGGCAGCGTCAAAGTTGCAATCGAATGGCTGGGCAAAAACGGTTATGGCGCAGAAAGTAAATCAACGTGCTTTTTCCAACTGAAGCCCGACTATACACCTTACGATGCAATTCGCGGCTTTTGAAGCCGGTGTGTAAGTTTTGAATTAACTGCGTGATTTAGCAATTGAGTAAATATGAATCTTATAATTAAATCGTCGCTGCTGCTTCTTTCTTTAACAGCACAAATGACTCAGGCGCAGCCGGTAACAATGCCTTTTGAAATAAATCGCGCAACGTTGCGGATGAACTCCGACGGCGGATGTGAGATCGAAATGCTATTGGAAAATAAACATAGCAACACACTTGAGGTATCGGGTACCGTTTTCATGGTAAACGAAGATGGGTTAACGGTCGGAAGTAGGTACATCGGTTTTGCGCCTGCAATCTCAGGCGGTAAGTCTATAGAAAAAACAACCTTTTTCTCATCTGCTTTGGCAGGAGGTATGTGCCCCCGAGTATCTCAGGTTTTCTTAAATACATCATACTGCAGAATCACAGAAACAGGCAGATACTTGGAAGATTTATACTGCAAGCGAAAGTTTGGGTTCAAATTTGAAGTTAAATGAAACCCAGTGTTTCTAGGGCTCGTTCGATCGAAAACTAAATATTTTACAAAGCAGCCTCTACTCCGGCCCCTAATTGTTTACAATGTGGACCGTTCGGCTCACCCTATCACCATAGACGCCAAGTCTTCCGTGGTCGCTGTACCAGCGAGTTCGATTTTCACTATAACATTCGCAAGATTACCGATCGCCAGTGTACCCTTGCGGGTGGTTAAGCTATCGGAAAACGTAGACTTTCAGGATTTGTGCGCCATTCAGAAAAAATGGCTCCCCGGGAGGGATTCGAACCCCCGACCAATTGATTAACAGTCAACTGCTCTACCACTGAGCTACCAGGGAACAGCCCGATATGCTCGGGCAGAGGCGCGCCTATAGCAGCGCTTTTTCGCATTTGGCAAGCGCCCATTGCCAGTTCAGACAATAAATTGTTCCATTGCAATGCGATCATCCAGTGCATGTTCGGGATCGAACAAAAGCGTGAGTGATCGATTGCGGTCTAACGCCACTTCTACTTGCGCAATATCGCGGATCTCGCGCTGGTCGGCAACCGCGCTGACGGGGCGTTTACTTGCCTCCAATATGTTGATTTTGATGACATAGCGGTCTGGAAGAATGGCACCCTTCCAACGGCGGGGCCGAAAGGGGCTGATGGGCGTCAGCGCCAGCAACGACGAATCCAGCGGCAAGATGGGGCCGTTTGCAGAAAGGTTATAGGCGGTCGAACCAGCGGGCGTGGATACCAATATGCCGTCACTGATAAGTTCGGGGATCACCGCCCGTCCATTGACAGAAATCTCTAGCTTGGCCGCTTGCCGGGTTTCACGCAGCAAAGACACTTCGTTGATTGCGGGCAATGTAAACTTCTGACCACTGACGGTTGTGATATCCGCCGTCAGGGGACGAACCGAGAAGGACTTCGCACGTTGCAGCCGCGCGTGCAGGTCATGCAGATTCCAGCTGTTCATCAGGAAGCCGATTGTGCCCAAGTTCATGCCGTAGGCAGGAATGTCGCGGCGGCTTTCCAACAATTGATGCAAAACCTGCAGCATGTGGCCATCGCCGCCAAGGACGATTACGGCGTCGGCGCTATCCAGTGACACAAAGTCATGGACTTCACGAAGCTGTGCTTCGGCCTCGCGCGCCTGCGGCGTCGCTGACGAGATTATCGCAAGTTGCGTATATTGGGTCATCCACCTGTTGCATTCATATGTCGCTTTAACCTCAAGTCAGGCTGCGCGAATTGGTTTTCGAATTCATGGCGTTGGGGTTTAAGCCGCAAAGCAGTCTGAAGCAAATGGTCGACGTCGGAAGGCACGCCTTCGCGCAATGCTTTGCGCAAATCGACGTGCAGTTCCGACCCAAGGCACATGTAGATTTTGCCATCGGTGGTAAGACGGATGCGGTTGCAATGGTCGCAGAAATTCTGGCTCATTGGCGTGATAAGGCCCAAGCGCAGACCCAATGGATCCACGCGCCAATATCGTGCAGGGCCGGCGCTTTTATGCGCCAGCGGATGCAGGTCATAATGTTGGCGGATGGGCGCCGTGAAGGCGTCGAGCGAGATATATTGCGCTTCGCGTTCCGATACGCCGGTTCCCAGCGGCATGGTCTCAATAAGGGTGAGATCAAATCCATGCTCCGCACAAAACGCCACCATGGACATGAGCGCGTCTTCATTTTCGCCCTTTAAGGCAACCATATTGATTTTGATGGCGAGGCCATTGGCTTTGGCCGCGTGAATGCCATTCAATACTGTGTCGAGATCTCCCCCACGGCTGATCGTCTTAAACTGATCCGGGTCGAGTGTATCCAAGCTTACATTGATACGCTTCATGCCAGCGCCGGCAAGGATGGGCGCGAATTGTTCCAACCGGCTGCCGTTGGTCGTCATCGTCAACTCTTCAAGCGCGCCGCTTTTCACATGCTGCCCAAGGGCGTTGATAAGCACGGCAATGTCACGGCGCACCAGAGGCTCGCCACCCGTTAGGCGAATTTTGCGAATGCCATGGTCTATAAATCGCGCGACCAGCGTCGTGATTTCATCATAGCTCAGCAATTCGGGATGCGGCAAAAAGCTCTGCATTTCGGGCATGCAATATGTGCAACGGAAATTGCAACGGTCGGTCACCGATATCCGTAAATAGTCGATACTGCGTCCAAATCCGTCGATCATGTTTGCGATGTAAGCGGAAAAGCTTGCGCTACCAAGCTGAATTAATTTGCCGAAAGGGTTCGGAAAGTTAATCGCGGCTATGGTCGTGAAGGGGAACCATGCCGGCGGGCAAGATTTGCAAGGCCGCGTGATAGCTGCAAACAGCCGTTGAGCCGCGCTGCGGGGTCGCCCCATATGCGATTGATAACCAGCTTGCTGTCGGAACGCAGCTTTGCGGTCTCGCCCAATTTGTCGACATAGGCGAGCAATCCTGAGACATTGGGTGGTGTGTCCTGATGGAAACTGACCAACGTACCACGCGCGCCAACCTCAATTTTTGCGACCTGCGCAACGAGCGCATTTTGCTTGATCTGGATCAGCTTGAGCAAGTTCTGCGTTGGCTCCGGTATCGGGCCGAAGCGATCCGTCATTTCCGCGGCAAAACCTTCGATGTCCTGACCTTCTTCGAGATCGTTCAAACGGCGATAGAGTGCCATGCGGACCGATAGATCGGGCACATAATCTTCGGGAATAAGGATTGGCGCATCGATGGTGATTTGCGGCGAGAAGCTGCCACGCGGTTTTGCGAGGCCATGCGCGCCCGCACGCGCTTCCAAGATCGCTTCTTCGAGCATCGATTGGTACAATTCAAAGCCGACCTCTTTGATATGGCCGGACTGTTCATCGCCCACCAAGTTGCCCGCACCGCGAATGTCGAGATCGTGGCTCGCAAGCTGGAATCCTGCACCAAGGCTATCGAGATCACCAAGCACCTTGAGGCGCTTTTCAGCCGTTTCGGTCAGTACGCGATTTGGTTCATGCGTCAGATAGGCATAAGCACGGGTTTTCGAACGCCCGACGCGCCCGCGCAGCTGATATAATTGGGCAAGGCCAAAGCGGTCGGCGCGGTGGATGATCAAGGTGTTCGCGCTCGGTATGTCCAGTCCGCTTTCGACAATCGTCGTCGACAGAAGGACGTCGTAGCGCTTTTCATAGAACGCGCTCATGCGCTCTTCGACCTGCGTCGGTGACATCTGCCCGTGGGCGGTGACATATTTCACTTCAGGCACTTCAGTCCGCAGATATTCTTCGATCTCGGTGAGGTCCGTTATGCGCGGCACGACAAAGAAGCTCTGCCCGCCGCGATAATGTTCGCGGAGCAACGCTTCACGCAGCACTACGGGATCCCACGGCATAACGTAAGTACGCACCGCCAGACGGTCGACAGGGGGCGTCTGAATGACCGACAGTTCGCGCAGGCCAGACATGGCCATTTGCAGCGTGCGCGGGATCGGAGTGGCCGTTAGCGTCAGCATGTGCACGTCGGTCTTCAGCGCTTTCAGCTGCTCTTTATGATTGACGCCAAACCTTTGCTCTTCGTCAACAATGACCAAGCCAAGCCGTTTGAATTCAAGCGACTTTGCAAGAACGGCATGCGTCCCAATCACGATGTCCAAAGTGCCATCTGCCAAGGCTTCGCGGGTTTGCGTGGCTTCGGCGGTTGGAACGAGCCGTGAAAGCCGGCCGAGCTTTAACGGCAGGTCACGGAAACGTTCGGCAAAGTTCGAATAATGCTGCCGCGCCAACAATGTCGTCGGCGCAATGACCGCCACCTGAAGCCCCGCCATCGCCGCTGCAAATGCCGCGCGCATGGCGACTTCGGTTTTTCCAAACCCGACATCGCCGCACACGAGCCGGTCCATGGGTTTGCCCGCGGACAAATCCTGAAGCACTTCTTCAATCACGCGCAGCTGATCTTCGGTTTCCTCATAAGGGAAACGGTCGACAAAGCCGGCATAAGCGGGACCATCGACTTCAATGATCGAACCCGGACGAAGCGCACGTTCGGCAGCCGTCTTAAGCAATTCACCCGCGATTGCGCGGATGCGTTCTTTCAGCTTCGACTTGCGCCGCTGCCATGCCTCACCGCCCAGCTTGTCGAGTGACACATGCTCGCTGTCTGACCCATAACGTGACAGGACATCGATATTCTCAACGGGGACATAAAGCTTGTCTCCGCCGGAATAAGTCAGGGCAACGCAATCATGGGGGCTGTTGCCCACGGGTATCGAAATCAAGCCTTCATAACGGCCAATACCATGGTCCTGATGCACCACCAGATCGCCCGGCGTTAGCGCGGCAAGTTCGGCCATGAAGGCATCGGCGGATTTACGGCGCTTTTGTCTGCGCACGAGCCGGTCGCCCAGCATATCCTGTTCGCTTAAGACGGCTATGTCCGGCGTGGAAAAGCCATGGTCCAATGGCAACACAACCATTGCCGTCCGCCCTGCGGCCGCGCCCAATGCTTGCTGCCAGCCGTCCGCATCTACGATGGAAGGCGCGCCATGATCAGTGAGCAAACCCTTCAGCCGCTCGCGTGCGCCGATGGAATAGCTCGCAATGATGGTTTTCGTTTTCTTACTGTGCAGTGATTTCAGATGCGCGGCGACGGCTTCGTAGACATTGGCTTTCTGCGTGCGTTCCGGCGCAAAATCCCGCGCTGCAGTGATCCCGAAATCAATGACGCTGGCGGAGTCGGGCTGCGCGAAAGGCGTTAGCAAATGCGCGGCATTGTCGTCGAAAAGTTGGTCGAGCTCGCCGCCGCTTAAATAGAGCATCTCGGGTGGCAAGGGGCGATAGCTGCCCGGTTCAGCGGCCTGCGCCTTCACGCGGTTTTCGTGATAGTCGGTGATGGAATCTAGCCGCGATTGGCCCGCGGCAATCGTGCCACTGTCGCGAATGACAAGCGCGTCGGTCCCGACATGGTCAAAGATCGTCGCCATGCGCTCTTCGAACAATGGCAACCAATGGTCCATGCCCGAAAGCCTGCGGCCTTCCGAGACAGCCTGATAAAGCGGGTCGCCCGTTGCGGTCACGCCAAAGCGTTCGCGGTAGCCAACACGGAAACGCTTAATCGCGTCTTCGTCCATAAGGGCTTCAACCGCGGGCAAGATATCGAAGTGTTCGACCTGGTCGATGCTGCGCTGATCCGACGGATTGAAACGGCGGATGCTTTCGATTTCGTCACCGAAGAAATCGAGGCGAAGGCCCACTTCGCTTCCGGCAGGAAACAGGTCGACAATGCTTCCACGGATCGCGAACTCGCCCGCGTCGGCCACGGTATCGACCCGGAAATAGCCATTGGACTGCAGCAAAGACGCAAGCCGTTCGCGGCTGATTTCGCGGCCAGCGGCCAAGCGTTCACCCGTCTGGCGAATGCGGAAGGGTGTGACGTATTTTTGGATGACTGCACCGATGGTGGTGACCACCAATAGCTTCTTTTTTGCAGGCTGCTGAAGTGCTTGCAATGTCGACATGCGCTGTGACGTGACCGCAACGGAGGGCGATGCGCGATCATAGGGCAGGCAATCCCATCCGGGCAGAATTAATATCTCAAGTTCTGGCGCAAAAAACGGCACAGCGTCTGCGATTGCGCGCATGGCCGCTTCATCAGGCGCGATGTACAGCGTGCGTGCTTTGGCCGCGCGTGTCAGATCGGCAAGCAGAAGCGGCGCAAAACCCTGCGGCACCGACGCGAGCGTCAGAGCGTTGCGACTGGTTGTGATCCGCTGCAAATCAATCATGGGTTTTGGGTGCTAAGCCCTTCAGGCAGCGTGATGAAATTCAGCTGCATCAGTTGGTCCATCAATGGCCCCGCAAATGCAGGGTCAGGCGGCGCAGTGCCGAGTGCCCACGCCATGATGTCGACATCTTCCTCATCAATCAGGCGTTCGAACCATTCATATTCGACCTCGCCCCAGTTGGCGGAGCATTGGTCGAAAAAGCCGCCGACCATGGCGTCGGCTTCGCGCGTGCCGCGGTGATGTGCGCGGTAATGCAATTTGCGACGATATGGGTCAGCGTCCATGTAACGCATCCTTTATGCTGGTGGCGTGAATTGATTTGCGGGTTATAAGCGGCCCTAGTCATGCGTCCCGATATACTCAATCCGTTATTTGCAGAAGTTCGCGCCATGAAAGGCGTCGGCCCTGGTCTGGCAAAGCCTCTCGAGCGACTGGGGCTCGAGCGGGTTAAGGATGTGCTGTATCATTTTCCAACCAACTGGACCTATCGCAAGGCGGTTTCCCTGCTGGATGTCGCCGATGTCGGCAGCAACATCATTGTCACTGTCAAAGTCATGGACCACCGCAACAGCAACAACGCCCGCGCACCGTTGCGGATATTCGTGTCGGATGTCGCCGGAAACTATCTGACGCTCACATTTTTCGGCCGAAATGGTGGTTGGGCGCGCAAGCAACTGCCCGTTGGAGAGAAACGGATCATTTCGGGCAAGCTCGAACGCTACGGCGATGAATTGCAAATGGTGCACCCCGATCATGTCGTTCCCGTCGACAGCGATACGTCACCTGGCCTTGCCGAGCCGATTTATCCGCTCTCAGATGGACTGACCAACAAACGCATGGGGCAACTTGCGGGGGCCGCATTGCAGGATGTGCCTGACCTGCCTGAATGGATTGAGCCAACTCTGGTCGCTGGCCGGAACTGGTCCAGCTGGACGGCGGCGATGGGAAGCGTGCACCGCAGGGATGACCAGTCCGTGCGCGACAGGTTGGCCTATGATGAACTGTTCAGTAATCAGCTCGCCATGCGGCTTATCCGCGCGGCGATGGACAAACGTACGGCCGTGCCCGTGGCGGGTGATGGCTCCTTAATCTCTCTGTTGAAACTGCCATTTGCGCTCACGGGTGCGCAGCAGCGCGCGATTGCCGAAATTGAAGGCGACTTGGCGCAATCGCGGCCCATGTTGCGCTTGCTGCAGGGTGATGTCGGCGCGGGCAAGACGATGGTTGCGCTCATGGCATTGCTCCGTGCAGTGGAGTCGGGGATGCAGGCGGCGATGTTGGCGCCAACCGAAATTCTGGCGCGCCAACATTATGCCGGCCTCCAAAAGCTGTTGGCGGGGATGCCCGTAAATATCGCCATCCTAACGGGCCGCGAAAAGGGCAGCCTGCGCGAAGCAACGCTGATGGGGCTGGCGGATGGTTCGATCCACATCCTCGTTGGCACGCATGCGATTTTTCAAGAGGCCGTGACCTATAAATCGCTCGCCGTGGCAGTTATCGATGAGCAGCATCGTTTCGGCGTTTCCCAGCGGCTCATGCTATCGCGCAAGGGCAGGGGCGTTCCGCATCTGCTGGTGATGACGGCAACACCTATCCCGCGCAGCCTCGCGCTTGCGGCTTATGGTGAAATGGACAGTTCCATCCTTGATGAGCTTCCGCCCGGTCGTACGCCCGTTGAAACACGCGTCATGTCGCAGGACAGGCTTGCTGAATTGATCGACGGCGTTGCGCGCCATCTCGCCGCCGGGAAACAGGCGTTTTGGGTTTGCCCGTTGGTTGAAGAAAGCGACAAGAGCGACCTTGCCGCCGCCGAACAGCGCGCAGAAATGCTCCGCTTACGCTTTGGAACGCAGGTTGCGTTGGTGCACGGGCGTATGCGGGGCGCAGAAAAAGACGCGGTTATGGAACGCTTCGTTGCGGGTGAGACACGGCTGCTGGTGGCGACAACGGTCATCGAAGTCGGAGTGGATGTGCCCAATGCCAGCCTGATGGTTATCGAGGCCGCGGATCGTTTCGGCCTCGCGCAATTGCATCAGCTGCGCGGGCGCGTTGGTCGCGGGTCAGAGAAATCGGTCTGTATTCTGGTCCGCACGACGCAAATTGGTGAGACAGCGCGCGCGCGTCTTGCGCTTATGCGCGAGACCAATGACGGATTTCGTATCGCCGAGGAAGATCTTAAGCTGCGCGGTGCCGGCGAAATGCTGGGAACGCGTCAGTCGGGCGACAGCCCGTTTCGCGTTGCCACGCCAGAGCAAGTGCGTGAACTTATCGGCGTTGCGGCAGATGATGCGCGGCTTTTGCTGGAACGCGACGGCGGACTTGATGGCCCGCGGGGGCAGGCTGCCCGTGTTGCGTTATATCTATTTGAACGAGATGCCGGTGTGGCGACGCTTCGCGGCGGTTAGCGCAGCTTTGGCGAGATGATTTCAAGCAGCCCAAGAAAATTGGGCAAACGTAACACGCGCTCAAACTGAAAACCGGCCCGCTTGTCAGACGTCCAGATAACCAGCGCCTCGATTCTACCAATGACGGGCAACCGAAGTTCGACGCGCTCGCCGCGTTCGAAGCCAGGATTATCGTCAATCATGAAGCCATGCGCGGAGACGTTGATGATGTGAATTTGCGTGTCACCGCGCAAATTACTCTCGGCTATGACGGTGTGGTTCGCACGGTGACGGGCCGCCATGCGGAAATCCAGATCAGGGTTCGGAACTGCTTGCGCCATATTTTGCGGCCTCGTGCGGTAATTAACGTTGGATAATCACCGTACCGCCAAGTTCCAAAGATTTGGTA
Source organism: Pseudomonadota bacterium (assembly GCA_041175505.1). GTDB lineage: Bacteria > Pseudomonadota > Alphaproteobacteria > Sphingomonadales > Sphingomonadaceae > Sphingorhabdus_B. The sequence goes on from JBEDET010000053.1 coordinate 9,629, forward strand.
AAGCCACGCTTCACAATTTTACCGACGCACTTATCCGAAGCGAATGAGGCCGTGCTTTTTCTTGCCAGCAGAAATTTTGACTGGCTCTGATTGCGCAGAAATAATCGCATTTTCGTCAGTGACAGCGGCATCGGTAACCCGCGCGCCGCCGCCTTGAATCATTCTGCGCGCTTCTTTTTTGGAAGCCACAAAATTCAGCGCCACCAACGCATCAATCAACGAAATCTCCGCGTTGACGTCAATCGTCGGCAAATCCCCGCCTGACGTTCCTTCTTCAAAGGTTTTTCGGGCCGTTTCAGCGGCAAGCGCAGATGCCTCGGCACCACGGCACAATTCTGTTGCTGCGTTCGCCAATGCTATCTTGGCGATGTTGATTTCGGAGCCCGCAAGCGATTCCAAGCGTTCGATTTCGTCGAGCGGCAAATCGGTGAAAAGGCGCAGGAACTTGCCGACATCACGGTCATCTGTATTGCGCCAGAACTGCCAATAATCATAATCAGGCAGCTGTTCGCGATTGAGCCAGACCGCGCCAGAGACCGACTTGCCCATTTTCGATCCATCGGCTTTGGTGATAAGCGGCGTTGTCAGGCCGAACACCTCTGCACCATCCATCCGGCGCGCCAATTCCATGCCGTTGATGATGTTGCCCCATTGGTCCGATCCGCCCATTTGCAAACGGACGCCCATCGTTTTGCTGAGATGACGGAAGTCATAACCTTGCAAGATCATATAGTTGAATTCGAGGAAGGTCATGGGCTGTTCGCGTTCAAGCCGCAGCTTGACCGAATCAAATGTCAGCATCCGGTTGACGGTAAAATGCGTTCCAACTTCTTGCAGCAGTTCGATATATCCAAGCTGACCCAGCCAGTCATGGTTGTTGACCATCACGGCATCAGTCGGGCCATCGCCAAAGGTCAAAAACTGCTCAAACGCCGTGCGTATCGACGATATGTTGGCTTCGATGGTTTCATCGGTCAGCATCTTGCGGACTTCGTCTTTACCCGTCGGATCACCAATACGCGTCGTGCCGCCGCCCATGACCACGACCGGCTTGTGTCCAGCCTGCTGCAATCTGCGCAGCAACATGATGGACACGAGATTTCCGACATGAAGCGATGGCGCAGTCGCATCGAAGCCGATATATCCCGGAACAATCTCTTTAGACGCAAGCGCATCAAGCGCCGCCGCGTCGGTTGTTTGGTGGATGTAGCCGCGTGCATCAAGCTGGCGAAGGAGATCAGATTTATAAGCAGTCATAGCGCGTTAGCGCCTAGCATGGAGTTTCGACATTGGCCAATATTTCGATGACGGAAACGGCGCTGCAATGTCATCCATTAAGCGAAAAGGGTTTTGTCGACGCTATAGCTGTGCACGTTGATCGCGCCGAAGCCGGTCGTTTGCACATAAAATACACGCTGCACGGGCTGATCGACGGGGTACATTTCCCCAAAGCTGCGCAACCGAAACGCACGGACGAGCTTTGGAAAGACACATGTTTTGAACTGTTTTGCGGCCGCGCCGATGACGGCAGCTATGTCGAATTCAACTTCGCGCCGTCGGGACAATGGGCGGCCTATGCCTTTACCGGGTATCGCGAAGGCATGACGGAGCTTGCCTGCGCGCCGCCGCACATAAATTGCACGGCGGGGGAGGGCATATTCGAAATGACGGTCACCGTGGACCTACCCGAATCTTTGCGCACGGTGGATGTAATGGCCGGGTTAAGCGCCGTTATCGCGGACAAGCACGGACGTACCGCTTATTGGGCACTCGCGCACCCACCGGGGAAAGCGGATTTTCATCATAAGGATTGCTTTGCCCTGCAACTGGAGGCACGAAGCGCGGCATGAAATTTGGAATTGATCGCCTCCTGACGGAGCCAGAACTTCGCAAGCCATTGGCGGGTAAACGTGTCGCGTTACTGGCCCATCCAGCTTCTGTGACAGCAGACCTGACGCACGCCTTGGATGCGCTGGCTGCGCTCGACGATATCAATGTCACCTCCGCCTTTGGCCCCCAACATGGCCTTCGGGGTGACAAGCAAGACAATATGATGGAGTCACCCGACTTCACCGACCCTGTCCTCGGTATTCCGATATTCAGCCTCTATGGCGAAGTGCGGCGCCCTACCAGCCAGTCGATGGAGACCTTTGACGTCATCCTGATCGATATGCAGGATCTCGGTTGCCGGATTTATACGTTTATTACGACGCTGCTGTATGTGCTTGAGGCATCTGCCGCGCATGGCAAATCGGTTTGGGTATTGGATCGCCCGAACCCTGCCGGCCGCCCCGTAGAAGGGCTGACGCTGCAAAAGGGATGGGAGAGCTTTGTTGGCGCGGGCCCGATGCCCATGCGGCACGGCATGACTTTGGGTGAGATCGGGCATTGGTTTATCGATCATTACAAGATCGACGTCGATTACCGCGTGATTGAAATGGCGGGTTATGAACCAGACGCAGCACCCGGATATGGCTGGCCTGCCGATCGGGTATGGATCAACCCAAGCCCCAATGCACCCAACATCAACATGGCGCGCGCTTATGCGGGTACGGTGATGCTTGAAGGGGCAACATTGTCAGAGGGCAGGGGAACGACCCGTCCGCTGGAGATATTCGGTGCGCCGGACATTAACGCGCGCGACGTAATCGCCGAAATGCGGGCCTTTGCGCCGCAATGGCTGAATGGTTGCACGCTTCGGGAAATTTGGTTCGAACCGACATTCCACAAGCATGTGCATCAACTGTGCCATGGTGTGCACATCCACGCAGAAGGTCCATCATATGACCATGACGCGTTCCAACCGTGGCGGATCCAGGTATTGGCATTCAAGGCCATCCGGCGGCTCTATCCCGAATATGATCTGTGGCGCGACTTCCCGTATGAATATGAATTCGGCAAGCTCGCCATTGACGTGATTAACGGCGGCCCCGCATTGCGTGAATGGGTGGATGCACCCGACAGCACGCCCGATCAACTGGACGCAATGACGTCAGCCGATGAACAGGATTGGCTTCAGAAACGCGCGCAATATCTGTTGTATTAATGGCCGTGTTTCCGGCTTAACTCACGCATCGCGTCGTCAAGACCTTCCAACGTCAGCGGGTACATCCGGTCGTTCATCAATTCCTTGATGATTTTGGTGGACTGCGAATAGCCCCATTGTTTTTCGGGCACGGGGTTAAGCCAGACCGTGGCGGGATAGGTGTTCGTAATCCGGTTCATCCAGACAGCACCGGACTCTTCGTTGAAATGCTCCACCGATCCGCCGGGATGTGTGATTTCATAGGGGCTCATCGACGCATCGCCGACCATGACCACTTTATAGTCATGCGGGAATTTGTGCAGCAGATCCCACATCGGTGTGCGTTCGCTAAACCTGCGCTTATTGTCTTTCCAAACGCCTTCATAGGGACAGTTGTGGAAATAGAAAAATTCCAGGTTTTTGAACTCGCTAGTGGCCGCACTGAAGAGTTCTTCGCAAAGTTTGATAAACGGATCCATTGACCCGCCGACGTCCAACATCAGCAACACCTTGATCGCGTTACGGCGTTCGGGGCGCATTTGAATGTCCAGCCAGCCTTTACGTGCTGTGCCATTGATTGTGCCGTCGATATCGAGCTCTTCAACCGCGCCATCGCGGGCAAAGCGGCGCAGCCGGCGCATCGCGATCTTGATGTTGCGGGTGCCCAGCTCGCGCGTGTTGTCCAGATTCTGGAATTCCCGCTTGTCCCAAACCTTTACGGCCCGCTTGTGCTTGGATTCGCCGCCAATACGGACGCCTTCGGGATTATAGCCCGAATTGCCATAAGGTGATGTGCCGCCGGTTCCGACCCATTTGTTGCCGCCTTCGTGGCGCTTTTCCTGTTCCTCAAGCCGCTTTTTCAGCGTCTCCATTAGCTCGTCCCAGCTGCCCATTTTTTCGATCTTCGCCATTTCCTCTGGCGACAGATATTTCTCGGCAATCGCCTTTAACCAATCGGCGGGTACATCGACGTCGTTCTGGCCATATTCTGTAAATATGCCTTTGAAAACCTTACCAAATACCTGATCAAAACGGTCCAAAAGCGCTTCGTCTTTCACCAAAGTGGCGCGGGCCAAATAATAAAATTCCTCTGGGCTTTGGTCGATAACATCGGCATCCAAAGCGGCGAGAAGCGCAAGATGCTCTTTCAATGAAGCGGATATACCGGCGGATCGCAACTCTTCCATGAATGAGAAAAACACCGGCAGGCTCCTGTTTAATTGACCAGTTAAAGCTTTTGGCTGTTTCGGCACGCGCCGTCAACAACCGGCGATTAACTCTGTGATAACCATATTGGGGTAGGCCCCGTTACAAACGACAGAACAAGGTGCCAATGCCATGAAAATGGGAAAAGTCGCATTGAGTGAAAATCACTGGATCCACGAAACCGCACAGATATGCGGTGAGGTTACCGTTGGCTGTGCCGAAGCTGCCGGTGTGCTCGAACAGGCGCTACAATCTGCAGATTGGCTCAAGGCACGGCACGGCGAGATGACCGAGCTGACGCAAGCACTAGATGCCGACATCGCGGAGGTTGCGCAGGCGACCCGAGATGCAAGGAATTTGGCTGAAGCCGCTGTCGCAAAGCTGAAAACGGGGCATGAAACCGTTCAGCTATCGCTGGCGAGCTTTTCCGAACTCATTAGCCTCATCATGAGCCTTGGTTCGCATATCACTGGTTTTGCAGCAGCGATGGAGCAAGTGAAGCGGGTGTCGCAATCAATTGATTCAATTGCGCGCACGACCAACATGCTGGCGCTCAACGCTGCAATTGAGGCGGAAAAGGCGGGTGCCGCTGGGCAGACATTCGCGGTCGTGGCAGCGGAAGTCAAAAAGCTTGCGCATGATACGCGGCGCGCTGCGGTGGAAATAACTGGAACCGTGAACTCGCTTTCGCATGAAGCCGCGAAATTTGTCGTGGAAATCGAGGAGGGTGTATCGACAAGCGGCGCCGCGCAAGAGCAGTTTGCGAGCCTTCAAGAGCTCATTTATGGCGTGAGCGATGTCGTTGCCAAGGTAGGTGATCACAATCGTGAGATTGCGGACAGCACCGCACAAATTCACCGTGGACTGGTCGATTCGCAAAATGTTCGTGATGCGGTCGAAGGGGCCAATGGCGAAATGTTTACGGCTGTTGTGCGTGCGCATAGCCAGATCGGCGGTCTGGAATTGCAGGCAAACAAGATGTTTGACCATATTGTGCACAGCGGTTTGTCAAAGCGCGATAGCGAATTTGTCGAGCTGGCCCGCCAAAAGGCCGAAGAAGTAAAAGTATTGACCGAGGCCGCAATCGCGGATGGTACACTGACGTTAGAGGCGTTATTCGATACCGATCTGCGTCTCATCGAGGGCAGCAATCCGCCGCGCTTTACATCGAAGCTGACACCATGGGCGGAACAACATTGGCAGCCATTTATTGAAGCCGTCAAAGACAGCAATCCCGACGAAATAACGTCGGTGGTGTGCAGCAGCCTTAAAGGCTTCTTACCCGTACAGTTGAAAGAACTCTCGCGCGCGCCAACGGGCGATATCGCGCATGACACGAAATATTGCCGCAACGGCCGCGTCATTCAGGACCCGGTGGATATCCCTGCGAAAACAAGCGAGCAGGACTATATGATGGCCGTATTTCGCCACGAAGGCGACGGCCATTCATATAAGGTCATGCGTAA
>JBEDET010000054.1:0-14665 GCA_041175505.1 Pseudomonadota bacterium
TCAAAATCGTGAAACTCGCCATCGCCGAAGATAATGAATCGATTGGCATCACAATGTCGCGGAGCCGCAAGTGACAACGGCGCCGCTTGCAATTGTTACAGGCGGCAAGCGTCGGCTGGGTGCCGAGATCGCATCTAAACTTGCGGGCGCGGGTTACGCGTTGGCACTGGTTAGCCATCTCGATTCACAGCCAGAAGAAAAGCTTCTGGCGACGCTGCAAGAAAATGAGAGCGAATGGCAACGCTTTACCTTTGATTTGAGCACCGGTGACCCGGCCCATCTCATTGACACCATAACAACGCATTTTGGCCGCGCACCCCAGCTGCTGGTGAATAACGCCGCGATGTTTGGGCAGGATGATTGGGAGTCGATGTCGTTCGAAACGCTGGATGCGCATTTCCGGCTGAACCTCTTTGCCCCACTCTTGCTTGCCAAAGCTGTTGTCGATGCGGCGGGCGCTGACGTGCGGCCAGCAATCGTCAATATTCTCGACCAGCGCGTCGTCAATCCGCACCGCGACCAGATTAGCTATACGCTCTCCAAGCAAGCGCTCGCGGCGTCGGTTCGGTCCATGGCTGCGTCTTTTGCAGGGCGCGCACGCTATAATGGCGTCGCACCCGGGCTCGTCATATCAACCGATGACTATAGCGAAGAACAAGAGGTGCGATTAGCGGGCATGATGCCACTCGGCGCGCTTCCATCGCCATCCGCTGTTGCAGATGCCGTAGTCTATTTGGCGAAAGCGCAAGACGTCACCGGGCAAATCATCTTCGTTGATGGCGGAGCGCATCTCAAAAGCTTCGACCGCGATTTCATGCACCTTTAACGCACGCGCCAGACCATGATCCCCTTGCCTTTTACGGGCAGCGGCTCGAACTCCGCCTCATTGGGGTAGAACGCAAGGTAGTTAATGCATTGCGAAACCTGTGAACGAAATGCCCTCATAGTTGTTTAAGGGCGCGTTCTGGACGGTCATTCTCGACGGCGCTGTCGCGACTGATTATTGCGCAAAAGCACAAATAACTTGCGTTTGCTGCCCCGTTAAGCCAATAGGCCGCCAAGCGCATGAGGCGAGCGGACGATACCGCCGCAGTATTGGCAGCGTGAGGGCCGCAACAAGTGGCCTCGCCAATCGAACAAGATGCGTAAGCTTAGAGGCTTCCCATATCACGCAGGGTTGTTTCCAACGGGTCAGCATAAGCTGCTCCCGAACACCTGCTGTTGCGCCCGTGCGGTCCTGTTTTAAGGATCTGCATCATGGGGCTGCGACGACTATTTGAAAGTATAAATATGTCTTTTTTCCAAGACCTGGGCCTTGCCCAACCTATCCTTAAGGCGCTTGAAGCTGCGGGATATGATACCCCGACGCCAATCCAGCAACAGTCGATCCCGCCATTGCTGCAAGGCCGCGATCTGTGCGGCATCGCACAGACCGGAACCGGCAAGACCGCGGCGTTTGCTTTGCCATCGCTGCACCATTTCGCAACAAAGCCAAAAGCGCGTCAGCAATATAGCTGCCGTATGCTGGTGCTGTCGCCAACCCGCGAACTTGCGGCACAGATCGCCGACAGCTTCCGCACCTATGGCAAATTCCTTGGCCTCAAAGTTGATTGCGTCTTTGGCGGCATGCCCATTTTCAGCCAGAAAAAACGTCTTGCTGGCGGCGTGGATATTCTGGTCGCGACACCGGGCCGTCTGATCGATTTGATCGAGCAACGCGCGGTCACGTTGAAGGACGTCGAAATCTTCGTCCTTGATGAAGCGGACCAAATGATGGACCTTGGTTTCATCCATGCGTTGAAGCGTATTGACCAGTTGCTGCCAAAGCAGCGTCAGACATTGTTCTTCTCGGCTACCATGCCAAAGGCGATTGCTGAACTCGGCAACCGCTTCCTCAACAACCCTGTTCGTGTGTCGGTCGCACCTGCGTCCACCACTGCAGAGCGTGTTGAGCAATTCGTGACCTTTGTCGAACAACGCGAAAAGCAAACCTTGCTGACGCTCAAGTTGCAAAGCGAAGAGATTGACCGTGCACTTGTGTTCACGCGTACCAAGCATGGCGCGGACCGCGTTGTGCGTGGGCTTGCCGGTGCCGGCATCCAATCCGCCGCCATTCACGGCAACAAAAGCCAAGGCCAGCGTACGGCTGCGCTGCAGGCATTTCGTGACGGCAAGATCAAAATCCTCGTCGCAACCGATATTGCCGCGCGCGGCATTGACGTTCCCGGCGTAAGCCATGTGTTCAACTTCGAACTGCCCAATGTGCCTGAACAATATGTGCACCGCATCGGTCGTACCGCGCGCGCCGGCCGTGAAGGCATCGCGATGAGCTTCGTTGCCGGTGACGAGCGTGGCTATATGAAGGATATTGAGCGTCTAACAGGCGTGCGCGCCATGACGCTTGGCTTGCCTGAAGGCTTCCGTGCCGCTGTTGCCGCATTACCGCCACCCGTTGCCGACAAGAAACCGCAACAGGCCCGTGGCGGCCGCGGTGGCGGTCAACCCGGTGGCGGTCGTACCAACTATGCTGGCAAGAAATTGGGCGGCAATAATGGCGGCACTGGTTTGAACGGCGAAACCCGCAACCGGACGCATGCCCCACAAGGTGGATGGCAGCCAGCCATCGGACCGCGTGACGGCAGCCGTGAAGGCGGCCGCGATGCACGTCCACGTAGCGACAATGCCGCAAGCGGTGACCGTCGTCCTACAGCTGACCGTGCATTTGCCGCGCGCAGCGAAAACCGTCGCGATCCCGGCGCGCCAGCGCGGAACTACGGTCCTAAAAAGGGCGGTAACGGAAACTACAAAGGTTCCGTGAAACGCGCTGGGTAATTTGACTCGAGGGCGTCATCCTGAACTTGTTTCAGGATAGCAAACAAACGTAGCGCGTTATCCTGAAACAAGTTCAGGATGACGCGTCGCTATTTTTATCAATGGCGGAAGTGGCGCATTCCGGTGAAGACCATGGCCAGACCAGCCGCATCGGCAGCGGCGATCACTTCATCATCCCGCATCGATCCGCCCGGTTGAATGACCGCCGTTGCCCCCGCTTCAGCGGCAGCCAGCAAGCCATCGGCAAACGGGAAAAACGCATCTGAGGCGACTGCCGATCCAACGGTACGCGGCGTTGCCCAACCATAAGTTTCGGCGGCTTCGGTTGCCTTAATCGCGGCAATCCGCGCGCTGTCGCGTCGGTTCATTTGGCCTGCGCCAATACCCGCGGTTGCGCCATCCTTGGCATAGACAATTGCGTTCGATTTGACGTGCTTGGCCACGGTCCAGGCAAAGCGGCAGTCGGCCAATTCCTGCTCCGATGGTGCACGCTTGGTCACAACCTTAAAATCGCTGTCGGCAACATGGCCGTTATCGCGTGACTGCACCAGAAGCCCGCCCGTGATCGGCTTAATCGACAAGCCGCCACGCTTTGGATCGGGCAGATCGCCCGTCAACAAAAGCCGCAGATTCTTTTTCTTTGCGAACACCGCCTTTGCGGCATCATCCGCCGATGGCGCGGCCACGACCTCAGTGAATATCTCGGTAATGGCTTCCGCAGTAGCGCCGTCGAGCGGGCGGTTAACCGCAACAATGCCGCCAAATGCCGACACGCTGTCGCACTCGAGCGCCGCGCGGTACGCGTCGATTAAGGTTTCGCCGGTTGCCACGCCGCAGGGGTTAGCATGCTTAACGATGACGACAGTAGGCGGTCCGTCGCGAAACTCGCTGACCAGTTCCAGTGCCGCATCAGCATCGTTATAATTGTTATAGGAAAGCTCTTTGCCCTGCACCTGTTCGGCTTGGGCAATCCCCGATCCATGCGGGCCGACGGGTACATACAGTGCCGCGCGCTGATGCGGGTTTTCGCCATAGCGCAATTCGGTTTCGCGATTTCCGTTCACGGCAAGCATATCGGGGAACAGCTGCTGCTGATCTGCAAAAGCGAACCATTGGCTGATCATGCTGTCATATGCTGCGGTCGCCGAATAGGCTTTGGCCGCACATTTACGGCGGAAGTCATAGCTGGTTTTGCCGCCGCTTTCCTCCAGCTCCGCGATCAGATTGTCATAATCGGATGGGTCGGTAAGGATCGTGACATACGCATGGTTCTTCGCGGCGCTGCGCACCATCGACGGCCCGCCAATGTCGATATTCTCGATGATTTCATCGCGCGATGCGCCTTTGGCAACGGTTTGTGCAAAGGGATAAAGGTTCACGACGACAAGGTCGATTGCACCAATGTCATGTTCCTTCATCGACGCTGCATGTTCGGCATTGTCGCGCACGGCGAGCAATCCGCCATGCACCTTTGGATGCAGCGTTTTGACGCGGCCGTCCATCATTTCGGGAAAACCTGTAAGCTCGCTAATGTCCTTCACCTGAAGCCCTGCATCACGCAGTGTTTTGGCGGTGCCACCGGTGGAGACCAGTTCGACATGGCGCGCGGCCAATGCATGTCCAAGTTCAACCAGTCCCGCTTTGTCCGAAACGGACAATAGGGCACGCTTAATGACGACGTCTTGCATAAATTTATCCTAAATGGCGGAGTTGCCAGCCGATGGTGACGCCGCCTGTACCAGTGTCGGTGGTAATCACAAGTTGGCGGGTGGGGTGAGGACGGCCATTTTGGTCAACCCATAGACTGTCATCCACAGATAATTGACCGTCAGATGCCATAAATGCCCAATTGCTACCATCGGCCATCCGCAAAAACACCGCTTGTGGACTATCGGAAGCGACGATTTCGATTTCTGGCCCAAGGTGAAACCGGATATGCACCGGCACGCCTTCTTTAGGTTTGTCCTGCGGAAGCAACGTGTCTTCTCCGCGCAGATCCATGCCGTCGGAACGCAGGATCAACAATCGCGTGTGACTATAGCCAAAGGTCCGGACGTAACCGTCATGGCTTGCCTCAATACGCGTCGCTTGATCAATATCGCGGCGTTCGAGACCCACTTCGACAACACCTTTGCCCAGCTGGCCGCCGGGCAGGATGGCAGTCGAGTTAGTGTCATTCACACATAATGTCGAATGCGCCGCCGTGGTCCGAAGCCCGCGCGCCAACGCAGCGGGTATCGTTGCGCCGACAAGCGCCGCACCACCGCAGTTTACAATCACGCGCTGCCCACCGTGCGACAATTCAAACGCAAGCGTCGAGGCGCATCCTGACGCGGACTGACGCGCGAGCGGCGGGGGACCTGCATCCAGCAGCAACACGGACTTGCCCGCAGACACACGCTGGTAACCCCAATCGAGCGCCTGCCGATGTGGTCGTGCGCGCACTTCGCTGGCCGCCACCAGAGCGTCGATATGTTCCGCACCCATATGCGCTGACCCTTGCCACGCCCCAAGGCCGCCATCGGCATGGGTGAGACCAAGCAACGCTGGCACGGCCCGCCCGAGTGCTTCGAGCAGGAATATAGGCACCATCTCGCTGCGCGCCGCATAGCATTGCTTGAGCAGGCTGAGCAGGCCGATCAATTCCATCAGCTGAACAGGTGAGCGTGACACCACGCCGCCGTCCGGGAAAATGGTCACCCGCAGCGATTCAGCCAAGCCGTTCTCGCCAACGGCGCGGCGCACCTTGCCCTCTGGCAACAAAAGCGATGCCGCGACGACGCCTGCCCAGCCCACAGTCTTGCCGAAATGGCTTTGTGCACGCGGGGCTGTTTGATCGAGATGGCGCGCAACCCGGGCGAAATGATTGATGACGCGCGCACGGTAAATGGGGTCCGCACTGCTGAGCAGAAACGGCGATCCCGCTGCCATGTTCATCAAGCGCCACGCACAATTGTCGACGCGCCATGCCGGCTCGCGCGTTTTCATGCCATTGGCCAGCAACCATGCATCGGCAATCTGTGCTGCGACCGGTGCACCTTCGCCGCGATTGGTCGCCGCGGACAAATCACGCAGCCAGTCAAATCGGTGAATATAGTCGGTCAGCGACGGCTGAAGCGCGAGCTTGTCATAATCCAACCCGTCGAACGCCTGTTCAAAACCCTGATAATGGAATTTGCCCATGCGCAGCGCCTGCCCGCGCGCGGCATCGCCTTTTAGCGGATCGTTCGGCACCGCGAGCAAGCGCATGGGAACCTTGCCCGTGAGCCTGCCGCTATGCAGCGGCGTGCGCCATGTTAACTTGTAAAATTCGAGAGAAAGCCGCTCGAGAAGATTTTGGCCCGCGCCTTGGGGCCTGACGATCAACGCCGTTTGCCGTTGCCCATTGTCGTCTTCATCGCCGTCGGTCATTCACCCCTCAGCGCCAGAATGTTGGCCGCATATTGGCCCGCGCCACCCTTGAAGGTCGCGGTTCCGGCCACCAACGTGTCCGCCCCTGCCGAAATCGCCAGTGGCGCCGTTTGCGTTGTGATGCCGCCATCAACTTCCAACCGGATATCGCGGCCTGTTTTGTCGATCATCTTGCGAATGGCTTCAATTTTGCGCAGCTGACTTGAAATGAAGCTCTGGCCACCAAAACCGGGGTTGACGCTCATCACCAGCACAAGGTCGATGTCGTCGATAAGATAATCCAGCATTTTGGCCGGGGTGTGCGGATTGAGCACGATGCCTGCCATTTTACCCAGCGACTTGATCAGCTGCACGGTGCGATGGGGGTGCGGCCCGGCTTCGGGATGGAATGAAATGATATCCGCGCCAGCCTCTGCAAAATCTTGCACATATTGGTCGACGGGTGAAATCATCAAATGCACATCGAACGGCTTTGCGCTGTGTGGGCGAAGCGCCTTTACGACAGCAGGGCCAATGGTGATATTGGGGACAAAATGTCCGTCCATGACATCGACATGAATCCAGTCACATCCGGCGGCATCAATGGCCCGCACTTCTTCTCCCAATCGGGCAAAGTCAGCGGACAAAATCGATGGCGCAATGCGTACAGGGCTGGTCATATTTTGCGTTTAGACGCTGGACTGCGCATCGGCAAGCGAGCGGACGGCGTTATACACAGCTTATCGCACGCTTTGGCGCGGCTCACGGCGGTAAACCAACAGGTCACCGATGACATCATGTGACTCCGCAAATTTGGTGAAGCCAAGCTTCGCGGCGACATTATGGGAAGCTGCGTTGCCGCGGTCGATGATGCAGCGGATTTCGCCCAAGTTCGTTGCGTCTGCCCAGCCAAATATGGCGGTCATCGCTTCGGTCGCGTAACCCTTTCCCCAGGCATCGGGCGTAAACGCCCAGCCAGCTTCGGGAAAGCCTTCGAGATCGCTGATGCCGCGTTCAAATTGCGCCAGCCCGCCATTGCCCACAAAGCGGCCGCTCTCCCGCTCGACAAAGGCCCAATAGCCATAGCCGAACAGCGACCACATGCCGATGCCCTGAAGCATTTTCATCCAGCTTGTATTGCGGCTGCGCGGCTCGCCACCAATAAAGGCCGTCATACGCGGGTCAGCCCACGCCGCGGCATAATCTTCCCAATGCGCACGCGTCATGGGTTCGATGGAGAGGCGTTCGGTCGTGAGTGTTGGGACTTTCATCGGATAAACTTAACCAGCCCGCAAGAACCGCGCCACGAAAAATCCGTCAAGGCCGCCCTGATCGGCAAGCATGGGGGGCATGGTGCGGACATGGCCATGTGCATTGGCAACGACGCCTGCTGGCAATTCGTCCGCGGTCGCCATTAAGGTCGTATATTCCGGCTGCCGCGCAAGAAACGCCTCTGCCTGCGCCTCGCCCTCATGCGGTTCAAGTGAACAGGTCGCGAAGACCAAGGTGCCGCCGGGCTTCAACCATTGCGCCGCACGGTCAAGCATGGCGCTTTGAATCGCGGCCAGATTGTTGATCGCTTTCAGGTCAATGCGCTGCAGCACATCGGGATGGCGCCGCATCGTGCCCGTCGCACTGCATGGCGCATCCAGCAATATGGCGTCGAACAACTGCGCCGGTTTCCATTCCATGACGTCCGCATTGACGCGCTCAGCATTTAATTGCGTGCGTTCCAGATTGGCCATCAGCCGGTCCATGCGCCGGGCACTGTTATCCAGCGCGGTCACGGTAAAGCCTGCGGCCGAAAGCTGCATGGTCTTGCCGCCGGGGGCGGCACATAAATCGAGGGCCCTTTTGCCCTGTCCGTTGCCCAGCAGACGCGCCGGAAGGCTGGCAGCGAGATCCTGCACCCACCATGCGCCTTCGTCATAGCCATCCAATTCTTCGATAGCGGTCCCGCGCGGCAGGCGGACATGGCCGGGCATGAGGCTGACGCCGCCCAGTCGTTCTGCCCAAGCCTGCGTGGCCGTCGCATCGCGCAAGGCGAGGTCAAGCGGCGGCGGTTCTGACAATGCGGCCTGCGCGCCTGCAATCATTTCGTCGCCCCATACCGGATGCCACCGCATCATCACTGCCTCTGGCAGCGACGGCAGATCGGGCAGGGTAGCTTCGGCGCGCAAGAGCGATCCCAATACACCATGCACCAGCCGCCGTGGCCCGCCATCAACCAGCGGCAGCGCGGTCGCAATCGCGGCATGGGCGGGTGTGCCCAGCCGCAATATTTGCGCCAGCGCCAGCCGCAATACCATGCGTGCTTTGGCATCGTCCGGCAGTGGCTGTTTGGTTTTGCTGTCAATCAATTGGTCGAGATCAACCGACCAGCGCAGCGTTTCTTGCGCAATCGCAATGGCGAGCGCGCGGTCCGGCGGCGACAGCCCTTTGGTCGCATTTGCCGTCGCCTGATCCAACGGTGTGCCCATACGCATGACGGTATCAAGCAGCCGCAATGCGGCGCGGCGGGTCGGAAGTCCGGAAATTTCTTCAGTCATGCAAAGCGCACTAGGCGTCTGCGCCAAACAAGGGAAGAGCGGTTCGATGTCAGGCCATAGCCAAGCTTCACCTTGCAAACGGGTGCATCTGCACCGATGTAGGGGTTAACCGAACGCGCTTTCGAAGGAGAAGCTTCATGGGCACGCGCCCTTCACATGTCAAAGCACCCGATTATTTGTCGAAAAGCCCGCCCGTGCCGGCACCGAAAGCGGTTGATCGCGAACCCGAGCCAGATGCGGAAAGACTGGACCCCGTGCGTTATGGTGATTGGGAATTGAAGGGCGTGGCGGTCGATTTTTAACGCGCCTATCGTTCTATCGATATTCCGGCATATTATGCCTCGGGCGACCTAATGATGAACGCCCATAAACGGCGCTGACACCTCGGGCCGCACGCGTACCAATCGGCCGGTCGCTTTATCAATCATCGCCCAAGTCGTATTTGCCCGCACAATCACCTTGCCCGCGGCATCGATAAAATCCACCCGCCGGTCAAATTGCGCACCCTTTGGCTCGCTTTCGATCCACGTCCGGGCCGTCACGCTTTCGCCTGCGGCAATGTTCCCGCGATAATCAATTTCATGCCGCGTCACGACCCAGAAATAGGCCGCGATATGTTCAGGCGCGGCAACCGCCTGCCAATGCGATGTCGCCATGTCCTGAATCCACCGCACCCAGACGGCGTTGTTGACGTGGCCAAGCTCGTCAATGTCATCTGGTTGCGCGGTAAATATGCGCGTGAATGGGGTCACTTTTGTGATGATGCCATCCCCATTTGCCAAATGATGAACGCGGCCTCTTCGGCATTTTCGCGCAACCGCTCAAACCGTCCAGATTTGCCGCCATGGCCCGCGCCCATGTTGGTTTTGAGCAGCAGGACATTGTCGTCGGTCTTCATATCGCGCAGCTTGGCGACCATCTTTGCAGGCTCCCAATAGGTCACGCGCGGGTCATTCAATCCAGCGGTCCAGAGCATGGGCGGATAGGCCTTGGCCGCGACATTGTCATAGGGGCTATAGCTGCGGATATAGTCGAAAGCGGCCTTGTCGGTGATCGGGTTGCCCCATTCGGGCCATTCGCCCGGCGTCAGCGGCAGATCCTTGTCGAGCATCGTGTTGAGCACATCGACAAAGGCCACATGGCTGACAACCGCGCCAAACAATTCGGGTGCCTGATTGACCACTGCGCCCATCAATTCACCGCCAGCCGAACCGCCACTTGCCGTAACCTTGCCCTTGCTGGTGAAGCCCAAATCGATCAGGCCTCTCGCCGCATCGACAAAGTCGTTGAACGTGTTGGTGCGCTTGGTCAGCTTTCCATCCAGATACCATTGATAACCAAGGTCATCGCCGCCGCGAATATGCGCGATGGCATAGGCAAAGCCGCGGTCGACCATCGAGAGACGATTGGCGCTAAAGCCCGGCGGCATCGCGTAACCATATGCGCCATAGGCATATAGATGCAGCGGCTGGCTGCCGTCTTTTTTGAAACCTTTTTTGGTCAGGATGGACACCGGCACCTTCGCACCATCGCGCGCCGTGATCATCACGCGCTCGGTCACATATTGCGCAGGATCATATCCGCTGGGGATTTCCTGAACCTTCAATGTTTCCAAGCGGCCATCGGCCAGATGATAATCAAACACCGTGTCAGGCGTGACCATCGATTCATAACCAAGCCGAAGCTTCGTCACATCATATTCGGGGTTATCGCCAAGGCCCGCATCATAGCTGGCCTCAGGAAATTTGATCGGCTGCACCTTGTTGGCATCCGCATAATCGCGAATTTCAACCTGATCGAGGCCATCGATGCGGCCTTCGGTGACGTAGAAATTTTTGAACAGCGACAGCCCCGTCAAATAATGGCGGTCAGACCCGGCGATGAGCGTTTTCCAATCGCCCGGCGCTTTCATGCTGGCGGTCGCGACGCGGAAGTTCACATGATCGTCGTTGGTCAAAACATACAGCATGCCATCGCGGACATCGACGCTATATTGGCGTCCCGTCTTACGCGGCGACACCATGATCGGTGTTGCGGTGGGGTCGCTTGCTGGAACCAGCCGCACTTCGCTCGTCACATTGTCGCCCGTACCAATGACAATCCAATCCTCTTGGGCGGTCAGGCCGACACCGACACCAAAGCCGATGTCCTGTTCTTTATAAAGCAACTTCGCTTTGGTCAGCTCGTCGCCGATACGGTGGTACCATGCATTGTCGGTGCGCCAGTTTTCATTGGCGAGGCCGTAAACAACGCCTTTGCTGTCCGATGACCAGACAATGCCCGACAATGTGCCGGGGATGATGTCGCGCAATTTTTCGCCGGTTGCCAGATTGCGGAAATGTAGGTCAAACCGTTCCGACCCGTTATCGTCGTAGGCGTACGCCAATATTTTGCCGTCGGGGCTGATCTCTGCGGCACCAAGGCGGAAATAGGCTTTGCCCTTGGCAAGTTCATTTTCATCGAGGATGAGCTGATCGGCACCGCCGGCAACCGCCTTGCGATAATGCTTGCGATATTGCGCGCCTTCTTCGAATTTTGACCAATAGATATAGTCGCCATCCTTTTGCGGGACCGAGCTGTCGTCTTCTTTGACGCGGCCTTTCATTTCCTGAAAGATGGTTTCGGTCAGCTGCGCGTGCGGCGCCATCTGTGCTTCGAAATAGGCGTTCTCGGCATTCAGATGCGCGAGTATCTCTTTGTCATCAATCGTCGGATAACCCGAATCGCGTAGCCAGTGATAATTATCGGTAATTATAACCCCGTGCCACGTGGCACTATGCGGGCGCTTTTCAGCAACGGGGGGCTTGATTTCACCGGCGATTTTTTCAGTCATAATGTCTTTCTGGGCAAATGCAGGCGAGGATATTGCAGCAATCGCAACAATGAGTGGGAGCAATGCTTTCATGAGAAGACTTCCTCGCTTATATGGTCTGCGCAACCATATGAACGGAAGTCCAAGATGTCCACCTACGAAGCCCGCCTTAATGCCTTGCGCGTCCAACTGAAAAAAGATCAGCTCGACGGATTCGTCGTCCCGATTTGCGATGAACATATGTCCGAATATGTTGGGGACTATGCGCAACGCCTTGGCTGGCTTACGGGCTTTGGCGGGTCTGCAGGCTCTGCTGTTGTTCTGTCGGAAGAAGCGGCTATTTTCACCGACGGACGCTACACGCTTCAGGTGCGCGAGCAGGTCGACGGCAACAACTGGCAATATGTCGGCGTGCCGCAGACGAGCATTTCTGATTGGTTGAAGGAACACACCCCCGCAGGCGCGCGCATCGGTTATGACGCATGGGTCCACACAAGGGGTTGGGTCGAAAGCGCGACCGTGGCGTTAAAAGCCAAAGGCGCGGAATTGGTCGCGGTCAAAAGCAACCCGATTGATGCCGTTTGGGCGGACCAGCCCGGCAAAAGCGACGCCAAGCTGATGGTCCATGACGACCGTTTTGCCGGACAAAGCAGCGCCGAAAAACGCGCGGCGGTTGCCGAATGGCTGACCGCCAATGCTTTGGACAGCACGGTGATTTCTGCACTTGATTCGGTGGCATGGCTCCTGAATGTCCGTGGCTCCGATGTGGCGAATACGCCCGTGGCGCTCAGCTTCGTGCTCGCCCATGCCGATGGCACGGCAGACCTGTTTGTTGCCCCGGAAAAGGTCGGCGATGACGTTCGTGCGCATTTGGGCAATGCCGTGCGCTTGCGTACCCCGGAGGAGTTTGTCCCTGCATTGAAAGCCATGAACGGCAAACGCATCGCCGTGGATCCGGATCGTGCCGTCGCGGCGATATTCGGCGCACTGAAGGATGGCGGCGCAACGCTCGTCGAAGCACGCGACCCGACAATTTTGCCAAAGGCCGTTAAAAACCATGTCGAGCAAGCCGGCCATCGTGCGGCACAGGCGCGTGACGGCGCAGCGCTTAGCCGCTTCCTGCACTGGATGGGCGAAACCGCGCATCAAGGTGGGCTGGACGAATTGTCCGCTGCGGCGCGGTTGAAATCCTTCCGCCAAGATACCGGAATGCTGCACGATCTGTCGTTCGACACAATTTCAGCGACGGGCCCCAATGGCGCGCATTGCCATTACAAAGTTGACGAGGCGAGCAACCGCGCGATTGAACCCAACAGCATCTATCTGGTCGATAGCGGCGGGCAGTATCTGGACGGCACCACTGACGTAACCCGCACGATCTGGGTAGGACCGGGTTCGCCCACTGCCGAGATGAAGGACCGTTTCACCCGTGTGCTAAAGGGCCACATCGCGCTTGCGCTGGCGGTATTCCCCGAAGGCACGCGCGGCGCGCAACTCGACACGATGGCGCGGGCCGCACTCTGGCAAGCTGGCCTTGATTACGCCCATGGCACGGGCCACGGCGTCGGCAGCTTCCTTGCGGTGCATGAAGGGCCGCAGCGTATTGGGAAATTCTCAGGCGGTCAGGCTGGCACAGATGAACCTTTGCAAGCGGGCATGTTCCTCTCCAACGAGCCTGGCTATTACAAAGCCGGCGAATATGGCATCCGCATCGAAAATCTGGTGCTGGTCGAAGAACGCGAAATCGCCGGCGCGGAAGGCCGCTATTTCGGTTTCGAAACGCTCACCTTTGCACCCATCGACAAGACCTTGGTGGATGTCAGTTTGCTGAGTAGCGAGGAACTGCGCTGGTGGAATGATTACCACGCCAAGGTGCTGTCGATTATCGCGCCACAACTGGACGGCGACGCGCTGGCTTGGGCGCATGAGGCGTGCGCGCCTTTATCCTAAACCCGGCCTGTCAACCGACACCCTATGATTTCATCGAAGGAATGCGACATCCATGACCCAGACTTTTTCCGATTACACGCCAGCTAAGGTCTGGGAATGGAATACCGAAAACGGGGGCCAGTTTGCGAATATCAACCGGCCCATCGCCGGCGCGACGCATGACAAGGAACGCCCCGTCGGCAAGCATCCGATGCAACTCTATTCACTCGCCACGCCCAATGGCGTGAAGGTGACTGTCATGCTTGAGGAGCTGCTCGCGCTTGGCCATGAAGGTGCAGAATATGACGCGTGGCTTGTCAATATCCGCGACGGCAACCAGTTTTCGAGCGGCTTTGTCGAAGCCAATCCCAACTCCAAAATTCCAGCATTATTCGACCATTCAACGCCGGAGCCTACGCGCGTTTTTGAATCGGGTGCGATCCTTTTATATCTTGCTGAAAAGTTTGGCGCGTTCCTGCCGACCGAGCATCATGCACGAACCGAAACGATCAACTGGCTGATGTGGCAAATGGGCAGCGCGCCCTATCTGGGCGGTGGTTTTGGCCATTTTTATGCCTACGCACCGTTCAAATTTGAATATGCCATCGACCGATTCGCGATGGAGGTGAAGCGGCAGTTGGACGTTCTGGACCGCAACCTTGCCGACCGGACCTATATGGCGGGCGACGAATACACCATTGCCGATATGGCGATTTGGCCATGGTATGGCGCGCTCGTTAAGGGGCTGATTTACGACGCAGGTGCGTTTCTATCGGTCCATGAATATAAGAACGTGATCCGCTGGACTGACCTCATCGCCGAACGGCCAGCGGTGAAGCGTGGACGCATGGTCAATCGCGTGATGGGTGATCCCGCCAGCCAGCTGCATGAGCGGCATGACGCCAGCGACTTCGACACCAAAACGCAGGATAAGATTGCCGCTGCAAAAGCGTGACCTACGTCACGCGCAATTGGCTCGGGCAATCATTGCCGATGCTGAAACCCTGCGATGGTGTGAAATTGCCGTGGCGGTGGGAACGGAGCCCTGATCCAACCTTCCCTGCAACCTAACGCATTGTTTTATATGAGGCGTTTTTGTTCGGATCCCTGTTGCCACCAAGGAAGGTCCCACAAACAGTGGGCTGAATCCGTT
>JBEDET010000055.1:0-14532 GCA_041175505.1 Pseudomonadota bacterium
CTATGGCCGCAAGCCGATATTGCTGATTGCCATCATTGGCTCCGCTATTTTTTCGCTCGCCTGTTCGATTACGCCAGACTTTGAAATGATGATCGCGATGCGCTTCGCGCATGGTTTGCTCGCGGCTACGATGGGCGTGCTCGTCATCTCCGTTATCCGTGACCAGTTCGAAGGCGACGCAATGGCGCGGCGGATGTCGACTATCTTCCTGATATTTATGATCGTGCCGATTATCGCGCCAACCATCGGGCAAATGGTCCTGTTGTTTGCGGGCTGGCGGGTGATATTCGACCTGATGGCGTTCATGGCCGTGGCGGCCGCCATTTGGGTATATCTGCGCCTGCCCGAAACACTTGCGCCCGAAAATGTCATTCCGATTGAACCCCATGCGCTGGCAAAGGCGTGGAAAGCCGTCGTGCTTCACCGCAACGCGGCGGGATATATGATTGGCGCAGGCATCGTTCAGGGCGCTTTGTTCGGCTATCTCAACAGCTCGCAACAGATGTTTGACAAGGTGTTCCATGCCGCTGACTTTTTCACCATCGGCTTTGCCATCATTGCCATTGGCATTGCTGTGTCTAACTTCACCAATGCGCGGATTGTGGAACGCTTTGGCGCGCGCCGCGTCTCGCACACCGCGCTTTTGACCTTCATCACCCTTGGCGCGTTGCAATTGCTCGCTGCGCAATTCGCGCCGAAGTCGATGCCGTTGTTCCTTGTATTGCTGACGGGCAATATGGCGATGGTTGGGTTTATCGGCTCCAATTTCTCGTCGATTGCGATGACACCCTTTGGCCATGTCGCGGGCGCAGCGTCATCGTTTCAGACGTTCGTGCGCACGGCCTTGGCTGCCTCGCTCGGCGCCATTATCGGACAACAGTTTGACGGCAGCGTCTTTCCTGTCGCGCTTGGGTTTCTGTGTTGCGGGCTTGCCGCGCTGATATTGGTTCTATGGTGTGAAAAGGGAAAGCTGTTCACGCGCCCGGGCACGACCCAACCTATTCCCGCTAACCCGCGCAGCTAGGCAAAGAAAAGGGGCGCCGAAGCGCCCCTGCCCTTTTGATTATAACGGTAACCTTAATCCACAACTGGACCAGGGAATTCCCCCATATCCGGTGCGTCGTCCGTCAGCTGGTCATGCTGCAGGTTTGAATTGCGCATGCCATAAACGAAGTACAGCACGATGGCACCGATCAGGAAGTACACGAAGAACATCAGCACGTTGTAAGGCACTGTCGTGATCAGATACAGGCATGACAAAATGCCGAGGATCGGTGTCAGCGGGTAGAATGGTACCGAAAAGCCCCGTTGCAGATCAGGCGCTGCGCGGCGCAGATACATGACCGAGAGGCAGACGATGGCAAAGGCTGCCAATGTACCGACCGAGGTCATGTCACCCAAAACGTTGATGTCGAAGAACCCTGCGGCAACCGCCGTGATCGTACCCACCAACAATGTGTTGATATACGGCGTGTGGAACTTTGGATGCACCTTTGAGAAGATCTTCGGCAACAGGCCATCACGGGCCATGGTGTAGAAGATACGTGTTTGTGCATACATCAGCACCAGCACGACCGAGGTCAGACCAATGATCGCGCCGACCTTAATCGTCTTTGCCAACCAAGCCCATTGTGGACCAAAGCTGTCAACAACGACCGCGACAGGGTCTGGCACGTTCAATGTCGCATAAGGCACGAGCAAGGTCATGATTGCAGCGACCAGCATATAGATGACGGTGCAGACGACCAGCGAACCGATGATACCAAATGGCATGTCGCGCTTAGGGTCCTTGGCTTCCTGACCAGCAGTCGAGACAGCTTCAAAACCAATGTAGGCAAAGAAAACGATCGATGCGGCGCGCATGATGCCGTCGACACCGAATTCGCCGTCGCCGGTATTTTCTGGGATAAAGGGCGTCCAGTTCTTCGACACCAGTTCAGGCAGGTTGGACAGAACGATATATCCGCCGACCAAAATGAATGCCGCCAGAACGCTGACCTTGACCGCAACGATGATGTTGTTGACCTTAGCCGATTCCGAAACACCCACCATCAGCAACAGCGCAAGCGCCATACAGATGAGGAACGCTGGCAAGTTGAAGATTGCAGTGACCGCAACGCCATCAACCAACAGGGGCGCACCGTCACGCATGACCGCATGTCCGGTTGGTCCGGTAAATTGCGGCGGGATGACAAGGCCGAAGTCCGCCAGCAAGCTGACGACATATCCGCCCCAGCCGACCGCCACCACCGATGCGGCCAAGCCGTATTCGAGAAGCAGCAACGCCCCCATGATCCAGGCAACAAATTCGCCCAATGTGGTGTAGCTGTAGGTGTAGGCCGACCCGGAAACAGGCAGCGTTGACGAAAGTTCGGCATAGCACAGACCTGCAAAAGCGCAGACCAAGCCAGCAACGACAAAGGACAGCATAACAGCAGGTCCGGCATGCAATGCAGCGGCACTACCCGTACGGACGAAAATGCCCGCACCAATGATGCACCCAACGCCCAAAAGCAGAAGGTTCCACTTGCCCAACGAACGCTTCAGTTCGCTGTTGGCCGACTCTCTTTGTACTTGTGCGATCGTTTTGCGCGCGAACATGCGCTGCATCACGGATTGCTGCTCAATCGCCATCATAATCTCCCCGATGGATTTCTTATCGCGCGGAACCTAACCTCTAAAAGTCTCCGCGCAACTGAATTTCATCGCATAAGCATCGGGCCGAGCGGTTTTCCACCAAAAATGTGGACATGCAGGTGCGGAACTTCCTGATGCGAATCCATCCCGATATTGGCGAGCAACCGATATCCGGGTTCGACCAGACCCAATGCGCGCGAGACTTGGCCGACAGCGCGGACGAATCCGACGATTTCCGCGTCGCTCGCTTTGGCGCTAAAGTCATCCCAGCTGACATAAGCGCCCTTGGGTATAACGAGGACATGCGTCGGTGCCTGCGGATTGATGTCGTGAAAGGCGAGCGCCCAGTCATCTTCAAAAACCTTGTTGCAGGGAATTTCCCCGCGCAGGATTTTGGCGAAGATATTCTGGTCATCGTACGGCAATGTCGGATCAATCGGCATCTTATTCTCCAGAATACTCGCGCGCGGCCTTTTCCACCAGGCCGGATACGCCTTCCCTGCGGTCGAGTTCCGCGAGGACATCGTCAAATGCCACGCCACCTTCGTTGAGCAAGATCATCAGGTGGAAAAGCAGGTCTGCCGCTTCAGCGGTCAGGTGGTCGGCATCCCCCGACAGCGCCGCGATAATTGTCTCGGTCGCTTCTTCGCCAACTTTCTGCGCAATTTTGCCGCGCCCTTTCGCGAATAACGACGCCACATAGCTGCTATCGGGCGCAGCGTTCGACCGCTGGGCGATGGTATGTTCAAGTCGTGCAAGCGTGTCGCGCATCAAATATCCTTCTGCAGGGCGATAACCATGGCCTTGTCCTCTGCGGGTATCAACCCTTCCAAAACGCGCCAGAAACCTGTGACCGATTCCTGCCCTGCTGCGGCATAAGCGGACGCAAGGCTGGTGCGCAGTGCATCAAATAGCTGCGCTTCAAAGCGGACACCCTCTGCGGTCAAACGCAGCAGCTTCTGCCGCCGGTCGACCACGCCCGTGCGCGTTTCGACCAACGCTTTCTCCGCCAAGTCGGTCAGCACCCGGCCCAGCGATTGTTTCGTGATGGCAAGGATTTTGAGCAATTCGCTAATCGTCAGGTCGGGTTGGCGGGCGATAAAATACAGCGCACGATGGTGCGCGCGGCCGAGGCCATGCTCGGCCAATCCGTCGTCTATAGCGCGCGTGAGCCGCGTATAACCGAAAAACAAAAGCTCAACGCCGCGCCGCACCTCATGCTCGCGCAGAAACAAAGGTGACGCCGTCGGCGCAGCAGATACAGAAGATGGGGCAGCCATATTGACGTATCTAAGCCCAGCCCATAGGACGAAGCAAGACCCTAACTGACGAGAGTAACTATGACGTCCGGCGCATTTCCATTTGAGGCAAATCCAAACCCCGTTGACGCGGCGGACCGCGCGGCGCGGCTTGTCGATCCCGGCTTTGGCCGTGTGTTCACCGATCATATGGTCACCATCCGCTATTCGGACGCCAAAGGCTGGCATGACGCGAAAGTCGGACCGCGTGCGCCGCTGACGCTCGATCCTGCGACGGCTGTGCTGCATTATGCGCAGGAAATATTTGAAGGTCTAAAGGCCTACCGCCTTGCAGACGGCACGATGGCGCTGTTTCGCCCTGAACAAAATGCCCGCCGTTTCCAGCGGTCGGCCAAGCGCCTTGCCATGCCCGAACTGCCTGAAGAAATGTTTCTGCAGGCATGCCGCCAACTGGTTCAAGTCGACAAGGACTGGTTTCCCCCCGTCGATGGCGGGTCGATTTATTTGCGCCCCTTCATGATCGCCAGCGAAGTGTTTTTGGGCGTGAAGCCATCGGCGGAATATCTGTTCATGGTCATCGCGTCATCGGCCGGAAATTATTTCAAAAGCGGCGCACCGGCGATTTCGATTTGGGTATCGGAACAATATACCCGTGCCGCACGCGGCGGAACGGGCGCGGCAAAATGCGGCGGTAATTATGCCGCAAGCCTTGTCGCGCAATCCGAAGCCATTCGCCAGGGTTGTGACCAGGTCGTCTTTCTGGACGCAGCCGAACATCGCTGGGTCGAAGAACTTGGCGGCATGAACCTGTTTTTCCTATTCGACGACGGTTCATTGCTGACACCGCCAGCCGACGGCACGATTTTGGAAGGCATCACCCGCGATTCGGTTCTGACGCTTGCCCGCGCGCAAGGTTTGAACGTCCGTGAGGAGCGATATGCCATGGACCAATGGCGCGCCGATGCCGAATCCGGACGGCTCGTTGAAGTGTTTGCTTGCGGCACTGCGGCGGTCGTGACCCCAGTTGGCACAGTGAAATCCACCCAAGGCGACTTCACGATTGGCGCGGGCGGCGCGGGACAAATGACCCAGCAAATCCGCACAAAACTTGTGGATATCCAACGCGGAGCGGCAGCAGACACCCATGGTTGGGTGCAACGCATCGATTAAGCTGTTGCGCTACGAGATTCCCACGATATAAGCCGCGCACATCGGCCAGATTGCTGGCTTGCTGGGGCGTCGCCAAGCGGTAAGGCAGCGGCTTTTGATGCCGCCATTCGCAGGTTCGATCCCTGCCGCCCCAGCCATTTCCTCAATCCGCGCCAGCTTCTCCCTCAATCCGCGCCAATTTGCACCCATCCAAAAATGTAAAACATTGTAAATGTTTTGGGCCTATGTCTGGTAACGCAATGTTTATCGGCGTATTTATCTCACGGGCGCCGGTGTTCGGCAACGTGCTGAGGGGCGGACCAAAATATGCGGGTAGTAATTGCGGACGATGAGCCAGAAGTGGTTCATCATCTGACAGCCATCGTCGAAGAACTTGGCCATGCTGCGGTTGGATATACCGATGGGAACGCCCTTATGCGGACCTTGGTCAGCGACCCATTTGATTTGCTGATGCTCGATTGGAACATGCCCGGCAAAGATGGTCTCGAGATCCTGAAATGGATGCAAAAGACGCTGCCCAAGCAACCGCCGGTCATGATGATCACCAACCGGTCTGCGAAAAAAGACATTACCGATGCACTTTATGCCGGAGCCGCTGATTATATCAGTAAGCCTGAAGACCGCGCAGTTATCGCCGCGCGCATCAGCGCGACATTACGCCGTGGCGCAATTGGCGGCGCGTTTGATACCGAAGCGACATATGGCAACTATCGCTTGAACCGGATTGAACAGACGGTCTTGGTGAATGGGCGGATCATTGCACTCACGGCCAAAGAGTTTGAATTGGCCGACTTTTTCTTCCGCAATGCCAACCGCACATTGTCACGCAATTATCTTATGAAGGCGATTTGGCAGACGACCGCGACCTTGGCCACGCGAACGTTGGACATGCATATCTCGCGCGTGCGTTCAAAGCTGCACCTGCAGCCTGAAAACGGTTTTCGCATTTCAACGGTCTTCGGGTACGGCTACCGCCTGGAAACGATCGCCAACACGCGTTAGTTCCGGCCGAGCATCTGGCGGACAGCCGGATGAGGCGATGATGGACGCTTATGTGGCTTTCTTCGCCCGCTCGGTCATTTCCTGATTAAGTATGTCTGCCAACAGGAACGCGAGTTCAAGCGATTGCGCCGCATTCAACCGTGGGTCGCAATGCGTATGGTACCGATCGGCCAGACCTTCGTCGGTCACGGCAACCGCACCGCCGGTGCATTCGGTAACATTCTGGCCCGTCATCTCGATATGGATGCCGCCGCCAAAGCTGCCTTCTGCACGGTGCACGGCAAAGAATCCGCGGACTTCGGCCAAAATACGCTCAAACGGACGCGTTTTATACCCGCTGGCCGATTTGACGACATTGCCATGCATCGGATCGCACGACCAGATCACAGGATGTCCCTCACGCTGAACAGCACGCACCAACGTGGGCAATCCGCTTTCAACCTTGTCATAACCATAACGCGAAATCAGCGTGATCCGGCCCGCTTCGCGTGACGGGTTCAACCCATCCAACATGCGCAACAGTGCGTCGGGTTCAAGGCTTGGTCCGCATTTGATACCGATTGGGTTACCGATGCCGCGTAAGAACTCGACATGCGCCGAACCGTCAAAGCGGGTGCGGTCGCCGATCCACAGAAAGTGCGCCGACGTATCGTACCAATCGCCGGTCAGGCTGTCCTGACGGGTCATTGCCTGCTCATACGGCAACAACAATGCCTCGTGGCTGGTGTAAAAGCTCGTGCCCTTAATCTGCGGGACAGTTTCTGGCGTAATGCCGCAGGCTTCCATGAACGCCAGCGCCTCGCTAATGCGGTCAGCGGTTTCTTTATATTTCTGCGCCCATGGCGAGCGGCCCATATAATCATGCGTCCACGCATTGACCTGCTGCAGATTGGCGTAACCACCGTTGGAAAACGCGCGCAATAGGTTCAGCGTTGACGCAGCCTGGCTATACGCACGGATCATCCGCGCCGGGTCAGGCTCGCGGCCTTCGGCAACAAATTCAATGTCGTTGATGATATCACCGAAATAGCTGGGCAGTTCGACGCCATTGATTGTTTCAGTGGGCGTTGAGCGTGGCTTGGCAAACTGGCCAGCCATCCGGCCCAATTTCACAACCGGCAATTTGCCCGCAAAGGTCAGCACCACCGCCATTTGCAGAATGACGCGGAATGTATCGCGAATATTATTGGGATGAAATTCGGCAAAGCTTTCGGCGCAATCGCCGCCTTGCAACAAAAACGCCTTTCCGTCAGCCACTTTGGCCAGATCCGCCGTCAAATTGCGCGCCTCGCCTGCAAAAACCAGCGGCGGATAGTTGCGCAGCGTCTCTTCGGTTGCGGCAAGCGCTGCTGCATCCTTATATTCAGGCATGTGAATGCCCGTCGCGCTTCTCCAGCTATCCGGCGTCCAAGGTGTCGCCATGCGATCTACTCCAACAATATTCATTCAAAAGATGCGCCCTTTAGGCTTAATATGTTGCGAGAAGCAAGCATTAGCCGCCAATTTACGCCGGTTTTGCAAAATGCAATCGGCATGGCGCGCTTTGCTATGCACACTGCCAAATTCCCTGTTGGCAAAAAGGCCTAAAGGCGTCTATCAGGCCCGCTGAATCGACCCAATTGTAAGGCGAATTGCTTTTCAGCTTGGGAAGAGACGGGATTTCGACGCTATTGCGGATTAACCGCCGCAACGCAAAAAGGGCAGATTATGTCGACAGTCAAAAAGACAAAAAGCACGGCGAAAAAGCCGGCAGTAAAAAAGCCGGCGGCTGCGCCGGCAGCTTCAGTCGCAACGAAAGCTGCAGCTGCTGCGCAGAATCATGATGGCGCAGAAGGTTCGGGCGTTCGTCGCCGCGACTTCATTCACGTCGCCGCGGTCAGCTTCGCAGGCGTAGGCGCCGCAGCGGTTGCGATGCCATTGGTATCGCAGATGAGCGCAAGCGCCGACGTGCTGGCACTCGCCTCAATCGAGGTTGACGTTGCCGCTATCCAGCCAGGTCAGTCGATTAAGACCAGCTGGCGCAAACAACCGGTGTTCATCCGCAATCTGACGCCTGCTGAAATCGAAGAAGCAAATAAGGTTGATGTGGGTTCGCTGCGCGATCCACAAACACTTGCTGAACGCACCAAGCCCGGCAAAGAAAATTGGCTGATCACCCTTGGCGTTTGCACCCATTTGGGTTGCGTGCCGCTTGGTGCAGCATCCGGTGAAGTTAAGGGTGAATATGGCGGCTATTTCTGCCCATGCCATGGTTCGCATTATGACACCGCCGCACGTATCCGGAAGGGTCCAGCTCCGCTGAACCTTGCTGTTCCGGAATTCGCATTCATTTCTGACACAGTCGTCAAAATCGGTTGAGGAGCTAAAACGCGATGAGCTTCCCTTGGGCACAAGAATATAAACCGCAGGGTACGGTGAGCAAATGGGTCGACGAACGTCTTCCTTTGCCACGCCTTGTATATAACGCGGTCGGCGCCGGATATCCGGTACCCCGCAACCTCAATTACTTCTGGAACTTCGGCGTCCTTGCGGGCGTCGCTTTGGTTATCCAGATTGTGACCGGCATCGTGTTGGCCATGCATTATTATGCAAGTGTCGACGGCGCGTTCAACAGCGTTGAACATATCATGCGCGATGTGAACTCGGGCTGGTTTGTGCGCTATGCGCATATGAACGGCGCAAGCTTCTTCTTCATCGTGGTCTATATCCATATCTTCCGCGGTCTTTTCTATGGCTCATATAAAGCGCCGCGCGAAATGATCTGGTTGCTGGGCGTCACCATCTTCTTGTTGATGATGGCGACTGCGTTCATGGGCTATGTGCTTCCATGGGGCCAAATGAGCTTCTGGGGTGCGCAGGTTATCACGGGCTTCTTCTCCGCCATTCCATTGGTGGGTGAACCACTGCGTCAGCTGCTCTTGGGTGGTTTTGCGCCAGACCAAGCCGCGCTGAACCGTTTCTTCTCGCTGCACTATTTGCTGCCATTCGTCATTGCTGGCGTCATCATCCTGCACATTTGGGCATTGCACATTCCAGGGTCTTCAAACCCAACGGGCGTGAGCGTAAAGGGTGAGCAGGACACGGTTCCATTCCACCCATATTACACCGCAAAGGACGGCTTCGGCCTTGGGGTCTTCTTGATTCTCTTCGTTGCTGTCACCTTCTTTGCGCCAAATATGCTTGGTCACCCGGACAATTACATTCCGGCGAACCCGCTTTCGACGCCAGCGCACATCGTGCCTGAATGGTATTTCTTGCCGTTCTATGCGATTTTGAAGGCGTTCACGGTCGACTTTGGCATTCCGTTCACCGGCATCATCATCATCCCAGCTAAATTGATGGGCGTGCTTGCGATGTTCGGTTCGATCTTGCTGTTGTTCTTCCTGCCTTGGCTGGACACGTCGCCCGTGCGCTCGGGACATTATCGTCCATTGTTCCGCAAGTTCTTCTGGTATGGTTTGATCCCGTCGCTGCTGGTATTGACCTATTGCGGTGGCAAACCTCCATATACCCAGTGGGTTGTACTCAGCCAGCTTGCGGCAGCGTACTATTTCGCTCACTTCTTGATCATCTTGCCGATCGTTTCGCGC
Organism: Pseudomonadota bacterium; assembly: GCA_041175505.1. Lineage (GTDB taxonomy): Bacteria > Pseudomonadota > Alphaproteobacteria > Sphingomonadales > Sphingomonadaceae > Sphingorhabdus_B. The sequence continues at coordinate 9,659 of JBEDET010000055.1, forward strand.
ATTGAACGGCCGCTTCCGCTGCCAAATTCAATCACCGAAGCCGTCACCGGCAAACCGCTTCCAGCGGCTGCGTAAAACAGGGAAAGCATAATCATGGTTCGTTTAATTGCTTTTTTGGTAGGCCTGTTTTTCAGCGGCATGCTGTTGCTCGGCCTTGGGGACACCGTCATCACTGCGATCAAGGAACCTGCCGTTCCTTCGGTTGAGGCGGAGTTCCATGAAGAGACTTTGCCGGTTGCGTTTGCCCATGACGGTCCGTTGGGCAAATATGACCGCGGTCAGTTGCAGCGTGGCTTGAAGGTCTATTCCGAAGTCTGCGCCGCTTGCCACAGCTTGAATCTGGTCTCATTCCGCGATTTCGCAGCCTTGGGCTATAGCGAAGAACAGGTCAAAGCGATTGCAAAGGCGTGGAAGACCGAAGTTCCAAGCATCAACCCTGAAACGGGTGAGCCTGCGACACGTCCAGCTATTCCTGCGGACAAAATTCCTTCGCCATTTGCGAACGAAGTTGCCGCACGTGCCGCCAACAACAATGCGCTTCCGCCAGATCTTTCGCTGATCACAAAGGCACGTGAGAATGGCCCTGCATATGTGTATTCATTGCTGCTGGGCTATCGTGACCAAGCTGGTTACAAGAACGAAGAAGGCAAAGAACTGCTGAAGGAATTCCCTGAAGCGGCGACACCTGCCGGCCTGCACTTCAACCCATGGTTTGCTAACCTGAACATCGCAATGGCGGCACCAATCGCTGCGGATGACCAGGTTACCTATGACGATGGTACGAAGGCTACCAAGAAACAGATGGCGGAAGACGTCTCTGCATTCCTGACCTGGGCTGCGGAACCAAAGATGGAAAACCGCAAGAGCGCCGGTTGGGCAGCCCTTGGCTTCCTCTTGGTCTTCACGGTGCTGGCTTGGATGTCCTACAAAACGATCTGGGCTGACAAGAAGCATTGATAAAAAAACAGCATAGTTTTTGGGAAGGGCCGCTTTTGCGGCCCTTTCTTTTGCAATCTGGGCGTTGACGCTAGGGCCGTATAATGGCAATAGCGGCGCTCAAGACGGCCCATGGCCGGTCGCGGGTATAGCATAGTGGTAATGCACTAGCCTTCCAAGCTAGCTAGAGGGGTTCGATTCCCCTTACCCGCTCCAACTTCCTCAGCTTCAAAACCCCTTGAACATGCCGCATGCTGTTACAGTTTGCGACAAAGCATGCTTTGCCTCAACAAACTGTTGTGAAATATTCAGCTTTTATGCGTTACATCTGCAGTCCCGCGGACGATTATAAGGAGCGATGAGGATGAAGAAACTCTCAATTTATGCTGGCCTGATGGCCTTTTCGGCAATGTCAGCTTCAGCAATATATGCTGCGCCCGATGGAAGGGCAGACCAAGACGGCGACCGCGTTGTCACCAAAGCCGAAGCCATGGCTGCCGCCGATGCGGTTTTTGCCATGATGGATGCCAATGCTGATGGCACGCTAAATGATGGCGACAAGGCCGCGATGCTGGCGAAGCGCTTTGCCGCAATTGATACCGACAAAAACGGTGCGATCAGCCAAGCTGAATTCATGGCTGCACATGAAATGCTCGGCGAGCGGCGGATGAGCCGACGCGAAAAGCGCATGGAGCATCGCAAGATGAGCAAGCGCCATGGGCGCGAAGGTGGCCGTGACGGACGCATGGATATGATGGCGCGTGCGGATAGCAATGGTGACAAGGCGATATCGCAGCCAGAATTCCGTGCTGCCGCTGAAGCCCGTTTCGCCAAAGCCGATACCAATAAAGATGGCAGCATAACCCCCGACGAGCGCAAGGCCGGACGCAAGGGTCGCTGGAACGGACCAATGGCACCTGCCCAGCCCAACGGCGTCTAACGAACTTTGCTGGCGCGGTCTTCTCCCCCCCCTTTCGGACCGCGCCTTTTCGGCCGGAGCGGCTCTGTCGTCTCCGGCCTTTTTTCTTGCTAATGTCTGCCCAACGACCGAGCATCGCCCGCGGGCGCGGTTGCCATGGAGGCCTGATACGGTCTAATCGTCACGCATTGGTTTCCATCGGAGAGTTTTCATGCGCATCGCGCTCTATCAACCGGACATGGCCGGCAATGTCGGGGCGGTATTACGCACAACCGCATGCTTTTGTGTCCAATGCGACATCATCGAACCTTGCGGCTTTCCCTTTTCCGAACGTGCGTTGAGGCGTGCCGGTATGGATTATGTCGCGCATGCAAAGATACAGCGCCACACCGACTGGTCGGCGTTTCTCGAAACATTGAACGGTGCGCGGTTGGTGCTGATGTCGAGCAAGGCGTCAACCGCCCTGCCCGCATTCGCCTTTCGGCCAGATGATGTCATCCTGATGGGATCCGAAAGTACCGGCGCCCCGCCTGAAGTGCATGCGCGCGCCGACGCCCGCGTATATATTCCGATGGGCGCAGGATTTCGGTCCTTGAACATTTCGGTGTCGGCTGGCATCGCGCTGGCAGAAGGTCTGCGGCAGACCCAACAATTTCCGGAAGGTGCAGTATGACTCTGGTCCTCGACAATCGGCAGCAAGCGGCGCGCAATTGGTTCGAATCGCTGCGTGACAGCATTTGTGCGGCGTTTGAAGCCATCGAACGTGAGGCCGGATCCGACGCATCATTCGAATATATCCCTTGGGATCGCCACGACCATGACGGTTCGCCCGGCGGCGGCGGCGTGCGCGGCGTGATGAAGGGTAAAATCTTTGAAAAGGTCGGCGTCAACGTCTCGACCGTCGGTGGCAGCTTCAACCCCGAATTTGCCAAGACCATTCATGGCGCAGCTGAAGACCCCAATTTCTTCGCAACCGGCATCAGCCTTGTCGCGCATATGGCCAATCCGCATGTGCCAGCGGTGCATATGAACACGCGCTACCTTGTGACGACGAAAAGCTGGTTTGGCGGCGGTGCTGATCTCAACCCGCCCATCCCCTATGAAGAAGATACGGCAGATTTCCACGCGCGCCTGCGTGCGGCATGCGCGCCTTATGGCCCCGACGTTTACGAACGTTATCGCAAATGGGCGGAGGATTATTTCTGGATTCCCCATCGCAACGTGCATCGCGGTGTTGGCGGTATTTTCTATGACCATCTGGAGAACAGCAGCGACGCGATTTTCGACCAGAATTTTGCACTGACCCGTGATGTTGGTGAAGCCTTCCTCGACATCTTCCCCAAGCTGGTGCGCCGCCGGATGAACCAGCCATTCACCGCCGAAGAAAAACAAGCGCAGCGGCGCTGGCGCGGGCTCTATGCCGAATTCAACCTTGTATATGACCGCGGCACGACCTTTGGCCTGAAAACCGGTGGAAATGTTGACGCGATTTTGATGAGCCTTCCGCCCGACGTCGCGTGGGATTGAACCCATAATGCCGTATAGCCCGATTGCCGATGGCGACCTTGGCGCCATTGTAACCTCGCTGGAAATGACCAAGCGGCCACCATTGCGCGCGCTGCCTGCGTCAGATTTGCGGCTAGAGCCATGGCACGCCCCGCATGCCGACAAATACCGCATGCTTTATCGCCGCATTGGTGAGCCATGGCTGTGGTTCTCACGCCTTGAGATGGACGACGAGACGCTGATTGGCACCATTCACGACCCCAAGGTCCGGATTTGGGCGGTGGTCGACAGGCGCGGTATTGAAGTCGGCATATTGGAGCTCGATTTCAGAACTGATGGCGCATGTGAAATTGCCTTTTTCGGCCTGATCCCCGAACTTGGCGGCAAGGGCCACGGTAAATGGTTGATGGCCATGGCGCTTCAGCTCGGCTGGGCGGAGGCGGGCGTGCAGCGCATGTGGGTTCATACATGCACTTTGGACGGTCCAACCGCGCTCGCCTTTTATCAAAAGGCCGGGTTCACTGCCTATCAACGGCAATTGGAGACATTTGCGGACCCGCGGATCAGCGGCCTCATCCCGCGCGATGCAGCGCCGCATATTCCCATTATTGGGGTGCCGTCTGTGCCCCAAGCTGACGATTAACCGCCGTCGCAGCGATAACATAAATAACAGCCTCAACCGCCGCGAAAAACGCGCTGACTGCGGCTTGGACGATGGGAATGCCGCCCTCGCCCGCAATTGCTTGGCATATCCCGGCGGCGGCATCACCCGCTATCCCTGACACCAGGCGTATGGCGATGGCGATAAACAAAGTCAGTATCACTATGGCCCAACCGCATGTGCGCGTTGTCGCCCAAGTTTGTTTCACCGCATCTATGATGCCGAGCGCCGGTTCTTGCGCGATGACCGCGGGCAGCACGGCAAAGCGGCCCGTGAGATAAAGTCCGGGAATGATGAACAGCAAGAACCCTGCAAATGTCGCCCAGCCGGTCAATATGGTCGCGGTTAAATATGTCGGGAACAAAGCGGCGGCGATAATCAGCGCATCACCCACTTTTGCCAATTTGCGTCCCGAAATCAGGACATAAAGCGCAAGGCTGCCATACATTTTGACAAGCATTGCCGGTAACAAGACCGGCCAATTCGCTTCGAAATATCCACTAAAAGCCGCGATGACTTTGGCGGTGTCGTCAAAGCTGTCGAGGACGAGCGGTGGGGCCAGAAAGCCAGCGATCCAGTTCGACATGAAAATGAAAAAGCCCGCAATGGCGATGATGGCTTCACGGTGCGCAGCGAATGAAGCGCGCGCATCTTTTGCCACCGCACGATAATCAAGCTTCTTTTGCATATACACTCCCTAGGGTCAGGACCTACTAAATGCGCCATCGCGGCGTCAAAATGGCAAAGATATCGAAGTAAAATGTTCGCCGCAGGCAGTTATTCTGCCTGCAAGGGCATTTTGCTTTGAGATCGAAGCCATTTTGGCGTCCTTCGGATTTGACCCATATTGTC
>JBEDET010000056.1:0-14507 GCA_041175505.1 Pseudomonadota bacterium
CAGTTATTCTGCCTGCAAGGGCATTTTGCTTTGAGATCGAAGCCATTTTGGCGTCCTTCGGATTTGACCCATATTGTCCATTGCTGCGTTGGCAAGCTTGGACTTAGAACCACTAAGTCCGGCGCTTGCCGCCTTGCACTGAACAATATGGCCTCAAACCGCGAAGGTGCATTTAACAGGTCCTGACCCTAGCACTCTCAACATCTTTTTAACCATCTGATGTCACATGTCGTGTCCGGTACAACGGATAGGCAGACATGGACGACTTGATAGAAGACTTTATTGCTGAAACGCGCGAGACGCTTGAGGCGCTGACAAGTCAGTTGGTCGAGTGGGAGCGTCGGCCGCATGATCGCGCATTGCTCGACAGTGTATTCCGCTTTGTGCACACCGTAAAAGGAAGCTGCGGTTTCCTGTCACTCCCAAGGCTGCTTCGCCTGAGCCACGCGGCTGAGGACGTATTGAGCGCTGCACGCGATGGCGAGGTCGAGGTGTCGGCAGATTTGGTGACCGCGGCGCTCGCCGTTATCGACCGCGTCGCTATTCTAACCGAGGCACTTGAGACCGGCGCAACTGTCTATGATGACGATGACATGTTGACGGACGCCTTACGCACATTTTTGCGCGATAAACCGGCAGAGGTGGTCATCGGCCGTGTAGATGTATCCGGCGGCACTCTGGCGCATGAAGACACCATATTACCCGGTAAAGCGCGAACTGTGCGGGTGTCGCTTAGCCTGCTCGACAATTTGATGAGCGGTGTTTCGGATATGGTGCTCGCCCGAAACGAAGTGTCGCGTCAGCTTCGCAAGGTCAGCTCGAACGCCGATCTCGATGTGTCATTTGCGCGTTTGTCTTCCACTGTGGCCGAGCTACGCGATGCCGTTGGCATGATGCGTATGCAGCATATCGACAAATTATTCTCGGCTTTGCCAGGGCTTGTGCGCGACATAGCCATTGAGCTTGGCAAAGAAATAGAATTGCGCATCGACGGAGGCGAAGTCGAAGTTGACCGCGAAATGGTCGAAGCGTTGCGGGATCCCCTAACGCACATTCTGCGCAATGCAGCCGACCACGGAATTGAAAGTACCGACGAACGGCGCGCTGCTGGCAAAGACCCTGTGGGCCATATCCGTGTCTCTGCCCGCCAGTCTGGCAACCAAATCATCATTGAAATTGCGGATGATGGGCGCGGGATCAATGTCGACAAGCTAGGTATTCGCGCAATAGCTGCCAATTTGACGACGGTTGGTGAATGGCAGACAATGTCACCGCGCGCGCGGCTGAACACCATTTTTACGCCCGGCCTTTCGACCGCGGATAGCGTTACGTCGATATCGGGTCGCGGTGTCGGCATGGACGTTGTGCGCAACAATTTGCAAGCCATTGGCGGCACGATTGAGTTAGAGAATCATGAAGGTCATGGGCTAAAAATAACTTTGCGTTTGCCGCTCACGCTTTCAATTATCGCAGGGCTGTCGGTGCGGGCTGGTGCGCAGATCTTCGGCATCGCGCGCAGTTCGGTGGTTGAGATGGTTTCGACATCGAACGCCAACGTCAAATTCGAAGGACTGGGCGGGCGCAAAATCGTTAGCATCCGCAACATTCGCTATCCCTTCAAATCGCTCGAAGACATATTGGGCATTGCCCAAGGCGCGGATATCCCCGGAGAGAGCCGCACACTCATCGTGATGCGTCCGGCGGTGGGCGCCAATTTCGTTTTGGAAGTTGCCGCCGTTATCGACAATGAAGAGCTTGTCGTGAAACCCGGGGCGCCATTGGTGATGGGCAGCGGCCTGTTTGCTGGAACATCTCTGCCCGACAATGGCCGACCTATGTTGTTGCTCGACGCGAGTGGACTTGGCACTGCTATGGGGCTGTCTGCCACCAACAGGGATGATCGAGACGCCGACAGCCGCGCGGATGCCGAAAGCAAAAATAATGGCCCATCTGCCCTGCTGTTTATTGCCGCCGATGGCCGCAAACAAGCCATTCGTTTGTCCGCAATTGAGCGGATGGAAGATATCGAAATTGCCCAGATCCAGCATGTTGGCGGAAGAACACGCGTCTCTGCCGACGGCGGCTTGTATGATTTATGGGAATATGAATCGGCACCTGACGATGGTTTGGTGAAAGTGCTGAGACTTAGCGATGGTGACAGTGCTTGCTATCTTGCCGTCAGCGACGTGTTGGATATTTTTAGTATCGCAGGCGATATCATGCCCAGCGCACAACCGGAACAGCATGAAGGTGTCGTCTATGCCTTTGGGGAACCAGTCGAACTGCGCAACATGTTCGGGTTCTTCGAAACATATGACCGCAGGCGCCGAAATCATGGTTCGGAAGCATTGTGCTTCATCGACTGTGCAGAAGATTCGCAATGGGAACGAACCATTTTGGCGCCGTTGCTAACAGCATCGGGATATACGGTGAGTTTTGATGAACATGATCAATCCAGCGCCGCCATCATATTACAGCGTGATGTCGCCAAGGCGCGCGAACGGGCAACAGACCCACGAACGCTCCACCTGCGCGATTCCAACCACAGCCTGACCGAGCCGATTGCGAGCATTTACCGGTACGATGGTGCCGGGTTGATATCGGCGATCGAAGAGAAGTTGGCAGGGCGCGCATGACCTACACCTTATATCTGATTGCGGATTTGGCAGGGTCGCGGGTTGCGATTGAGAGCAGCCAAGTCGAATCCGTCGTCCATGTGCCGGACATCGTGCCCGTGCCCAAATGCGACCCGTCCATTGCTGGAATTTTTGCGCTCAGAAGCCGCGTCCTCACGCTCATCGATACCCAGTTCCACATTACGAACATGCAGCAAATGGTCCAAAAGGGCAGTTTGGCTGTCGTCACGGAAATTGCGGGGCATCAATATGGGCTGCTCGTCGACAAGGTTCATGACGTTGTTCCAATTGCGGTCGAGCCGGCCGATTCTAATATCCGGCCACCGGCCGCGTGGGCCCGATATGTTGACCATATCGCCACGCATGAAGGCGAGCTGGTGATGATATTAAACACCGACACGTTGGTTTCAGGGCAAACGGCTTTGGCGACCTAATTTCGCCAGTTCGCTGGGCAAATTAACGTGTCGATAAGAACGCGGAGATACAGTCTCCATTCTGGTCGGAAAAAGGGGTTGGGTCACATGAAATCCTGTTTGATTGTCGACGATAGCAAGGTCATTCGCAAGGTTGCCCGCCATATTCTGGAAACGATGCAGTTCGAAGTGGCTGAGGCGGCCGATGGTAAGGAAGCGTTGGACCATGTCGCGCATGCGACGCCCGACGTAATTCTGCTGGATTGGAACATGCCGATCATGAGCGGGATGGATTTTTTGCGTGCCTATCGTTCGATGAATGCTGTGCCATCCGCCAAGGTGATATTCTGTACGACGGAAAATGGCATTGGGCACATTCAAGCAGCGATTGATGCAGGCGCAGACGAATATGTCATGAAGCCGTTTGACCGCGAAACGCTTGAGTCAAAGCTGCAAATCCTCGGCTGTATTTGACACATCATAATGCGCAGCAGATCGCCAGCATTGGGTGGCAGTTGGCCACAGGCGGCGGCAGCCCCGATTAGGGTCATGCTCGTCGACGATAGCGTTGTCGCACGTTCGATTTTTGCACGCGTGCTGGGTAAATGTGACGGCATAGACATCATTTGCGAAGCATCGGACGGGGACGCTGCCGTTGCAAGTCTCGACGAACATGAAGTCGACATCATTTTGCTGGATATAGAAATGCCGAAGCGGTCTGGATTGGATGCGCTTCCCGATATTCTCGCAAAGGCGAATGGCGCAAGGGTGCTGGTCGTGTCGGCATTTGCTGAAGAAAATGGCCCCGCTGCCGTTCAGGCGCTTTCGCTCGGTGCATGTGACACTTTGGCAAAGCCGGGCCGCACCGGTTTTTCGGGACGCTTTTCAGAAATTTTGATCGACAAAGTCTTGCGCTTGGGGCGGTCGGCGCTGGAGCGCACCGACAGCAAATACACGGCCAGACCGCTTCCGGATTATCGCGCATTATCGAAGCCACATTGTATCGCGATTGGATCATCGACGGGCGGCATCCCGGCAATCCAGCACATATTGCGCAATTTGGATGACTCTCTCGACTGTCCTATTTTTATCACGCAGCATTTGCCCGCAGCATTCATGACCTTTTTTGCGGGGCAACTCGCTGGTCTTACAAAGCGAACTGTGAAGGTTTCTGAAGCCGGCGAGCGCGTAAAGCATAACCATGTCTACCTCGCACCGGGACACGCCCATTTGGTGTGCCACAGGGACGGCAACGATGTCATCATCGGCCATCAATCGCGCTATAGCGCAAGCCGTTATTGCCCATCGGTCGATGCCATGCTTGCATCGGTGGCACGGGCCTATGGACGCGATGGATTGGCGCTTGTTTTCAGTGGCATGGGTAATGATGGACTCGTCGGCGCGCGCACCTTCAACGCATTTGCAGCACCCGTTTTTGTTCAAGATATGCAAAGTTCGGTCGTCTGGGGCATGCCGGGTGCAATCGTGAAGGAAGGTTTGGCGACCGCGATTATGACACCAGCCCACATGGCTGACATGCTCTCACGGATTGCGACGTCATCATGAGCATCGCTGAAGCCAGAGCTTACAGGACGCTATCGGCGGCGCTGGAAAGACATACCGGGCAAACGGTTCCTACAAACCGGCATTGGCGAATCGATATGGCGCTGAAGCCTTTGATGCGGCGCAACTCTGTGCCCGACCTACAAACGCTGGCTGCGTTGATCGAGATGGATGCGGACCCCAAATTGACGCGCGCGTGCGTGGAGGCAATGGTGAATAACGAAACTTCATTTTTCCGTGACCAACCCAACTTTGCGCTGCTGGCGGGGCCTGTACTCGACCATATTCGCGAACTACGTTCGGACACGAAAAGACTGCGTATCTGGTCGGCTGCCTGCTCGACGGGTCAGGAGGCCTATTCTCTCGCCATTACAATATTGGAAAACGCCGAAAAATGGCGCGGTTGGACAATTCAAATATTGGGTACCGATGTATCTGCAACGGCCTTGGCACAGGCGCGGGAAGGGCGGTATTCGCAGTTTGAAATTCAGCGTGGCCTTTCCGTGACACACATGCTCCGCCATTTCGAGCAACAGGGCGAAGAATGGGTGGCCAAAGATGCTTTGCGCAAAATGGTGACGTTCACGGAGCATAATATGCTGACGCCAGTGCGTCATTTCGGCCGCTTTGACGTCATTTTATGCCGAAACGTGCTAATGTACCTCAGCGATGACAAGCGCACACATGTTTTGGAAGCGATTGCGCCGTCCATGGAAGAGGGCGGACTTTTAATGCTGGGTGCCGCCGAAACCGTCATTGGGCAAACGCAGAAGTTTCGCGCCAGCAGGGCGTTTCGCGGTTTTTACGAGTTAACGCCGGGCCGGCAAGGCGCGTAGCCAGCAAAAGTTTCCCGCACCGGCTGATATTGCGTGCAACGGTCGACTTACCTATGGTCGCGTTATGACCATGATCTGGAACCCATCACCCAATTTTGGCGAGCGCAGCTTGCCGATCACCATGCTTGTTTTGCATTATACCGGCATGCAGTCGGGTGCAGCCGCCATTGACTGGCTCGCCAACCCCGCGTCCAAAGTGTCGGCGCATTATGTCGTCGATGAAGACGGCCAGTTGGTCCACATGGTGCGCGAGGAACAAAGGGCGCAGCATGCCGGGCTTTCCTATTGGCGCGGTGTGACGGACTGCAATAGCGCCAGCATTGGCATTGAGATCGTCAATCCCGGGCATGAATTTGGCTATCGCCCGTTTCCCGAAGCGCAAATGGACACCGTGACGCGTTTGGTTGCCGGAATTGTCCGCACCTACGGAATTGATCCGCGAAACGTCGTCGGTCACAGCGACGTCGCGCCAACACGTAAAGAAGATCCGGGTGAACTGTTTGACTGGGAACGTTTGGCAAAGCTTGGGCTCGCTGTTCCGCGTCCGCGGGAAAAGCTGGTTGATCCCGGTTGGCCGGACGCCGCGTTTCTTTTGGCGTTAGAGCGTTATGGTTACAGCATATCAGATGGACGTGCGGCTACGGTCGCATTCCAACGCCGTTTCCGCCCCGAAAATATTGAAGGCGTGATTGACGGAGAATGCCGGGCAATATTGCTGAGCTTGCTCTTGGAGTATGAGGGCGGACCTGCTATCTAAGCTACGCCAGAGGGTTGGGCGACCGCCGCTTAGTGGGTAACTGCTATGGGGAGGAAAGTCCGGGCTCCAGCGAGGAACGGTGCCGGATAACGTCCGGCGGAAGCAATTTTAGGGAAAGTGCCACAGAAAACAGTCCACCGCATTTCGATGCGGCCAGGTCGAAACGGTGCGGTAAGAGCGCACCGCGCTTTTGGTAACAAAAGCGGCAAGGCAAACCCCACCGGGAGCAAAACCGAATAGGGGCGGCACATGGCATCCTCCTGCCAGTCGCCCGGGTTGGTTGCATGAGTGCCGCAGCAATGCGTCGCCTAGATGAATGGTCGCACATCCGCTTACGCCTCGGCTGCAGCGGAGGACAGAACCCGGCTTATAGACCCTCTGGCTTTTTACCCCATGCCCAATAAGCGATGCCCAATATGGCAAGAACAACCGCCTCGACAATGATCGGCGGGGCAACAGGGGCGCTGAACCCGTCGAACGCGATACTGACAATGCGGCCGATTAACGTTGCACTCAAAAGGATGGCAGTCGCAACAAGCGCGCCCCGATGCTGCCGGAAAGCGGCGAACAAGGTGAAGGCACCTATTCCCAAAAACAATCCTCCGACGTCGGCGCGCAGGTTCGCGCGGCCGATATCATCAATTGCTGCAATGCCGCGCCCTGTGAACGCTGCGTCGAAGCTAAACAAATGCTGCGCAGCGCCAAACAGCGCAAACACGCCAATTGCACCCAGCAATACCCGCAATATGATATTCATGACCCCTCCGTTTACGCGAACGTCAACATTTACATGTTCGCGCCATTATGTTTTCTTCTGCCAAGAAACACATTTTTCAGAGGGAGAAGTCAATGTCGATTGTTGCTCGCGCGAAGAATATCATTTTAAATCCGACGGATGAATGGAATGCCATTGCGGACGAGCCCGCAACCGTTGGCGGGTTGTTCACCGGATATGCGATGATCTTGGCAGCTATTCCCTTGGCCGCTGGCATAATATTTACCGGCGCATTGGGAATAAATACCGCTAGTCTTGGGGGCATGGGCGGCGGGGCTATGGAATTGGGCTTTGGCGCCATCGCGGCAATGGCGGTGGTGGGATATGTGTTTTCCCTCGTCACGCTTTTTGTGATGTCGTTCCTCGTAAATGCGGTGTCCCCCAGCTTTAACGGCAAATCCGACATGGTTCAGTCGGCAAAGCTGATGACATATGCATCGACCCCAACTTGGGTTGCGGGGCTGGTCGGCTGGATCCCCATATTGGGTGGTCTAATTTCTTTCGCTGCAATCGCGTATGTCGTTTACCTAATCTATCTGGGGCTGCAGCCTGTGCTGGGTGTCCCTAAGGAGAAGGTCGCGGGGTTCACCGTTGTCATCGTGCTCATTTATGTCGTTCTGACTGTTATTATTTCCGGCATCCTGATCGGTATTGCCTTTTCGACCTTGTTCGGCGGCGGGATGATGGGCGGCGCTCTGTCCGGCGCATAAATTGCGTTTACGCCACTAGCAAAATGCGCGTGCCGTCGCTAAGTCGGCGGCATGGTGCGTACCACTCGACGAAATGACTGGGGTTTTCCCCGCTGGCGCGGCTATGGAAGTAGCAACGAAGCGCAACAGGTGCGTCTGTGTGACCGCTATGGTTGTAACAAAGCGGGAAACTGCCCCGCACCGAAATCGCCCAACAGCCCGGATCGTTGGATGTTCTGTGAAGAGCATGCTGGCGAGTATAATCGTGGTTGGGACTATTTCGAAGGTCTGACCAAGGAAGAAGCCGACGAGCGCGAGGCCAATGAGCGCCGTGATTCGTCGGGCTATAAAGAATCCGCGCATTATGGCTGGGCCGGGTCCGGCGACGGCAGCCGAAGCCGTGATGAAATGCATGCGCTCGATATTTTGGGCCTTGAAAGCGACTCCACTTTTGATGACGCGAAAAAGGCCTGGCGCAAGATCGCCAAGGAAACACATCCAGACGTGAACCCTGGCAACGCCGACGCTGCCAAGGCTTTTCAGGCGGGGCAGGCGGCGTATGATGTGCTGCGCGTTGCGGAAGAGCGGCGCGAGTGGAAGGGCTAGCTTCTTGCGTGGGCCAAATTGCAAGCGCATAGGGCGCGCGTGATTCGCGCATCTTCGCCTTTCCGGAATATAGCTGCAGCACTGATAGTGCTGGCGCTGGCTTTGCGCGTCATCATTCCGTCTGGCTTTATGCCGTCGTCGGAGCGTGGTTTTGCGCTGACCATGTGTACCGGAATGGACACCCAGACCGTCTGGATGGACAAATCGGGTAAGCTGCACAAGGAAGACCCATCAAAAGGCAAATCGGTTGAGCATCAACCTTGTGCCTTTGCGGGAACCGCGATGGCTGCGGACCTGCTTTCCGCTGATTTCCAAGTTGCAATGGCGCCTGTTGCGCTCGCCATTCCTGTTTTTGCCAAACGCGAAGTATCGGTTGGCGCTGGACTCGCTGCCCCGCCGCCACCAGCCATCGGGCCACCTTCTTACGTCTAAACTACAGGGCTGCTTTGCGGCCTATCTCTTGTTTAGATTTAGGAAAATATCATGAAATTTTTGTCCATTTTGCGCGCGTCTGTCGCGTGCTCTGTTATTGCCATCATTACCCCTGCCGCTGCTGAAGAGGCTGCTGACACCACGATTATTGTCACCGGCCGTGCAGCCGCTGACATATCCGAAACATCGGCAAACAACACCGCAGGCGGCACCGACGTCGTTAGCCACGAAGATTATGCAGACAAGACCGTCGTGTCTTTGCGTGATACCTTAGCCTTTTCGCCAGGCGTGTATACCCAGCCGCGCTTTGGGCAGGAGGTCCGCATTTCTATTCGCGGTTCGGGCCTGTCGCGCGGGTTTCACATGCGCGGACTGACGTTGCTGCAGGATGGGGTCCCCATCAATCTGGCCGACGACAATGGCGACTTTCAAGAGCTTGAACCCATATTTTTCGACCATTTAGAGGTATATCGCAGCGCAAACGCTTTGAGATTTGGCTCCGGTACATTGGGCGGCGCAATCAACGGCGTTACGCCCACGGGAGACAATGCCGCGGGTCTTTACCTTCGCGGTGATGTTGGCAGCTCTGACTTTTATCGTGGCTTGGCGTCTTTTGGAGTGGGTGACGACAACGCCAATGCTTGGGCAGCGATTAGCGCCGATAGCCACAAGGGGGATCGCCAACACGCCCGGCGGAACTCAATGCGCTTTAATGGCAATGTTGGGCTTAGGATTTCGGATGTCGTGTCGACGCGATTTTACGCAAGCGCGACGACACTTAATCAGGAACTGCCCGGTGCATTGACCCGCGCAACGGCTTTGTCTGCGCCACGCAGCGGCAATTTTGTCGGGGATCAGGCGCGCGATATCAATTCGGTTCGTATCCAGAACCGGACCCGTTTCGACTGGGGCAATAGCCGTCTGGATGTTGGCGCGTTCTTGAATGCCAAAGAATTATATCACCCGATTTTTCAGGTTGTTGATCAGGTGTCGACCGATCGCGGCGTGTTCGCCCGTTATGACCGTGAAGGCGATATATGGAGCTTTACCCTTGGCGGAGAGTCCCGTTGGGGAACAATTGACGCAAAGCGCTTTATCAATGTGAATGGCAATCGTGGCGCGCTTACCTTCGATGCCGACCAGACGGCCCGCACGTCGAATATGTATGGAGAGCTGCGTGCAACGCCGGTTGCGGGCGTTACGCTTATAGCAGGCGGTATATATGCCGATGGTTTCCGAAAGCAGGTTCAAATCGTTCCGTCTGCCGCAACGGGTGCAGCGTCGTTCGACGCTTTCTCGCCCAAATTTGGCGCCCTCTGGGAACCGTCCGAAGACGTCCAGATTTTTGCGAATTATAGCAAATCCACAGAATTCCCGACCTTCGTTGAACTCGCGCAAATTGCCGCGTTCGTTCCTGTAAAGGCGCAAACCGCATGGACGGCCGAAATCGGGACGCGCGGAAAAATGGGATGGGCAAGCTGGGATGTCGCCCTGTACCGCGCCAACATCAAACGCGAAATGCTACAGTTTACCGTAGGGCGGGACATTCCAGCCACAACGTTCAACGCCGATAAAACACGGCATCAGGGCGTCGAGGCCGCGTTTAGTGCCGCGCCGACCGATTGGCTGCGCTTCCGGCAAATCTGGCAATATTCCGACTTCCGCTTTGTCGCTGATGCCCAATATGGCAACAACCGGCTGCCTGTAGTGCCAAAGCATGTCCTGCGATCGGAACTTCGACTTGGGAACGACGATTTGCATATTGCCCCAAATGTTGAGTGGGTGCCGCAGGGTGCATGGGCAGACTATCGGAACACGACGCGCACGACGGGCTATACCCTGTTCGGCTTATCTGCTGGCGCGCGCGTTATGGCCGGGGTCGATCTATTTGTTGATGCGCGGAACCTGACCGGCGAGAAAGCCATCGGCGACGTGTCTGCCGCTATCCTTGCCTCCGCAGCATCCGCAATTTACTACCCGGTTGAACGCCGTGCCATTTACGGCGGCGTCCGTGCGCGGTTTTAGGAGGCCAGAAATGGGAAATACGTCTTTCTACCGCACGATCTGGCGTTGGCATTTCTATGCCTCGCTCTTCGTCATGCCACTCATTCTCATTCTTGCCACAACTGGGGCAATTTACCTGTTCAAGCCGCAATTGGACCGTTGGGAAGAGCGTGCATTTACGAACCTGCCGACTGAACAGCCAGTGTCACCCAATATACAGTTGGCCGCCGTAATGGCGGCCAATCCGGGTGCGCAATTCCAAAGCTATCGCTTGCCCGAACATGCAGGCGATGCCGCGATGATCCATATCGGCCTCGCCGACGGCAAATCCATGCGCGATGTCTATGTGTCACCACAGGGTAAAGTGTTGGGCAGCATCGATCCGGAAAGCCGGATATCCGCCACGGTGTCGCGGATACATGGTTCGCTGCTGATCGGCAAACTGGGCGACTGGATTGTTGAACTGGCGGCGTGCTGGGCGATCGTTATGATCCTGACCGGACTGTATATGTGGTGGCCACGCGGGCAGCGCTTTGCCGGTGTCGTGTGGCCCCGCTTGGGTAAAGGCAATCGCGTGTTCCTGCGTGACCTGCATGCGGTCACTGGGTTCTGGGTTTCAGGGTTGGCGCTTGTTTTGCTGACTACTGGACTGCCTTGGGCGAGCGTTTGGGGTGATGCTTTCCGCATTGCCCGCGCTGAATTGGGCCTCATTCAAGGCGCGCAAGACTGGAAAACGGGCAGTGCCGCCCCGCATGCCGAGCATGACCATGATGCGATGATGAAAATGCAGGCCGCCGGCATTCCGCTGGTTGGCTTGGCGGACATGGTCGCCAAAGCGAAAGCCGAACGATTGCCGCACCCGGCGTTGGTGAAAGCACCAGGCGCGCCTGAGCGTTTCGGCCCTCCCGCGCCGATGGCTTGGACCATTAAGTCGGAGGCGCAGAACCGGCCATTAAATCGCAGCATCACCATTGATGTTGCGACGGGCAAGGAGATGTCGCGCACAGGCTTTGCCGACAAGCATGTAATTGATCAGGCCGTCAATTATGGAATTGCGTGGCATGAGGGGCAGCTTTTTGGCTGGATTAATCAGCTTATCGGCGTGCTTACGGCGGTTGCCCTTATTACATTGGTGGTGTCGGGTTTCCTGATGTGGCGGCGGCGCAAGCCCGATGATGCGCTCGGCGCACCGCCCGTTGCTGCGCTGCCACCGAAAATACGCGGCGTGGCGGTGATCATCGCTGTAATGGCCATTTTGTTGCCATTGCTCGCGATGTCATTGCTGGCTTTATGGTTGTTCGACCGGCTGTTGCTGCCCCGACTGCCGGCGCTTGCGATGTGGCTTGGGTTGCGTCCGGCTCAGCCGGCGTAACGTGCTGCCGTCTCGCGGATAAGCGAGATCATATTGGGGATGCCCTGTGTCCGGTTCGAACTTAACTGATTTTTGAGGTCGAACGGCGCAAGGGCGTTCTCAATATCGGTCTTTAGAATATCGGCCGCGTTTTTATTCTCGACCGTTTTCAGGACCAATGCGATGATGCCCTTGGTGATCGCGGCGTTGCTGTCGGCCAAAAAGGTCAGCGTGCTATCTGCGGTCACGGGATAGACCCATACACTTGCGGAACACCCCCGAACCAGCGTCGCATCGGTTTTCAACGCGGCGGGCATTTCGGGCAATTCGCGACCAAGGTCGATCAGCAACCGATAGCGGTCATCGGCCTCAAGAAATGCATATTCTTCGGTAATGTCGGCAAATGTTGTCATGCACTGCGCATATGGCCGCGGTGCTTAGATATCAATCCCTGCCGCTATGGCTTCAAGCCTTTTTACGCGCTCTTTCAGATCGGCGACTTCAATACGCGATGTTGCCGAGGGCACAGGTGCATCATTGCCGTGCCGCATGCTTTCAAGCTCGGCATGCTTAAGCGCAATCCAGTCGCGCCAGCCACGCAGGCTTAGTGACGACACGATGCCGACACACAGCACCGCAAAGGCGCCGATGATGATGTAGAAGTTGGGATCCTGTTGCATGGTCCTTCCTTTCCGTCCGCGCGCCGTTACCGGCTGCGCAGTTCCTCAATCTGACGGTTGATATCACTCGCGCTATTGTTGTCTGTCGCGATGCGTTCCAAAACCTGAATGCGTTCCTTCAGGGCACGAATTTCGTCCTGCATCTGCTGCGTATCCGCATTGTTCAAAAGACGGTGGGTTTTCGTGCCCATTACATTTTCGTCTTCAACGATCCCATGCTTTGCCTTTTGCTTCGTCTGGATAATCCTACCGATCGTGATGATGGCAATGATTGCGACGACCATTTGAAACGGATCCATTACTTCCTCCTCAATTCGAAGGCCCGCGAAGGGCCTCTATTTCAGATGTTAATCTGTGACTGTCATCGACGATGATTTTTTCCACATTGGCGAGCCGGTCCTTGATTGAGCCGATTTCTGCGCGCAGCTGCGCGTTTTCTTGGCTCAACAATTTTACGCGTTCGACGGCTTCCTGGTCGGTCTTGGGATAGACTGACTGGCCCCACATACCATCAAGCGGATATCCATTTTTGATGCGCATCCATGTGGTGAGCACCCAGCCTGCCGAAATTGCGACAACGCCAATACCTATCATGGGGCCGATGGCCGTAATCATTGCTAGCTTGTCAGGGTCCATAGCTTCCTCCAATGCGCTTCAGCGTAGTTTTTCGATTTCTTCCGACAGCCGTCCGGCCTTATCCGTAACGATCCGTTCCAAGACGGCGACCCGTTCTTCGAGACGACCTATTTTGCCATTCAGCGTTTCATTTTCGTTGCTGAGCAGCATGATTTTGCGCTCCGCTTCGGGATAGTCGCCATCGGTCAGCGCTGTCTTTCCGCCCCATTCATCTTCCAATGGGTAGCCATGTTTGGCGCGGATCCAGTTGTTGATGAGCCATCCGACTGTCATCAATGCAACAATCGCAATCACGAAATTTGGTCCCGCAAAGCTCATTTGAATTCTTTCCATGGCAGGCGGCGTGTGACGGGCTGGATCGGGCTGTCGCGGAAATCAACGCTCCAGTTGCGGCGATCCGCGTTGCGTTTCTTTTGCGCGAAGTGGCGATATGCAAACCACCCAATCACCCCGAGAATGATAAGCGTGAACATGACTATTCCTTCCAATATGTCGTCGTTTATCGCAGGCTCTCTATTTCGTCCGCCAACTGCTTGTTGTTGCTGACATAATAGGTTTCCATTTCGGCCAACCGACGGTCGATTTCCCGGAAACGCGAACGAATGTCGCGTGTTGTGCGGGCAGGTGACTGACGCACGCCCTGCCAGAATTTCTGGTCTTGGCGGTCATCGGTATAGAGATGCACTGGCTTCGGGTTGGCCATCCAAGCGGTGATGACATAGGCAATCAGCGTCCACGGAAAACCGCCCATCAGGGTGAGCATTACCGCGCCAAGCCGCACCCAGAGAACGTCCACACCGGTATAATCGGCAATCCCGGCGCAAACGCCTTTCCATTTCGCATTCATCTTATCGAGATAGAATTTGGTATGTGTACCAGCCATTTTAGCGGTTCCTTTCCAGCCTGCGGACATTTTCGGGGTCGAAATCTTTTGTTTCATGATCGATGCGACGTGGCTGCCATTCAGGATTTTCCTGGGCGACCAGACGCTCAACGGTATCGAGGCGATCTTCGAGACGACGGGCAAGTTCGTTCATGTCACCCAGCATCCGCTCGTCGTCATTGGTCAGAGTTGCCGCGGTTTTCCAACGGGTGACATAATGCAGGATGATCCAAGGCAAGCCAATAA
>JBEDET010000057.1:0-14114 GCA_041175505.1 Pseudomonadota bacterium
TGCCGCTGGCCACAGCGATCAGGCGCGGCGTAATCCGCTCCGCCGTCAACATGATCCGAACCGACGTCGCCCCTGCTTGTTCAACGGCGCTGCGAACATCGGCTTCCATTTGCGCGCGGGCATCCGCGTTCAATCCCGACACATCAAGCATAAGCGAAACCGCGCCATCGACGATTTTCAGACCGCTCGCACGAGCGCCGGCAACGGCGGAAATGACATGAGAAAAATGATCAATATTTGGCATATCATGCCGAATAGATTCAGAATTGCGGGATTGACACTGTTTTTCTGAAAAACCGCTACTACATAGACTTTATGAGCAAGAAAATTGACGAGCAGGGGTCACATATTTTGGCGATAGAAGGCAAAGGACCGTGGGATTCAGACGATTCCGCCGACACGGGTGCATCCGGCAATGCAAATGAAAAAGGCGGCCGATCAAAGCCTGATCCGGTTAACCCGTGGGACCCGACACCGGAAGGTGCGGCGAAACAATCGCGGACCCGCGGCCCGTCATTGGAAGAACTGCTGCGCCGCAAAGGCGGTGGCTTTGGTGGCATTCCACAACGGCCAGATGGCAAAAGCTGGTGGCCGATTATCGTCGGTGGCTTTCTTGTGCTCTGGCTGGCCTGGTCAACGATCCACCGGATTGGTCCTGAACAGGAAGGCGTTGTTACCCAGCTTGGCAAATATGCCCGCACGGTGCAGCCCGGCATTCGTTTCACGCTGCCGTCGCCCATCGAGAATATCACCAAGATTGATACAAAGCAGATCCAAACGACCTCCATCGGTTCGCCCAAGGCAAGCAGCGAAAATCTGGTCCTGACCAAAGACCAGAGCATCATTGATATGGCCTATGACGTCCGCTGGTCGATCAAGAGCCCATCATTGTTCCTGTTTCAACTCGACAGCCCTGAAGGCACTGTCAAGGAAGTCGCGGAAAGCGCCATGCGTGCTGCCGTTGCCAATTTTGATCTGACCCAAGCCATTGGCCCGGGCCGTGGCGCGATTGAATTGGAAGTGCGCCGCCGCATGCAGCAGATATTGGACGAATATCGCGCTGGTGTGTTGGTGCAGAGCATTTCGATCCGTCAATCCGACCCACCGGCTGAAGTGAATGACGCATTCCGCGAAGTAAACGCGGCGCAACAACGCCGCGAAAGCTATCTCAACGATGCGCGTGCTTATGCGAGCCGCGTTACCGAGTTGGCTCTGGGTGAAACTGCCGAGTTCGACAAGATTTACGTGCAGTATAAGGAAGCGCCAGAAGTCACCAAAAGGCGGCTATATTACGAAACGATGGAGCAAGTGCTTGGCAAGGTCGACAAGACGATTGTCGAAACCGGCGGCGTGACGCCGTACCTTCCGCTCCCCGAGTTTCAGAAAAAGGCCGCACAAAAGGCTGAACCCGTTGTTGTGACAGGAAAAAAGCAATGATGACGAATATCATCAGAAACCCGATTTATCTGGCATTGATTGGGATCGGTACGCTCATTTTGCTGAGCATGTCGGTCACCATCGTCCCTGAAACGCAACAAGCGATTATCAGCAGCTACGGCAAGGTTGACCGCGTTGTGAACAAATATCGTGCGAAGGAACAATTTGGCGAAACGCGTGCGGGCCTCACCTTCCGTATCCCTTTTGTTGAACAAATCCAGATTGTCGACAAGCGCGTGTTGAGCGTCGAAATGGATCAACAGGAAGTGCTTTCCACGGACCAGCTGCGCTTACAAGTCGACGCTTTTGCCCGGTTCCGCATCACGCAACCTGATGTGATGTATCGGACCATCCGTACCGAGGATCGCCTGCGCGACCAGTTGAAGACAATCTTGGGCTCATCGCTTCGCAACGAACTGGGCAAGCGCACCTTTGTTGCCTTGCTGAGTGCCGAGCGCGGCGAAGTTATGGAGAATATCCAGACGGCGTTGAACCGTGAAGCCAAGAAATATGGCGCCGAAGTCATTGATGTCCGCATTAAGCGCGCCGATTTACCCGCCGCGACTTTGCAGTCGGCCTATAACCGGATGCGTAGCGCGCGGAATCAGGAAGCGATTGCCATTGATGCCGAGGGCCAGAAAGAAGCGCAGATTATCCGTGCAGACGCCGAAGCCGAAGCCGCACGTATCTATGCCATCAGCTATGGCAAGGATCCGGGTTTTTACGACTTCTACCGCGCCATGCAGAGCTATCGCCAGACATTCCAGAATGGCGAAGGATCAAGCAACATCATCTTGTCGCCGCAAAACGCGTATCTTGAGAAATTCCGTACCGGGCGTTAGTCGAACGACGGATGCCTTTGGCCAATTGGATGGCTTTCATTCAATTGGCGTTAAGCTTTACCACGCCATCGAATGGCGGACTTTCGGGCCTGCTGCCCAAATGAATATACGAGAGGAATGATATCCGTGCGTTACGCTTATGCAGTTACCACCGCGCTTTTAATGACAGGTGCCGCCGTAGCCTTGGTCAACGACAATCCCGTGACCGCGCAAACCGGCCTTGCCGTTTCGGAACAAGTTAATCTCGCGCCCGGCGGAGCACCGTCAAGCTTTGCAGACTTGGCCGCACAGTTGCAGCCAGCGGTAGTCAACATCGCCACGCGTCAAAAGGTGCAAGTCGCCACTAGCTTTAACCCGCTAACCGGCGAACGCCGTCCCGTAACACAGGACCAAGCAAGCGGCGGCTCAGGCTTTTTGATCTCGAGCGATGGCTATATCGTGACCAACAACCATGTCGTTGCGGGTGGTCCATCGGGCGACGCAGTTGACCGCGTGACCGTCACCTTGTTTGATGGCAAGGAATATCAGGCCGAAATCGTCGGTCGTGATCCACAGTCAGACATCGCGTTGCTCAAAATCCGTGCAACCGATTTGCCGTTCGTCAAAATGGCCGATTCCAGGAAAAGCCGTGTGGGCGACTGGGTCATTGCAATCGGTAACCCGCTTGGCCTCGGCAACACCGTGACCGCGGGCATTATCTCCGCGCTTCAGCGTAACATTGGGGCCGGTGGTGCGTATGACCGCTTCATTCAAACCGACACCGCCATCAACCCCGGCAACTCGGGTGGTCCTTTGTTCAACCTCAAGGGCGAAGTCGTTGGCATCAACAACCGCCTGATCTCGCCAGTCGGCGCGAATATCGGCGTCGGATTTGCCATTCCTGCAGAAGAAGCCATTCCTGTTGTCGAATCCCTGAAAAAGGGTGTCCGTCCGGAACGCGGCTATTTGGGGATCAGCATCCGGCCAGTCGATGAAGTTACCGTCGACGCGCTTGGTCTGGAAAAGAACCGCGGCGAATTTGTCGCCCGCGTTGTTGCTGGCGAAGCCGCTGATAAAGCTGGCCTGAAAGAAGGCGACATCGTTCTGCGTGTCAATGACCGCGAGGTTTCGCCTGAAGCCACGCTGTCGTTCATCGTCGCCAATATCAAGCCTGGCACACGCATTCCGCTGGATATCTTGCGTGAAGGAAAGCCGCTGAAGCTGACCGCAACCGTTGGCGCACGTCCTCCAGAAGAGAAGCTGGCGCAAAGTTTCAATCCTGAAGAAAACAAGGATTTCGACAAACAAAGCGACACACCAGATTCAAAGGTTGTGCGTGATGCTTTGGGCATCAGCGTTATTCCGCTTGATGCCGAAATCGCGCGCATACTTGGCATGACAACTGACACAAAGGGTGTCGTTGTTGACGTTCCGGGCACCGGCACGGCTGCGCAGGTTGGTCTGCGTCGTACTGATGTCATCGCATCGGCAAACTATAAGCCGGTAACCACAGCAGCCGATCTCGCCGCTGCCGTCAAGGAAGCCCAGGCAGCCGGTCGTGGTGCCATCTTGCTGGGCGTAAAACGACGTGGCGCGCCGACGCAATATGTTGCCGTACGTTTGGAAAAATAAGGCTGTTGTCGGGCGCGCCAGGGTGGTGCTAGTTAAGCTATGGACTTAATCAGCACTGACTGGCGCGACGACGCCGAAGACATCCTTCCCGACCTGATCGCGCTACGCCGCGCAATCCATGCCGAGCCTGAGCTTGGCCTGCAAAACCCCAAGACATTGACCAAAATCAAGGCTGCGCTTGCTGGCCTGCCGCTGGAGCTGCGTGAAGGGCCATCGACGACGGGGCTCATCGCGACACTGAAAGGCCCTGCCAATGGCCGTACGGTGCTTCTACGTGGCGATATGGACGCGTTGCCGCTCCATGAAGATACCGGCCTTGAATATAGCTCGCTGACCGAAGGCGCTATGCATGCGTGCGGGCATGATACCCATGTCGCGATGCTTGTTGGTGCGGCCAAGATGCTATGCGCCAAGCGCGACCAACTTGCCGGTACCGTCCAGTTCATGTTCCAGCCCGGCGAAGAAGGCCATCATGGCGCGCGCTTCATGCTCGACGACGGCTTGATTGATCCGCTGCCCGATGCCGCCTTTGCCTTGCACATCATGCCCAACGCCCCGCGCGGTGTATTTAGCGGGCGAAGCGGACCATTGCTGGCGTCGTCTGACGTCCTGAATATTACCGTTAAGGGCGCGGGCGGCCACGCGTCGATGCCGCATGACGCCGTTGATCCCATTCCCGTTGCCTGCGAAATCGTATCGGCCATCCAGACGATGGTCACGCGCAAGATTTCCGTATTTAACCCGGCGGTCATTACCATTGCCAAAATCGCAGCAGGCACGACCAACAACATCATTCCGGAAACCGCGCATCTTTTGGGCACTATCCGGACCCTGTCGCCGCAATCACGCGCGCGCGTGGCCGAGGAGCTGCATCGTCTCGCCCCCGGCATCGCCGCAGCGCATGGGTGCAGTGCGGAGGTCCACATCGAACAAGGCTTCCCTGTCACCGTCTGCGACGACCGTGCGGTGCAATTCGGTAAAACAGTGGTTGAGGATATGTTTGGCGCCGAAAGCTGGCTCACGCTCGACACGCCGATCATGGGCGCGGAAGACTTTGCATATGTCCTTGAAAAAGTACCCGGCGCAATGTTCTTCTTGGGCGCGTCACATGCGGGCGACGACTGGCGATCCTGCTGCGGCCTGCATTCCAACCGCATGGTCCTAGACGACAGCGTCATGGCCCGCGGAGCCGCCCTCCACGCCGCAATAGCCGAGCGATATTTGTCCGAGGGCTTTGCGTAACTTTTTGTCACGCAAAGCCGCGGCAGCTATTTCCCCGCCGCCTTCTCGACCCCGCGCATGACGCGTAGGGCGTTGCCTTGGGCGATTTTGGCGAGATCGCCTTTGGAATAGCCACGACGTACCAGTTCCGCGAACAAAGCCGGATAGGTCGATACGTTTTCCAATCCCACGGGCAATTCATCGACACCGCCAAAGTCGCCACCAATGCCGATATGGTCAATGCCGGCCACTTTGCGGATGTGGTCGATATGGTCAGCGACTTGGGCCAATGTTGCTTTGGGCTGTGGGTTTGCGGCAATCCATGCGTCTACGGTAGCTTTCTCGCCAACAGGGTTGCCGGAAAATTCCGTTTTCGCACGCCCTGCCACCGCCGACCGTTCAAACTCCCATTGGCGGCGTTCGGGTGAGGTAAAGCCGGGGACAAATGTGACCATCACCACGCCGCCATTTTGCGGCAAACGCTTCAACACGGAATCGGGCACGTTCCTTGGATGTGGTGTGATGGCGCGGGCATTGCTGTGCGTGAACAGCACGGGCGCGGTGGTTTTATCCAACACGTCATGCATCGTTGCCTCTGACACATGGCTGATGTCCGCAATCATCCCCAGCCGGTTCATTTCCGCCAGCACGTCAAAACCGAATGGCGACAGCCCATCATGCTTTGGCGCATCGGTCGCGCTGTCGGCCCAATCGGTCGTCAGGCTGTGCGTGATGGTCATATACCGTGCGCCGAGCGCATAGCTTTGCCGCAGGATCTCAAGCGAGCCGCCTATGGAATGTCCGCCCTCCATGCCGATCATCGACGCGATCTTACCAGCCTTCATCGCGCGCTCCACCTCAGCGGCCGTCGATGCATAAGCAAAGCTCTCGGGATAACGCGCAATCATCTGCCGCACGACGTCAATCTGCGCGATGGTGCGTGTTACCGCCTCATGCTTCGGCAGCGCGGCATCGACATATACCGACCAAAACTGACCGCCGAGGAAACCGGCGCGCGCGGTGTGGATATCGGTATGCGTTTTGGCAAGAACATCGGCAGGCAAGGCCGAGAGGTTGAATTTCGAGAAATCCCGGTCGAACAGTTCCGCAATCTGGTGCGGCGTATCATTGTGACCGTCAATGATCGGGGATTTCGCCAATACCTCACGCGCGGTTTCTTCAGGGGTCGCGGCATATGCCGGCGAGAGCGCGGCCAAGGCAAAAAGCGGGAGCAGTTTTTTCATGGAACCAACACGGTATCAGCCGCCTCCTTTAGCGTTTCGGGATAATCGAGCGTGAAATGCAGCCCCCGGCTTTCATGCCGCGACAAAGCGGACTGAATGATCAGCGCCGCGACCTCGACCAGGTTGCGCAGTTCAATCAGGTCAGGCGTTACGCGAAAATGGCTGTAATAATCGGCAACTTCGCTGCGCAGCAAATCGATACGATGCTGCGCGCGTTCCAGCCGTTTGGTCGTGCGGACGATTCCGACAAAGTTCCACATGAACTGACGGATTTCACGCCAGCATTGGGCAATGACAACTTCTTCATCGCTATCCGTCACGCGGCTTTCATCCCACGCGCGGATCGGCGGCGGTGGCGGCAGGCTATCCCAATGGGCATCGATATGGCGCGCACATGCGTCACCGAAGACGAAACATTCGAGCAGCGAATTGGACGCAAGGCGGTTGGCACCATGAAGTCCGCTTTGCGTCACTTCGCCAGCCGCATACAGCCCCGGCGCATCGGTTCGGCCATCAAGATCAACCAGAACACCGCCGCAGGTATAATGCTGCGCTGGCACCACAGGAATGGGCTCACGCGTGATGTCGATGCCAAGCCCCATCAGCTTTTCATAAATGTTCGGGAAATGCCCCTTCACAAAATCTGCTGGCTTGTGGCTGATGTCCAAATGGACATATTCCAACCCGTCACGCTTAATCTCCGCATCATTGGCGCGGGCGACGATATCGCGCGGCGCAAGCTCTGCGCGTTCGTCATAATCGGGCATGTAACGATGCCCGGTTTTGGGATTTTTCAATATGCCGCCCTCGCCGCGCACCGCCTCGGTAATCAGGAAGTTTTTTACCTCAAGATTGTACAGGCAGGTCGGGTGGAATTGCATGAATTCCATATTCGATACGCGGCAGCCAGCGCGCCACGCCATCGCAATTCCATCGCCCGTCGCCCCGCGTGGTGCAGTGGAGTAGAGATAGGTGCGTCCGGCGCCGCCACTGGCCAAGATCGTGGCCCGCGCGGTGAACGCTTCCACCTGCCCCGTCTTGCGGTTGAGCGCATAGACGCCATGCACGCGTCCAGAGGTTGAAAACCGTTCCTGATGGCGGCCCGATATCAAATCAACGGCGACCATATCGGGCACCAGCACGATGTTGGGATGCGCCCTCGCGGCGGCCTCCAATGCCTGCTGCACTGCCCATCCTGTAGCATCATCAACATGGACGATGCGGCGGTGGCTGTGCCCGCCCTCACGCGTCAGGTGCCAGTCATTGCCCTCAAGATTAAATGGCACGCCCAATTTCGCCAGCCGTTCGATGGCGACCGGCGCATTTTCGACAACAAATTCGACGGTCGCACGGTTATTCAGCCCGGCCCCCGCGACCATTGTATCTTCGATATGGTTTTCGAAATTGTCGCCGGGCTCCAGCACTGCGGCGATGCCCCCCTGTGCCCAGGCTGTCGCGCCATCGGATATCGCGCCCTTTGCCAAGACGGCGACTTTTCGGCTTGTTGCGAGCTGCAGCGCAGCGGTTAATCCCGCCGCACCTGATCCGATAATGAGGACATCGACGTCCATTTATGCACTGCTTGTGAGACGCAAGAAAACGTCTTCAAGGTCCGCTTCCTTGGTCGTCACGTCCAATATCCCAAGGCCGAGTCCCTGAATGGTCGTCAACACTTCGCCCGCGTTCATGCGATCCTTGTTATAGGTAATTTCGATTGTGCGCTCATTCACCAATTCGGATTTTTCAAATGCCTCATGGGTAGGCGCGGCGGTGACATCGCGATCCAGCGTCAGAACAACGGCCTTTTCCCGGGCCATGCCGACCAGCTCGCGGGTGGGCTTATTGGCGATCAGCTGCCCATGGTTGATGATGGCGATGCGATCACACAATTGTTCGGCTTCTTCGAGATAGTGGGTGGTCAACACCACGGTCACGCCCTGCTTGTTCAGTTCAAGCACATAATCCCACAATTGTTGACGCAGCTCGATATCGACACCAGCGGTAGGCTCATCGAGAACAATAACAGGCGGCGCGTGAACCATGGCTTTGGCCACCAGCAACCGTCTTTTCATACCACCCGACAATGTCCGGGCATAGGCATCCGCTTTGTCCTCTAACCGGACAGCTTTCAGCAGCTCCATCGTCCGCCGCTTGGACTTGGGCACGCCATATAGGCCCGCCTGCAGTTCAAGCGCTTCCTTGGGTGTGAAGAAGGGATCAAACATGATTTCCTGCGGGACAATACCGATCGATGCCTTGGCATTGCGCGGGTTTTCATCGATATCAAAACCCCAAATCGATGCCGAGCCGGAGCTTTTCATCACCATCCCGGCCAATATGTTGATCAGCGTGGATTTACCCGCTCCATTCGGCCCCAGAAGGCCGAAAATAGACCCTTGAGCGACGTCGAAGCTGACATCGCTCAGCGCCTGTTTGCCGCCGGCATATTTTTTGGAAAGATTTTTGATCGAGATAGCTTGTTCAGACATGTACATGCGATAGCGAACGCAGCCCAGCTAAGCAATCACGGGAAATGACAGGTACGCAGAGGCGCATGTACTGCGGCGCGTGATTAACCAAATTCTTAAGGGTTAAATTACCCATTATTGTGTATATCTGTGACATGACAGGCAAGAAGCACATAGATCTTTTCTGTGTTTTTGGGGCAGTTGCCATGTTTGCGGCTGTGCCTTCGCCAACACGGGCCGCACCGGCCACCGGCGAGGCGCAGATTGTCATCGTCGCGCCATTGACGTTCACGAACAATGAGAATCTCAATTTCGGCCGAATAATCCCTGCAAATGTTGCAGGAACGGTTTCAATATCTGAGACGAATAAGCGAACGACCACCAATGGCATCGTTCCCGTTGGCACAGATTATCAGGCGGCGCAATTTGCCGGCCTAGCTGCGCAAGACCAGCGCGTGCGTATTCGCATTTCGCCGACGGTGATCAGCTTGATTGGGCCAGGTCCAGCAATGACAGTCGACATTTTTGCGATCGGGCCAGAGGCTTCGTTGGCGCAAATTGGAAATTCGCCCAACTACCGCGTCGTCCGTGCTGACGGCATATTCCAATTTGCAGTGGCTGCCCGCTTACATGTCGGCGCCAATCAGCCTGCGGGTACATATTCTGGGTCATTTACTGCGACGTTGGATTACCAATAAATCGATGCAGGCATCGGAATTGTTTCGCGGTTCTACAGAATATTTTTACTTTTTCGGGTTAATGGCTTGAACATGATCAGGACCAACCGATTTTTTCAACGCACAGCAACGGCATTACTGCTCGCTGCTTTTGCAATATTCGCGGCGCAACCTGCTTATGCGGGAACGATGCCCGGCGGCGGTGAAATAACCATTGTCAGTCCCTTATCCTTCGTCATCGACGACAATCTCGATTTCGGAACGATCATTCGGGGAACAACCGCCGGCACGGTCACCATCACACCAACGGGAACGCGCACACAAACAGGCGGTGTCACCTTAGTCAATGGCGGCGGACATAAGGCGGCATCCTTTGCCGGCCAAGGAACATTCCTGCAGCGCGTCGAAATCTCAATGGGCGCAAACAGCATTTCGCTGAATGGTCCGGGCGCTCCCATGGTGGTCCGCGATTTCGTCGTTGGCAGCACGCCGACGGCTGTTCTGACAACCACGCCGCTAAGTTTTCGGATTGCTGCGTTGAACGGTGTTTTTTCATTTCCGATCGGCGCCACGCTTGACGTTGCGGCAAACCAAGCACCGGGCGTGTATTCGGGAAACTGGTCGATCACGCTCAATTATTTCTGACCCGTTGCAGCCCCGTAGCGGTTTTGCTACGCGCCACCCATGAATAACGAACCTGAAACGATCCGAGTCCGTGAACCGCGCGTTGCTTGCGACGGCAGCGGTGATATCCCTGCCGCGTTGGGGCATCCCCGCGTCTGGCTTCAGATTGATGAAAAAGGCTATGTCGATTGCGGCTATTGCGACCGTCATTTTATACTTGTCGGCGGCCCTGCGGATAACGGCAAAGACTAAAGCCTCCGGTTAAACCAACATTTCCTGCGTTGGCGCTTGCAGTATGCGCCGGCCTAAGACCGCCTCATGCGGAGGCGGAAAGATCCTGAAGCCGTGCACGGTCTTGAATGGCCACCGTCCGGCGGTCTGGCAGGTTGATGACGCCCTCGGCTTTCAACAGCGATAATTGCCGGCTGACCGTTTCAATGGTTAAGCCAAGAACATCACCCATTTGCTGGCGATCGAGCGGCAATTCAAACCTATCCAAAGCATTTTTGTCTGCCGAACAGCCAGTCTCACCAAGGCGCGCAGACATTTCCAACAGCAAGGTCGCAATGCGTTCCGTCGCGGTCTTCTTCCCCAACAGCAACATCCATTCATGGGCGCGATCAAGCTCAGTCAACGTCCGGCGCAACAGCTTATGCTCCAATTCCGGATGCTGCCGCGCGAAGCTGTCGAACGTCGACCGGGAAAATATGCATAATTCTGCATCGGTGAGCGCAGTGACGCTGTAGGGGTTTTGCTGACCAAAGGGACGGCCGATAAAATCAGAGGCGAAGACGAGGCCGACAATCTGTTCGCGGCCATCCGAAATGCTCATGGACACTTTCAGGACGCCTTCGATGACGTTGGCGACCACAACCGAATCATCGCCTTCCCAAACAACCGTCTGTCCCCTTGTCACGCGCTGCTTGCGACCAAGCTGACCCAGCGCATCAAGCTCATCGGGTTCGAGGCCGGCGCAAATTGCACGGTTCCGTACAACGCATTGGGAGCAATCCTTCATAACCCAAGCTTAGCCCTCGCACGGGCGTCGGGCAACAGCTCATGAAGCCGTGGCGGCTATTGTCTGGCCAATCATATATGTGGGAGGATGGTAGCGAAGGAGGGACTTGAACCCCCGACCTATGGATTATGATTCCACCGCTCTAACCAGCTGAGCTACTTCGCCATCCAAGCGTGAATCCCGGCGTTTGCGGGGAAGCACGCGGCGCTATAAGCGTGGGGGGTGCATGGGTCAAGGGCTGCGAAACGTTATTCAGCCGCGAAATGCCCATCTGCCGATTTGCTCCCACGGACCGCCACGATAATAATAGGCTGCAAGGCCGTTTATGGCCAAGGGCCGCGGCTGGAAATTGCTGGAAAGCGCATCATATAGTGCTTTTGCAACAGCCGGCTCGACCTTGTTCTGAACGGTGATGTGCAGCCGCGGACGCGCTTGGTCCTGCAGGATGAGCAAGCCGCGAAACCCTTCGGCCAATGCATCGCGAATCGCGAGGAGTTCAGGGCTTTCAACCCGATAGGCAACCCCGCCGCCCAGATTCATAAGTTCGCTTAAACGGGCTTTCGGAGCAGGGCATTCAGCCGCAAGAGCCGCCAAGCGGGCTTTGACCTCGGCAATATGGCTCGGGGGCAAATGGTGGAACAGCGTAATGTGCGCATCGACCATGTTGCGGTCGGCAGGATAATGCGCGCGCCGCAAGCCATTGGCCCACGCCTGATCCGCTTTGCCCATTTCGGCGGTGATGATGATGGGTGCGGTCATGGACCGATGCCTCGCAGGTGAATGGTCATATATTAGCCGCGTCATCCTGAACTTGTTTCAGGATAACATGCGGCGGTTGTGCGTTATCCTGAAACAAGTTCAGGATGACGAATTGTGTTGGCGAAAGGAAAATGGCACAAAAAAGCCGCCCGGTCTTGCGACGAGGCGGCTTTTTGTTTTTTTAGGTGCGAAAGCTTACGCTTCGTCAGCCTCGGCCGACAAACCACCGGCAGCTTCAGCAGCAGCCTTAGCAGCAGCTTGCTCTTCGCGGCGCTTTGCGTTTGCAGCGGCTTCAGCTGCATCCGCAGCGTCGGCAGCAACTTCGGCTTCAACCTGTGCTTCAATGGCTTCAGCAGCGATCTCGGCCTGTTCTGCTTCGAACATCTGGTCGAGAACGTTGACGCCGTCCTTCTGCAGCTCGGCTTCGTCGTCCGAACGGGCCACATTGACCTGAACAGTAACCGAAACTTCGGGGTGCAGAACAACCTTAACGTCAAATACGCCGAGCGTTTTGATGGGGCGTTCGAGAACGATCATCGACTTGGTAACCTTGGCGTCCTGGGCGGCCAGACCGTCAACGATGTCCTTAACCGAAACCGAACCATAAAGCTGGCCAGTTTGCGAAGCCGCACGGATCAGAACGATCTGCTTGCCTTCGACGCCGCCAGAAGCCTTTTGCGCTTCTTCACGACGGGTTGCGTTGTCGCTTTCAATTTTCGCACGGTTGGCTTCGAAAACCTTGCGGTTTGCGTCGTTCGCACGGAGCGCTTTTTTATTTGGCAACAGGAAGTTACGGGCATAGCCGTCCTTCACAGTGACAACGTCACCGATTGCACCAAGCTTTTCAACGCGTTCGAGAAGTATGATATCCATGTTTCGGCTCCTTACTTCACGATATACGGCAGAAGGCCGATGTGACGGGCGCGCTTGATAGCTTGGCCCAGCTCACGCTGCTTCTTTGCCGAAACGGCGGTGATGCGTGATGGGACAATCTTGCCACGCTCTGAAATGTAACCCTGAAGCAGGCGTACATCTTTATAATCAATTTTCGGCGCATCTTTACCCTGGAATGGGCAGGACTTGCGGCGACGGAAAAACGGACGTGCCATAATTTAAGCCTCCTGCTCTGCACGGGGTGCGCGATCGGGACGGTCGCCACGATCTGGACGTGGGGCACCGCGATCACGGTCGCCGCCACCGAATCCACCGCGCTCGCTGCGCTCTGGACGGTCGCTCTTGCGCATCATGACCGATGGGCCTTTTTCATGTTCGTCAACGCGGACAGTCATGTAACGAATGATGTCTTCGTTCATACGTGTCTGACGCTCGAGCTCGGCGATGGTGTCGCCATTGGCTTCGATGTCGAGCATTACGAAATGCGCTTTGCGGTTTTTCTGAATTTTGTAAGTCAGTGTGCGAAGACCCCAAGTTTCGGTCTTTACGACCTTACCTTTATTGTCTTCCACAATCTTGGTGGCAACTTCTGCCAGCGCATCAACCTGGGCCTGTGAAAGGTCCTGACGCGCCAAAAATACATGCTCGTACATTGGCATGGGCGTTTCCTTGTTCCTACCGATCGCTGACGCAGCACCATGCATACGCCCCTCCGGCTTTCTTCGTTTTCACATGGGTTACCCCAAGCGAAGTGGCGCGCTTAGGTGGGATTTGCGCAGAATGCAAGCGATTCGCCGGAATAGCGCGACGTCTAGCTATCGCTAGGCGCCAAGCCGCGCCAAAATATCTGCCGCAAACGCGCTCAACGTATCATCCCGCGCGCCCATGATGACGATACGGTCGCCGGGTTGCGCAAGATCGACAATCCGGTTGCCGCAATCTTCGCGCGACGGGATATATTCGGCGTTTTGGCCGGCTGCAGTGACCGCGTCAGTGATGCTTTGGCTGCCAATGCTCTTGTCTACCGTGCCGCCAAAATAGACGGGGTCGCAGAGGATGAGGTGGTCGTCCTTGCCAAGCATGTCTGCAAAAACGCCCGCCAATTCAGCGCCCATGACGCGGATTGGGCCGTAGCCATGCGGTTGGAAGAAGGCGATGATCCGGCCCGGGAAGGCTTTGAGTGTTGCAAGCGTTGCGGCGATCTTGTCGGGGTTGTGGCCGAAATCGTCGATGACGGTGATGTCGTTTGCGGTGCCGACAATGTCGAAGCGGCGGGCGAGGCCGTTGAAACGCTCTATCGCCCGAACAGCCTGCGCAAC
>JBEDET010000058.1:0-13738 GCA_041175505.1 Pseudomonadota bacterium
ACCCCAAATAGAACCGATGTTATGATGACTGCCGGGAAAAATGTGATGTAAGGATAGCCCGAAGGAAGCCATGTATGCGCGGCAATTCGAAACAGCCACGCCGTTGCCACAATGGCTAAGGTACAAGCCAATCCAAAAATGGGGTTTTGTCCAAATAAGGGGAAACGCTCGGTCCAGCGCATTGCGCGGTTGGCACCATCATATTCCAGTACATTATCCACCATAACCCCCCCCTCAAAAGTGACCATATCACTTTTCGCGGCCGGGTGATGGGTATCTCCACGACGAACGCGCTGCACGGTAAACGCGTGAGCGGAGCGTTTGTTCCAAGACCAAGTCGCTTTGATGTGAATCTAGGCTTCTGATCGAAATGCTTCGATATTTTTAAGGGGCAAGCCGCCAGATGAAGCCACCGTGGCTGAGGTGCCGGCGGTCGTCGCGCCCAAGCTATTGGCCGTCTGCCTGCTCGTGGGCCCAATATTTCCGGGCTGGCTTGCGCTAAATCACTCTAACGACGCTGCATTTGACCTTGGGCGGTCAACTCTGTGTATTGGTGCTGACAGGGAACATAAACTGGCGACCGGTTGTTACGACGAGAATATCGCTAAATTCCTCCGGAGCCGCAAAGCCTTGTTTGGAGATCGTTCAATGCACGCATTTACTTCGCCGCAATTACAAAATGCTATATCTCTACGTACAGAATTTACGAACGACAGTAGTTCAGCCGGATGGTTTGAGGCGGACAATAGCGCGCACTTTATCACCAATAATAATGGCAAGGTCATTCATGCAAATGCAGCGGCCAGGAAGTTGCTCGATGATGGCCAACTATGGATCGACAGAGAGGGATGTTTGGCATGGTCAAGGCGTTGCAAGCCGGTTCGTGATTTGTTGTCGCGGGCGATCCAAACCACTGAGGTCCAACGATGCTTGTGTGAAAGCGCGCCGGATCAATGGATAGGCATTTCTGCAACAATGATAAATGAAGCTTGCCCGGATCGTTTTCTGATAAATGTACGTGAAATTCGCCCAACAATGGATGGCGATATGCAATTGATTATTGACCATTTCGGCATCAGCCGGTCCGAGGCACCCGTTTTATACGGCCTCGCCAAAGCTGTCTGTCCCAAAGAAATTTCGCGTTCCCTTGGGCTTTCTGTCTTTACCATTAGATCGCATATCCGATCAATATATGCGAAGCTTAAAGTTAAGAATGCAGCTGAGGCTCAAAAATCAATACACGCCTTTATCTCAGTAATTTCATTTTTGTAAATTAATTAGTCAATATTGGTTAATAACCATAACTATTCATGTGAATGTATTAAAAATTAATCGCATTGGTACTTATATTTGTCGTCAATTTCGACGACAAATGAAAAGGAAAATGCAATGTCAATTTCAAAACTATTTGCCTTCGGTTTCGTTGCTTCTGCTGCATTAGCAGGTAGTTCACCGGCTTTTGCTGAAACCTTGACTGTTCAAGGTATTGTCGCTCCCTATTGCAACGTAAATCTCACCAATGTTTCCAGTGGCACCGCTTCGGTTGCAATGGCTGCATCGCAGACTGTAGCAAATCTTCGATTGTCCTGTAATTCGGCGACTGGCACCAAGCTTGTCGTTACGTCGCAGAATGGCGATCTGACGAACCAGGTCGGACCGGTTACTAACCGCATCAACTATGACATGATCCTTGATTCACCGAGCGACGCTGCTTTTGGCATCGCAGCAACCGATACCTACCCCGGAAGCGGCGTCGAAGGTCAGAACAAGTTTACGCGGTCGAACGCTGGCTATACGCAGCCGATAGCAAACGGGATCCCCTTGGTCCTTTCGATGAATCTGAACGTCGCGGTAGATGCGAACAATACACCTACTTCGCAGAACTTCCCGGCGAATGCAGCGCCTGCCGGTACCTATACAGAGGTATTCTCCTTTACGGCCAGCGCCGTCTGACAGGTACGTCAACACAAGGGGTTGCTAGTAAGGCAACCCCTTGTTTTTCCCAATTTTGATTTGCGGAGGGACCCGTTATGAAAATAGGCTCATTGGCTATAGCGCCGTGTTTGTTTTTCTCGATTGTACCGGGCGCTGCCCAGGCTCAAGGTTATCAGGTCCAACCTATGTTGGCGACCATCGCGCCAAGCGGTTCAGATTCGCATCTGACCATGTCGATTAAGAACACCGGAGCGGTTACCATAACGCTTGAGCTCATTCCGTTTCGCGCCACAGTTGACGATAACGGAACACCTAAGCGGATTGATGAAGAAGCCGACTTCTTGGTTTATCCTGCACAGTCAGCAATCGAACCCGGAAAGGAGCAAGCCGTCCAGATCCGGTATATTGGCGAGCCAGCCATAGCCGAAGCCCGGATGTACGGTGTGCGGATTTCGCAATTACCGATCAGTGCGCCGGGATATACGGGCACCGCAAATGCAGGCAATACAGCGTCTGATGTGAAAGTTGCCTTCAACTTTCTTAGCCACATCATCGTTTCTCCCGTTGCCGCAAAGGCCGCAATAACTATCCAAGAAACGGCGCGGGAGCCCAATGGTGATTTGGTTCTGCGCATTACGAATTCCGGCAATGGTATTGCGGTGCTGAATGCGTCCGAGTTTACGCTGACGGATTCCAACGGGAAAACCATGACGCTTGCCGCCGATGATTTGCACTTCGGTGACTTTTCAGCGTTCATGCCCAATCAAACCAGACGGGCTACGGTCAGCGCAAAAAAACTTGCAGGGCTGGTCGGCATGATCACGCCGAAGCTGACGGTTCAATAACTCGTGTATCCCAAGATGGTTCGGCGACCTACCATCCGCTGGGCCGCGACCGGTGGCACGGCTATTCTTGCCATGATTGCCCCTTATTCGGCAGTCGGATATTCTGCGGACGGCGGGACCGTTGCCGCCGGTTCTGATACAGCTGATGTTTCTGGGTCAGACCAGCAGGACAGCGGACCTGCGGTGGCAGGTAAGATCGCAGTGCGGGTTCCGCTTGAAGTATCGCTTGTCGTCAACGGTAAATTTCTGGGCACCATCAGTGTCGCGGTCGATGCGAAAGGCGACGGTGAGATCGACGCAGTCAGGTTGATCGATTTGCTTCGCCCGATTGTCGATGCGCCGCTCCTTTCAGACATAAATGCGCGCATCGCTGGTAAAACCAAAGTTGATTTTTCGGATCTCGATACCGGGGCATTTTCCATTGCTTTTGACAGTCTGGCGCTGGTGGTAAAAGCCACTCTGGCCGCCGATGCTTCGCTGCCCAGCGACCTGCGGTTGTCCGCCGAGCAAGCAACACCGATCCCGTCATCGTTCGACCAACCGAGCGCCTTTGCCGCCGGATTAAATATTGGTTTGGGACAGCGTTACGCGTTTGAAGAGGGCGGTTTCGAACGGCTGCGAGCCAATTTGGATTTGATTGCAAATATCGGCGGTTTTGAAGGGGTCACGTTGACCAGTGGCGCGATTTATGACGGACAGCGATGGCAAAGGCAGGAAACGCGGCTGACGCACGATCTGTTTGATCAAGGCATTCGCGCCACGGCTGGAGAATTCACGCCCAGTTCGACCTCTTTTCAAGGCTCTGGCGGTATATTGGGTGTGGGCGTCGAGCGGGCCTATTCTACTATCCGGCCATTCCAGAACACACGGCCCACAGGGCGTCAGGAATTCACGCTACAACGCGATTCCAGTGTCGATGTTTTCGTGAACCAAGTACGCGTCCAGACCATCCAGTTGCAGGCAGGACGCTATAATATTAGCGATTTCCCGTTCGCTGCCGGACCTAATCAGATTAAACTTGTCGTTGAAGATATCGGCGGCCGACAAGAAATCGTGAACTTTGACGTGTTCAACACGACGAGCCTGCTAACCGCCGGCGTTTCGGAATTCGGGGGTGCTGTAGGCGTCAGGCAAAAAGGGACCTTGTCCTATGGCTTTTTACCAGCCGCAACCGGCTATTGGTATCGTGGAATATCCGATACAATGACGCTGGGTATAAATGGCCAAGCCAGCGCAAACCGGGCCCAATTTGGAGGCGTTGCCACCGTCGGCACACAGATAGGTCTATTCCAGCTTGAAGGCGCCACCAGCACCCGATTTGGCAAAAGCGGCGTCGATCTCGCGCTATCCGTAGACTATCGAGGAGAATTCTCGCTCCGTTCAGAGGCTGACCTGCGTGTGGTGGGCTCGGCTGTTTATCGCAGCGCAGATTTTTCGGACGCTTTCTCTCGCGGCACGCGCAATGGCCGCGTGCTCGACGCTGCGCTGCAAGTTCAGTGGCTGGCACCTTTTGGTATCAGCACAGGCGCGGGCGTGAGCTATGGTCTGTCACGCGACGGGTTGCCCAATTCTTACCGCTATGACCTTACCCTTGGTCGAAGTTTTGGACGGATTGGTGCCACCATCACCGGATCACGAACCGTATTTTCCAATGGCCAAGGAAATGAAAGCCGTGTCGCTATTGGATTGTCTGTGCGTCTTGGTCGGCGCGATAATGTGAACGCCCGCTACGATAGCGGAACGCATCGTACAGAGTTGGAAGCCAGCCGTGCGCCGGAAGGCAGGCTGGAAGAAGTCAGCGGTTATCTGCGCTATACCAAGGAAGACGATGCCTCCGATGCTTCGGCCAGAATAGCGTATGTGAATAACCGTTTCGACTTGGTCGTTAACCACAACCGTCTTGAAAGCGCAGGGCCGGGCGGAAAGACCAGTAATGCTTCCGACTGGAACATGCGCACAGCGATTGGATATGCTGGCGGCAGCTTTGCTGTGGGGCGGGCCATTGACGAAGGATTTGTAGTGGTGCCGGTCCACCGGTCGCTCAAAGGATCGCAGACCCTGATCGGTTCGGGCGATAGGGTCATTGCCCGTTCGGGCCTTTTCGGTCCTGCGCTTGTGCCCATTGGCCGAGCTTACGGGGTCAGCCGTTACGATGTTAAAGTCGACCCGCTACCGCTTGGATATGATCTTGGTGCAGGCAACATCAATCTCTTTTCCGGCTACGGATCGGGATATCGGATCATGATCGGCAGCGACGCGTCACATATCGCCATTGGATTTCTGTATGGAGATGATGGGCCAGTGGCGCTGTCGTCTGGTTTCATCACACCGTTAGACGCCAAAATATTGGATGGCTGGGTTGAACGATCATTCTTCACCAACCGGGCGGGACGGTTCGTCGCAGACCGGCTGGCACCGGGACGTTATCGCTTAACTTTGCCAGGACGTGGAAGCGCAGAATTTGAAATCGGTAAAGACACGAAAGGAGTGAGCGATGTTGGCACGATTCATTTGGCGCGCTAAAAGTAATATGATGTTTTTCGCATTGGGATGCGCGCTTGCCGTTGCATTACCCGGCGCCGCGAATGCTTGCGAGACCGAGATAACACCTGACAGCTCAGCAATGTACATTGATTACGACCCTTTCGCGTTTGCGCGCAGCGAGGGGCAGCTGGCGTTCACCGTAACGAACAAGAGTGAACAAGATTGCGCGGTAGAAATCGTCCTAATGGATGCCGCGCAGCTATCGACCGCGGAATTGGAGATCGCAAATTCAGGAATTCTCGTCGCATTTTCCGCGCGCAGCGGAGACGCTTTACTGCATCCGAGCGCCGTTCCGGGCGTCTGGCGGCTTAACCTTGCACAAGGTCGGTCCACGAGCGTTGTTATAAGCGGTCTGGTCATAAAGGATGCAGTCCCATCAGCAGGCCGCCACGAAGCGGACCTGACCGTCGGCATACGCGGTGATGGCAATGCGTCAGTCCCGGTCTCCACCCTGCCGCTCAGAGTGATCCTGTTCGCCCAACCGCGCGCGCAAATGAATATCGTCGGCGCAGCCGGAACATTTGGCAAAGGCCCGAGCGTGGCGCAGGTGGATTTCGGGGAAATCGCGTCCAATGCAAACAGGCGCGTGTTTCTTCAGGTGCGCGCGAATACAACCGCCCGCCTTTCGATTGACTCTGCCAATAGCGGCCGGCTCTTGCGCGAAGGCGGGGGCAGTGACGAGGTTGGTGTGACGTACAGTGCGCAACTTTCGCAGTCGCCGGTCGATCTTACCAAGCACTGGGAATGGATATTTGAACCACCCCGGTCGCTTGCCGGAACATCCTTGCCACTAGACCTGACAATCGGCACCGTTGCGGCCGAAAGAGCGGGTATTTATAGCGATGTCCTAACGATTGAACTGAGCGCCATTTAGATGCCTTTGTATAAGAAGGCGCCAACCAAACATTCCTAGGGCGCAGATTTCGTCAATTACGAAAATCGATGACACCAAACTGACGGTATCTTTGTCGCAAGGTAGCGCAGGCGTCTCACGCAAGATCGGTGACGCCATCAAACAACCATGGCATTAATCCGTAACTGGATGGTAGCTTGTGGTCACTTCAATGTCCAAAAAGACTGTCGTCTAAGGACCCGCCGCGCCTTTCAAGCTAAGCAAGAAGGCTCTTGCCGCAATCTGCCATCAATTCAAATTGCACAGGTCGCCTGGTCTTTTGTTGAACGACAGTGGCGCGGTTTCGGATACTGCCACCACTCGCAACAACACCAATCTTTAATTTTATCACGGCGCACCCCCGTAACTTGCTGTCGATCGCTAGATCGAAAACGCTCGATCGCGCATTCGTCGATGTTCATCGAGAAGGCAACGAATTGCCCATACGTCACGTGGTTTAAGAGGCCGCTTGGCACCCACCAAACTTCCAGCATTCCAAGGTCTACGCTCATGCGCTCCAGGGTCGAGATTAGAAATACCCATTACACTTCTCCTTTGGCCGGAATGGCCGCGAGAAGAATACACCTGTTGCTGAAGGGCAGCGTTTGGGCCGGTAGCAGATAGTCAGCTTTTAGCTAACCTTCCCGCGTAACCGGCCGGTCCGGTTACGACCCAATTGCTGACGTTCGCAGCGAAGCCCTTCTCCTGACCGCTTTGCGCCCAATATACGTCATTCAGATTAGCATGGGATGGCACCAAAAGGGGACATACAATTCCAGAGCTGGTTGGCACCCTCGAAATCCGCTGAATGGTTAATGCAGGCCTTCGAAGGCCTATCAGTTGAATCTTTGTCCGAGGCAGGATGAGTTTTGCGCAAGCAGCTGACGACCAAAATTGGGTAACTGCCAGCACCTGGGACCGATCTGACGGCAGAAGTGATCCCGGAAAGGGCGGGCGCTTTAGCGTGCGCGGAATGCGGCCGTTTACTTCTAAATTAGAAGCGGCCTGATTACTTTTCTGTCCAAATAGCAAAATTATGCTCTATGCGCTTCTACCGCAATCGTGGCATGGGTTGCCCTACGGCAGCGTTTCCGGTCCACAAATGGTCAATATAATTGCAGCCACCTATAAGCGCTTCATATCCATAGAAAGGGGAGGGTATGTTTTTTGAAATGCTAGAAAGCGCAATAGAAACGCTCTCCAAAGTGCTGGATCCCAACGGTCCTGCCCAGGCCGCGACTGCAAGTAGCTTCACGCCGACGGATTTTAGCGTCCACTTCTTTTTGCAGTTAGCTATCATCATATTAACCTGCCGGATCGTCGGCAAACTGGGCCAAAAATATCTTGGTCAACCCCAGGTTGTTGGCGAAATGATCGCAGGCGTGATCCTTGGCCCATCATTATTTGGCTATTTTTTCGCGGATGCACAGGCCGCGATTTTTCCCGGACCGACTAAAAACGTGCTATATTCGGGCGCACAACTTGGTGTCGGTTTGTACATGTTTTTGGTCGGCACAACGTTGCAACTGGACCATTTCAAATCCAAAGCAAAGAGCGCGCTGAGCGTATCGTTCGCGGGTATTGCGGCACCGTTTTTGATTGCAATATGGCTGACCCCATGGCTGCTGACTGTTCCGGGTCTCTTTACACCGGGAATTTTGCAATCAAGCGCAACTTTGTTCATGGGCGCCTGCATCGCGCTGACCGCGTTCCCGATGTTGGCGCGCATTATTAACGAACGTGGGCTAGCGAAAACGTCGCTCGGCACATTGTCGCTTGCCGCCGGCGCCTTTGACGACGCTGTATCTTGGTGCGTGCTGGCTGTGGTGCTGGCAACCTTTGGCGCGGGCCCAGGCGTTGCCGTTCTCGCAATAGGTGGCGGGCTGCTTTACGCCACGTTCATCATCCTGTTTGGCCGCAAAATTTTCGCGCCGCTTGGCCGGATGGTCGAGCGCGAGGGCGAAATGAGCATGACTGTGCTTGGCATAACCATCGCTGCATTCTGTCTGTCGGCGTTCATCATGGACGCAGTTGGGATCCATGCAATTTTCGGCGGCTTCATTCTGGGGGTTGTTATGCCCCGCGGACTATTTGTTGAAGAGTTAAAGAAGAAGGTTGAACCGCTTGCCGTCGTTCTATTGCTGCCGATGTTCTTCACTTATTCTGGGCTCAACACGCGCATGGATATGGTCAACACGATTCCATTGCTGTTGATCGCACTGGTCATTCTGGCGGGATCAATCGTCGCTAAATTTGGTGCGTGCTATGTCGCCGCGCGGGTTGCTGGCGAAGACAATCGCACCGCATTGGGTATCGGCGCGTTGATGAACTCGCGTGGTTTAATGGAACTCATCATCATCAACATCGGCCTGCAAAAAGGCATAATCGGACCAACATTATTCTCAATGCTGGTGCTTATGGCGATAGTCACCACGATGATGGCAAGCCCATTGTTCGAGTTGGTGTACGGCCGAAAAGCCCGTGAATCAGGCGAGCTAGGGGCACTGGGAAAAAAGGATGTGGCTCTGGCCGATTGAACCCCGGTTTGATTAGGGAAATTGCCTTGTTCAAGCAGGGGCGGGGCAATATCGGTTCAGATATTCGCCGTGTGACGGCATGTGCTGGACAACAAACTGGATCGATTTTTCCATTTCGTCAATTTCGCGCCGCGTATTTGGTTCACTCACCGCGTCTGCCATGGCGTTGTGCCCGCCCATCTTGATACCCTGCCCCATCATGACAGCGGCCCAGCTGGTTTCGGTAAATAACTCGTCATCTTCGCGGAATATTTGGCCGTTTTGACGGAAAAGCTCGACCTTCTCGGTGAGGCTGTCGGGTACAGACATGTTGCGGCAATAGTTCCAGAACGGACTGTCGTCACGCGTTGTGCTATTATAATGAAGGATAAGGAAATCGCGGATGCGGGCATATTCCTTGCCTGTCAGGCGATTGAACGCGTCTTCTTGCGCTTGCGTCACGCCATCGAGAGATAGCAACGCAATCAGCTTGTTAATCCCTGTATTCACAAGGTGCAGCGAGGTGGACTCAAGCGGCTCCATAAAGCCCGATGCCAGACCAAGCGCTACAACATTTTTGTTCCAGAACTTTTTACGGCGACCCGTTACAAAACGCAGGAAATTTGGTTCAGCACCGGGTTTGCCAGCGATGTTGTTGACCAGAATGCTATGTGCTTCGTCATCAGACATATATTCATTGCAATAGACATGGCCATTGCCGTTGCGGTGCTGCAACGGCACCTGCCATTGCCATCCCGCCGAATGGGCGGTTGCGCGGGTGTAGGGCAATGGGCCACTGCCATCTTCACGCAAGCATGGCAGTGCTACCGCACGGTTGCAGGGCAGATAATTGGACCAATCGTCATATCCGGTTTTCAGCGCCTGTTCGATCAACAGTCCGCGGAAGCCGGAGCAATCAATAAACAAATCGCCCTTCAACATGTCGCCATTTTCCATGGTCACCGACGATACAAAACCGCTTTCATTGTCTAATGTGACATCAGAAATCTTGCCTTCACGGCGGACAACGCCGCGCGTTTCTGCATAATTGCGCAAATATCGGGCGTAGCGTCCAGCGTCGATATGATAGGCGTAGTTGACGGGCGGCAAATCGTCGCGTTGATAATCTTCCGTTCGCGCAAAGCGCCCGAAATGCGCGGCCATTGTTTCAACGTTGAAAACCTGAATGGGGCGCTTGTCGCCGGCTTGCTGATATTTGTGCCACACATGGTGAAATGAAATGCCATCGACCTGATAGCCATAATTGCCAAAAGGGTGGATATAACTGTCGCCAATCTTGCCCCAGTTGACGAACTGAATGCCCAGCTTGAAACTGCCTTGGACCATGGAGAGCATGTCGCGCTCGTCAATTTCGAGCAGACGGTTAAAGTCCAGAAACGGAGGTATCGTCGCCTCGCCAACACCGACGGTTCCGATCTCTTCCGATTCGATCAGCGTAATCGCCACGGGACGACCCGCGCGAATACGGGACAGCGCAGCAGCCGCCATCCAGCCTGCGGTTCCGCCGCCCACAATGATTATATGCTCGATTGCCATCCGACCTCTCCCTTGAACGTCTTACATAGTGATATAGACCAGAACTGCAAATTGTGAACGTTCATTTTGCCCCTTGTGAACGCTCTCAATTGTGGATATGTGTCAAGGTAATGGGGGAGTTTACATCCTCCGAATCGACATCAGGGAGGGTCATTTGGCACGCAAATCTTTATTCGGAGCATCGCGATCGCAGCGCCTTGCTGTTTTGACGACGGCATCCAGTATTGCACTATGTGCAGCGCAGCCGGTTTTCGCACAAACGGCTGATCAGCCCGCTGAAGCGGTGGAAAGCGCTGAGGCTGAAGATGCGATCATCGTGAGCGGCTATAAAAAATCTCTCGCAGACTCGCAGAGCATAAAGCGTGAAGCCGACACATTTGTTGATGTAATCACCTCCGAAGATATTGGCGCGCTGCCCGATCGTTCTGTTGCAGAAGCTTTGCAACGCGTCCCTGGCGTCAACATCTCGCGTTTTGAACAGCGCAATGACCCCGATCGCTTTTCGGTTGAAGGTTCAGGCGTCGTTATTCGCGGATTGCCATATGTCCTGTCGAACCTCAACGGCCGCGAAATCTTTTCGGCCAATGGTGGCCGGGAATTGTCGTTCAATGACGTTTCGCCTGAATTGCTGGGCCGTGTCGAGGTTTTCAAAAACTCGACCTCGGACATGTTGGAAGGCAATATCTCTGGCTCCGTCAACCTTGTGACGCGCAAGCCGCTCGACAAACCGGGCTTTCATGTCGCTGGCTCGATTGAAGGCAATTATGGGGACATGGCGAAGAAATGGTCGCCGGGCTTTTCCATTCTGGGTTCCAATACATTTGAGACAGGCATTGGTACCTTTGGCCTGCAGCTGGCGTACAGCCAATCTGAACTGGCAACCCGCACCGACGCATCGCAAATTACCGATCCTTGCTATCGCGACCGTTCACTGACTGGCCCATGTATCCGTGTGCGTCCCGTCGGATCTGGCGGTTTCG
Source organism: Pseudomonadota bacterium (assembly GCA_041175505.1). Classification (GTDB taxonomy): domain Bacteria; phylum Pseudomonadota; class Alphaproteobacteria; order Sphingomonadales; family Sphingomonadaceae; genus Sphingorhabdus_B. Next base: position 11,270 of record JBEDET010000058.1, read on the forward strand.
GCAGCGGCACGCCTTTGAACGCGTCCAACTTTCCGCCTGCAAATTCCGTTTTTGTCCCGAAAGGTGCCGGCGTTCGCACAACCGACCTGAACCGTGACCGCAATTCATTTTCGGCGGTTGGTCAATGGGAAAGCAATGATGGCCGTGCTGAGGTCACCGTGGAATATCTGCGCGCGTCGACCAATGCGACGTTGAACGAATTCGCCGTACTGGCGTTGGTGAATGACGACGCGCTGTTCCCCGTACTCGCGCCGGGCACAACTGCGATCTATGACGATAATCAATTCGTCGCAGGTACGCTGACCCAATCCTCTGGCGGTGTTAGCGGGATTCCAACCGAATTGCTGCGTTTCCAACGTGAGGACACGGCGAAAACCGAAGATTTCTCGGCCCATATCAAGCTGAGCCCGACAGATCGGTTGCGCTTCAACTTTGAAGTACAGCACATCAAATCTGACCGTACCGAAGATGGTTTTATCTCGGCGATGCAGACCTATGCCGATTTGCGTATCGACAACCGTGGCAGCACGCCGCTCGTCGAGTTTCTGAAGCCCGGGCTCGCGACATCGCCGTCGAGCTATTTCAATGACCCGAGCAAGACATTTTACTGGTTCCTCATCGACAATCAGGTGAAGAATGAAGGTGAATTGACCAGCATGCGCGCCGACGCCGAATATGACGTTAGCGATGACGGCTTTTTCAAAAAAGCGCGTTTTGGCGCACGTTGGGGTGACCGTAACCGGGTAACGCGCAGCGCGAATTTCTCCAACTGGGGCAATTTGGGCGCGCCATGGACAGGTCGTGGCGGCAATTGGAACTGCGGAGATTACCAAGCATTCGGTTGTGGCGGTGCATATGTTCGCGACTTCCCGAACTCGGCCAATTTGCGCAACCCATTTGGTGACAACTTCCAGCGCGGTAATGCGCCGGTTCCGCTTGGCGATGGCTCTGCCTTCTTCTTCGGCGGCGACAATATGGTTGCGGACTATCTGAGCGGCGCTATCCGGACGCAGGCGAATGCGATTACCGGGTCCACCCTGACACCTAACGCATGGTTCCCGATTTCAGCACGCTCCGGCAATCTTCCCGGTGGTCCATGGACAGCTGGCGAAATTTCGGACGTCGAAGAAAGCACGTCCGCTGCCTATGCACGGGTTGATTTTGGCGCCGACTTTGGTGGCACAAAACTCAGCGGCAATATCGGCCTGCGCTATGTCAGCACCAAGGTGAGAAGTGGTGGGTCTTTCAGCTTACCAACGCCTGAATTCTTCGACAATAACGGCAACCGTGACGGCATCGTCCAGCTGGCGGAAGTACAGGGCTCTTGCGCCTTTATTCTCGCCAATAATATCACACCGGTGCCTGGCTATTGCGGCTTGTCGGCCGCGCGCCAAGCGACATATGCGTCGTTGTTTACAGGTGAGGTCATTTCCGACCCGCTCAACATCCGCTACACAAACTGGCTCCCCAACTTCAACGCGAAACTTGATTTCGGCAATGGTGTCTTGGTGCGTGGTGCAATCTCCAAGGGTATTTCCCGGCCAGATCTATCCGCGTTCACATCGGGTGGCGGTGCATATGACAACACGAACAATCTGCGCGCCGGTGGGCTTTTGGCCACTGGTCCGTTGCTTGCCATCAACACGGGCAACCGTTTCCTTCGCCCAGTTGAGTCCGTGAACTATGACCTCTCTCTCGAGTGGTATTGGGCAGACATTGGCTCGTTGACGGTTTCCGGTTTTGTAAAGGACATCAGCAATATCGTGAACAGCGGCGCCATAGTGCGTCCATTTGTCACGCCAAAGGGCGTCAACACCGATATTCTGTTCAACACACCGGTGAATAGCGACGGCGGAACATTGAAGGGTGTTGAAGTTGCTTATCAGCAAACTTACGATTTCCTGCCTGGCCTATTAAGCGGTTTGGGCGCCGGTATGACATATACCTATGTCGATGCGGGCGATTTCAACAACGCTTCGCTCGGTTCTGAACAGAGCCCGCTTTCGGGCGGTCTGCCGTTGGCCGGCGTCTCGAAACATACGATCAATGCCGTCGGATTTTACGAAAAAGGTCCGTTGTCATTCCGCTTGGCGTATAACTGGCGGTCTGAATTTGTGCAGACACCACGCGACGTCATCTTCCCGTTCTCGCCCATTTACGGCGAAGCAACAGGCCAGCTTGACGGATCCATCTTTGTTTCAGTGACCAAGCAATTGAAACTGGGCATTCAGGGCGTGAACTTGCTTGATGAAGTCACGCAGACATCCCAAGTCATCGATTTTGACGGCACCCGCGCAACGCGCTCGGCGTTCCGGAACGATCGACGCTTCACTTTCCTTGCTCGATTTGAATTCTAATAATTAGCATCAGTGTTGCGGAAAAGCGGACCTTGGTCATATGACTTGGGTCCGTTTTTCTTTCAGCCCGCGTTTCAGGAGAAAGCTATGCCGTCCAAAATTGCCTTACTCG
>JBEDET010000059.1:0-12970 GCA_041175505.1 Pseudomonadota bacterium
CGCGACTTTTTCGTTGCCCATTGGGGCGAAGCCGCTGCGATCGCGGATATTATTCCTCCGGCATGGATTTCGGTCTTAAACGGCATTCAGGCCACTGACATCCCGCACATACGCGCTTTAGGCGCAGTGCCCGTGCTGAACACACCCGACCAGGTGGCGATGTGGAACGCATCGGGTGGCGGGCGGTGTCACATCATGTTCGATAGCGGCATAAATCGGCTTGGCATCGGGCCAGAGCAGATGTCTCAATGCGATCTGGGAAGCATGGATATCGATTTATTGCTGTCGCATTTGGCCTCGGCGGATGAGGATAACGCACAGAATAATGCGCAGCAGCGGTCATTCCATGAACAAGCGGCAGCCTCGGGCGCAAAACGCCTTAGCATTGCCAACAGCGCGGGCATCATGCTCGGCGCGGATTATCATTATGATCTCACGCGGCCTGGGCTCAGCCTTTATGGCGGCATTGCACGCTCCGGCATGGAGGCTTTCATCAAACCCGTTGCCAGCCTGTCCGCACGCTTGCTTCAGGTGCGGCCGCTGGCAGCAGGCGCGCGAATTGGCTATAACGCGACGCATGTCTGTGGGAATGACACGACAGTCGGGACGATTTCGATGGGATATGCAGATGGGTATCTGCGCGCCTTCTCTAGCAAAGGAACCGCGCATTATGGAGCGGCCGCAATGCCTGTTTTGGGGCGCGTATCCATGGATCTCGTGACAATCGACATCAGTGCCGCGCCAGAGCTTCGCGAAGGCGACTGGGTAGACGTCCAGTATGACTTGACCACAGCGTCGGTGCTGACCGGGCTTTCCCAGTACGAATTGCTCACCAATTTGGGGGCGCGCTTCGAGCGCATTTGGCGATAGTTGGTTCGACCGCTTTAGCGGATTGCGATTAAACCAACAAAAAGGGCGCCACATGGGCGCCCTGCATTTTGCCTTTAAGACGTGACCAGAACCGTACACCTACCCCGGCAGAGGAGCTAACGTCTCGGTAGTCATAGACCCCTGTACCAGCACCAGTTGCTGTTGATCCGAATGGCGTAAGTTGGTCGACCGCATTGTCTACACAAACGCAAAAACGAGGGGCCTTGGTACCTTCGCCATCACCGGAAGGGCCAACATTTCATTCAAACCGAAAGTCTGAATAAGTGATGACGGAATATTGTTGCGGACCGATTACATCTAGGTTCTCAGCAGGTAGACCATTAACGCCATTCCTTGCGATTTTCGACTTAAACGCCGCCGATGTTGCAGTGCACCACAGCTTGGTGCTATCGGGCTTTTATCATCCGTGAAAGGAACATGAATGGCACGTGCAGCCAGCAGAAATGGTGATGGCCCCATAATCATCAAAAAATACGCGAACCGGCGGCTCTACAACACGCATTCGTCCAAATATATTACGTTGGACTTCCTCGCGGAACTGACTCGTAAAGATATCGACTTCAAGGTTGTTGATGCCAAAACGAATGAGGACATCACCCATGGTGTGCTCACGCAAATCATCATGGAAGAAGAAAATAGCGGCCAGCAAATGTTGCCCGTCGGGTTCCTGAAACAATTGATCGCCATGTATGGGGATTCCATGCAGGGGATGGTTCCGCAGTTTCTCGAAAGTTCAATGGACAATTTCCGCAAGAACCAAAAGCAAGTGCAGGATGTGATTGAAACCGCAATAACCTCCGGTCCTTTTGGTCATATTGCAAAACAGAATATCGAGTTCATGCGTTCTGCACGTGAGGCGTTGATCCCCAATCTTGGCGGTCTGACGGGTGGCAAGGCTGCGCAAACAGAGTCGGTTGCCGACCTCAAGCGACAGATTGCGGATTTGCAGGCGAAGCTCGACAAAATTGCGGCAGATTGATCCGCCGTCACATTCACTACAAAGTAACGGGTAAGATTTTGATAAAACATGCTTTAAGCGTCACGCGCGCGCAAAATTTCGCGGGCTGGTATCAGGAAGTCATTTCGGAGGCCGACCTCGCAGAAGAATCGGGTGTCCGTGGATGCATGGTCATACGGCCATGGGGCTATGGCATGTGGGAACGCATCCAAAAGCTGATGGATACGGAAATCAAAGCCGCTGGTGTGGAAAATTGTTATTTCCCGTTGTTCATTCCTTTGTCGTTTTTTGAAAAAGAAGCCGACCATGTGGAGGGCTTTGCGAAGGAAATGGCCGTTGTCACGCACCACCGCTTGATTGGTGATGGCAAAGGCAAATTGATCCCGGATCCCGATTCAAAGTTGGAAGAGCCGCTGGTTGTGCGTCCAACGTCGGAAACCGTGATCGGCGCGGCCATGAGCCGCTGGGTGCAGAGCTGGCGCGATCTGCCGTTGATGGTCAATCAATGGGCAAATGTTGTGCGCTGGGAAATGCGCACACGCATGTTCCTGCGCACCAGTGAGTTTCTATGGCAGGAAGGGCACACTGCCCACGCCGATCGTGCGGATGCGATGCAGGAAACGATGCGCGCGCTGGAAATGTATCGTGCCTTCGCCGAGGGCCCACTGGCCATGCCGGTGGTGGCGGGTGAGAAGCCCGAGAATGAACGTTTTCCGGGTGCCGTCGCAACATATAGCATCGAAGCGATGATGCAGGACGGCAAAGCGCTGCAGGCTGGCACATCGCATTATCTGGGTACCGGGTTTGCCGAAGCATCAGGCATCAAATATCAGGATAAGGACGGCAGCCAACAATTTGCGCACACCACCAGCTGGGGTGTTTCCACGCGGATGATTGGCGGCGTAATCATGACGCATGGCGACGATGATGGACTTCGCTGCCCACCCCAAATCGCTCCACACCAAATCGTGATTGTGCCGATGTTGCGGGACAATGACGAAGACGAAGCCGTGTTGGAATATTGCCGTAGCCTGCGCCTCGAATTGCTCGCGCTGAGTGCTTTTGGCGAACCCTTGCGCGTGCTGCTGGATACCAAAGCGGCGAAGGCATCGAACAAGCGTTGGTCTTGGGTCAAGAAAGGCGCGCCAATCATCGTTGAAGTAGGCCCGCGCGATGTGGGCGAAGGCAAAGCCGCGGTTTTGCGCCGTGATCGCCTGTATAAGGACGATGGCAAGCTTGCGACGGCATTTACCCCTCGTGGTGAATTTGTCGCGGCTGCCGCTGGCTTGCTTGAGGACATTCAGTCGACTCTATACGCCGAAGCAAAAGAACGGCTTGATGCCAACATCCGCCGTGACGTCACCGACCTTGCATCGCATTTTGCTGGTGACGAGGCGAAGTTTGCTGGCTGGGTAGAGGTTCAGTGGGCACGCCCCACCGGCGCTGCACTCGATAAAATCGTTGAACAGTTAAAAGCACTCAAGCTGACGATGCGGAACAGCCCAATTGATGCCGCTGCGGTCGACGGCGCATGCTTTTTTACCGGCGAGCCCGCCGTGGAACGGATCCTTATTGGCCGGACTTATTAGGGAATGACCAAAAACACCCATTTTGAAGGTCTTCCATCCCGCGAACAGATACTCGCCTTTATCCAGTCGTCTAACGACCCTGCGGGAAAGCGAGAGATTGCGCGGGAATTCGGCTTGCGCGGGCATGAAAAGATCGCGCTGAAGGCGCTGTTGAAGGACATGACCGACGAAGGCCTGATCGACATGGCGCCGGGCCGGGCCTTTCACAAAATGGGTGGCGTGCCAAAAGTCACGGTGCTGAAAATCGTTGCGATTGACGGCAATCAACCGGTGGCCATTCCGGAGCATTGGGAAGCCGAAGGCATTCCGGCGCCCAAGATCCGGGTGATTGAGACCAAGGGCAAGCGCAACGGTGCGTTGGGCATTGGCGACCGCATTTTGGCGCGGACCGAAGAACGCGGCAATGGCTGGGCCGCGCATGTCATGAAGAAACTCGCCAAGGGCAGCGAACAGATATTGGGTGTTGTCGAGGGCGGCGAAAATGGCCGTTTCTGGCTGAAATCCGTCGACAAGAAATCACGGTTCGACACGCAGATCGGTGATGTTGGCGACGCAAAGGCTGGCGAACTGGTCCTCGCGGAACTCACCGGAAACGCGTACAAAAAATCTGCGCGGGTAACACAGGTTCTGGGCGATCCGTTTGCGCCGAAAAGCTTCAGCCTCATTGCCATTCATAAATTTGGCATTCCTTTTGAGATGCCTGAAACCGTGGAGCGTGAGGCAGAGCGTGTACGCGAACTGCCCGTCACCGCCGACCACCGCGAAGACCTACGCCATCTGCCGATTATTGCTATCGACCCCCGCGATGCGCGTGATTTCGATGATGCGATTTGGGCGACACCAAATGCCGACACCGGCGGTTTTGATGCCGTCGTCGCGATTGCCGACGTCAGCTATTATGTCCGTCCGGGCAGCGCGCTTGATCATGAGGCGTCGAAGCGCGGGAACAGTGTCTATTTCCCTGACTTGGTCGTACCCATGCTGCCGCACGCATTGTCATCAGACAAATGCTCGTTGCGGGCAGGGGAAGACCGTGCCGTGCTTGCGTGTCACCTTGCCATTGGCAAGACGGGCCAAGTGACGTCATGGCGTTTCACGCGCGCAGTGGCGCGGATAGCTGCCAATATTCCCTATCCCGACGCGCAAGCCGCGATTGACGGGACGATGGAAAACCCGTTGCTGGAAAGCGCGCTAAAGCCATTATGGGCATGTTGGCGCTTGCTGTCGAAAGCGCGTGCCAAACGTGCGCCATTGGAACTGAACTTACCTGAAAAGCGTATCACGCTGGATGCGCAAGGCCGCGTGACGGGCGTTGCAGAACGTGAGCAGCTTGACGCGCATCGTTTGGTCGAAGACTTCATGATCGCGGCCAATGTCGCGGCCGCCAAAGCTTTAGAAGCGAAGAAATCCTCGCTCATCTACCGCGCCCATGAACCGCCAAGCCGCGAAAAGCTCGTCGCGTTGAAGGAATATCTCAAAACCTTCGACATTGATTTTGCGCTGGGGCAGGTGGTTAAGCCGGAAACCTTCAACGGGATTTTGGCAAAGGTCATCGATGAAGAAATCCGCCCACAAATTATGGAAGCGGTTCTCCGCAGCCAGACTCAGGCCTATTATGGCCCGACGAATGTCGGACATTTCGGCCTGTCCTTGGGCAGCTACGCGCACTTTACCTCGCCCATTCGCCGTTATGCCGACCTGATCGTGCATCGCGCTTTGGTCAGTGCCTATGGCCTTGAAATGCCCAAGCCGAAGATCAAGGATGTCGAGCCAATAACCGGTCTGACTGAGGCCGCGATTGCAAGATTACCCGCGACCGCCGAGGCAATTAGCCGCACCGAACGCCGCGCAATGGAAGCAGAGCGCGAGACAACAGATCGCTATATCGCGGCATATCTATCCGCGCAGGTCGGGCAAGTGGTTCAGGCACGCATCACCGGCGTTCAAAATTTCGGTTTTTTCGCGACGGTTGAAGGCGTTGGCGGCGACGGCTTAGTTCCGGTCTCAACACTTGGAAAAGACTATTTCCATTATGATGAGGCCAGCCAAGTGCTCATCGGCGAAAAAACGCGGCAGGAATATCGCCCGGGCATGCGGCTGGAACTTCGCTTGGCCGAAGCCAACCCTATTTCGGGATCGCTACGGTTCGAATTGCCCGAAGGTGGAAGCTATGCGCCCGACCGGTTCAAGCATAAGGGTAAGCCGAAAGCCGGTAAATATGACGCGGGCAAACGCGGGCGCCCCGGGAATATTCGGCATCAGGGCAAGCAGCGCTAGCTCAATTCATCCAGCTGCGTGTCGCTCAGCGAACCGGGGATGACCATAACCGGGCAGGGCAATGTCCCTGCGTTGATACCGGTAAAGTGCGCAATAAGTGGTCCAGGCGCGCCCTGGGCTGCGGCACCGAGCACAAGCGCGGCGATACCGGGATGTTCCTCAAGCATGACCTTGACCACGTCAATGGCTTCGCCGGGCTTAACGGTAATTGCCGGACGAACCCCCATTTCGTCAAAAATGGATCCAGCAGCAGCGGTCACAAGCTGCTCAGCCCGGTCGCGCGCTTCTTCTTCCATCGTCGCTTGCACGCCGCCCCAGGCGACAAAATCAGCCTGCTCAACGAGCGCAAGGATGTGCACGGTCCCACCCGTTTTTGCGGCACGACGCGACGCAAACCGCAACGCAAGCCGCGCTTCTTCGGTCTCATCAATGACAACCAGATATGTCCGCATGCGCTTCCCCCGGCATGGTCCCCTGCGGCCAGCCTTTATGAATTCGTATAGCCTGCGCGAAATTTGCATCCTTGGCAACCTTATCGCGCTTGACGCTGGGGAAAGCTTGGCTATGCGATTATTTCAAATTGCGACCAAAAAAGGCCAAACCCGATGTCTATCGAACTCAAAATGCCCGCACTTTCCCCAACCATGGAAGAAGGCACGCTTGCCAGATGGCTTGTGAAGGAAGGGGATACCGTTTCGTCCGGTGATTTGATCGCAGAGATTGAAACCGACAAGGCGACAATGGAGTTCGAAGCGGTCGACGAAGGTGTGATCACACAATTGCTCGTGGCCGAAGGCACCGACGGCGTGAAAGTCGGCACGGTCATTGCGATTATTCAGGGTGAAGATGACGAAGCGACAGCCGCACCCAAGGCTGCTGCGCCTGTAACCGCGCAAGCGCCAGAGCCTGTAGCAGTGGCCGCTGCGCCAGCGCCAGTCACAGCTCCCGTTGCCGCGCCATCGCATTCCTCAGGTGACCGCATCAAGGCCAGTCCATTGGCAAAGCGCATCGCGGCGAACTCGGGCGTTGATCTTGCGGGTATTAGCGGAACGGGCCCCAATGGCCGCATTGTGAAGGCTGATGTCGAGGCGTTCTCCGGCGCAGGCCGGAGTCCAGCCCCCGCAACCGCGATGGATCCCGGCCTTCGCCGGGAAGCACCCACAGCCGACAGCCGCCCTTCGACAGGCTCAGGGCTTACGGTGGATGGTGGCGACATCCCGCACGAAGTCGTCAAACTCTCCAACATGCGCAAGACCATTGCGCGCCGCCTGACCGAGTCCAAACAGCAGGTCCCGCACATCTACCTCACCGTCGACGTCCGCCTCGATGCGTTGCTCAAGCTGCGCGGAGAGCTCAACGCCTCGCTTGAACCACGCGGCATCAAACTTTCGGTCAATGACATGCTGATCAAGGCGCTTGGCCTCGCACTTATTCAGGTGCCCAAATGCAATGTCAGCTTCGCCGGCGACAATATGTTGCAGTACAGCCGCGCCGACATCAGCGTTGCGGTATCGGTGCCCACCGGCCTGATTACGCCCATCGTGACGGACGCCGCGAACAAGTCGTTGTCGAAAATCTCAACCGAAATTGCCGAGCTTGCGGGCCGCGCGAAGGAAGGCAAGTTGCAACCCCATGAATATCAGGGCGGCACCGCGTCGATTTCCAACATGGGCATGATGGGCATCAAGCAATTCGAAGCCGTCATCAATCCACCACAAGCGATGATCATGGCGATCGGCGCAGGCGAAAAGCGGCCCTATATTGTCGATGACGCCCTCGCCATCGCCACAGTCATGTCGGCCACCGGCAGCTTCGACCACCGCGCCATCGACGGCGCAGACGGCGCGCAGTTGATGAAGGTGTTCAAAGAATTGGTAGAAAAGCCTTTGGGGTTGGTGGCGTAAGATGGCTGATTACGACCTAATCGTCCTCGGTTCTGGCCCCGGTGGCTATGTTGCGGCCATCCGCGCGGCGCAGCTCGGCCTGAAAGTCGCGATTGTTGAGCGGGAAAATCTCGGCGGCATTTGCCTCAATTGGGGGTGCATTCCGACCAAGGCGTTGCTGCGTTCGGCCGAAATCTATCATTATATGCAGCATGCGGGCGATTATGGCCTGACGGCGGCGAATATCAGCGCGGATATCGACGCGGTGGTGAAGCGGTCGCGCGGTGTGGCGAAGCAGCTTAATCAGGGCGTCACGCATCTGATGAAGAAGAACAAGATCACCGTCCATATGGGCGACGGCAAGCTGACTGCCGCCAACACGCTGACGGTCACCAAAGATGGCAAGAGCGAAGAGCTGACCGCGAAAAATATCATCCTCGCCACCGGTGCGCGCGCCCGCGACCTGCCATTTGCGCCTGCCGATGGGAAGCGCATCTGGACCTATCGTCACGCGATGGTGCCGCCCGAAATGCCAAAGAAACTGCTGGTCATCGGGTCGGGCGCAATCGGCATCGAATTTGCCAGCTTCTACAATGATATGGGCGCCGAAGTGACCGTCGTCGAAATGCTCGACCGCATCGTCCCCGTTGAAGACGCCGATGTGTCTACGTTCCTTGAAAAGGCGCTGACAAAGCAGGGCATGACGATCATGACCGGGGCAGGGGTGGAAGAGCTCAAGGCCACCGCGACGGGCGTTTCTGCGAAAATCAAGGGGAAGGACGGCAAAGTCATTGCGTCCGAATTCACCCACTGCATCGTTGCCATCGGCATTGTCCCGAACACCGAAAATATCGGGCTAGAGGCGCTTGGCGTCGAAATGGACCGCGGTTTCCTGAAAACCGATCCAATGTGCCGCACCAATGTACCGGGCCTGTGGGCCATCGGTGACATCACCGCGCCGCCATGGTTGGCGCACAAGGCCAGCCATGAGGGCGTGATTGCCGCCGAAGCGATTGCTGGCGGGCATCCGCACGCGATGGACCCCAAGAACATTCCCGGCTGCACCTATTGCCACCCGCAAGTCGCCAGCGTCGGCCTGACCGAAGCAAAAGCGAAAGAGGCCGGTTATGACGTCAAAGTCGGCAACTTCCCGTTCCTCGGCAACGGCAAAGCGATTGCGCTGGGTGAGGCCGAGGGTTTCATCAAGACCGTGTTCGACGCCAAAACAGGCGAGCTACTGGGCGCGCATATGGTGGGCGCTGAAGTGACGGAGCTCATCCAAGGCTATACCATCGGCAAAACGGCGGAATTGGTTGAGGCGGACTTTATGCACACCGTGTTCCCGCATCCGACATTAAGCGAAATGATGCACGAAAGCGTTCTCGGCGCTTATGGCAAAATGTTGCACATGTGATTTTGCCATTTCGTCTTTTGACGGGGGCGGCGGTTTTGTTCGTCCTTGTTATCGCTTTGGGATATGCTGTTACCGCCGGATATTTCCGCGCATTTGACCTAGCCGTTTCGCACGCACTCAATATGCAGCGCGGGGTTTCACCCGATTGGCTTATCTGGCTCATGCAAGGCATCAGCTGGATTGGCGGCGGTGTTCAACGCTACATCATCGTCGCGATCCTTGCCGCGGCCTTATGGCGTTGGTGGGGATGGGGCTCTGCGCTAGCCATGGGCGTAACAACGCTGATCGCGGCACTGACGTCTGACGTCATGAAGTATTTTTTTGCGCGGGTCCGCCCCGATTTTGTGGCGCAGCTTGATCCCATCACCAGCCCGGCATTCCCCAGCGGCCATGCCAACAATGCAGCAGTGGTCTATATATTGTTCATCATGCTGGTGCCGCAGGCGCGGCATCCTGTGTGGCAGTTGGCGGCCGCGATGATGATCTTGCTGACCGGCATGTCACGGATCATGCTTGGCGTCCATTGGCCGACCGATGTGCTCGGTGGATGGATGCTGGGCGCTTCATTTGCGCTCATGGCGGGCGGTATCATTGCCTACCGCCAGCATCAGCGACAGGGGCATTTTCCTTCGGTCCTCGCACCTTAATACCCACAGCTGCGCTTTTTTCTGTCCTACACGCGCGGAATTTGTCATGCATGTATCTTAACAGTTTTTCGGGAGAAACGACCATGGGACATAGCCTCTACTTTCTGAGAAATGCTGGCGTTTTCGCGATTGCGTTGGCGGCCGTTTCGGCACCTGCATCCGCGCAAAATACGGTCATCACCGCAGACAAAATGATCGACGTTTTGACCGGCAAAACCATCGACCATCCCGCCGTCTTTGTTGGCGCCGATGGCCGCATTACGAGCATTGCCGATGCACGCACCGTCAAATGGGGCAGTGACGTCACACATATCAACCTCAGCGGCAAAACGATATTGCCGGGCTTGATCGACATGCACGTCCATCTCGACGGTCCAGCGGATATTGGCGGCTATCGTGGATTGGAATTCACCGACAGTTTTTGGGGCATGACCGCCGTGGGCTCGGCGCAAGCGATGCTAAAGGCCGGATTTACGACAGTTCGCAACGTTGGCGCGGGCAACCGCAATGACATCGGCCTGAAACAAGCCATTGAAAACGGCTACGCAAACGGGCCGCGCATTGTTCCGGCTGGCTATGCGCTCGGCGCGACTGGCGGCCATTGCGACTCCACATTCCTGCCACCAAGCCTAGAGAAATCGGGCAAGGAAGAGGGCATCGCCGACAGCGAAGACGAACTGCGCTACCAAGTGCGGCGTCAGCGCAAATATGGCGCAGAGGTTATCAAGGTTTGCGCAACCGGCGGCGTGTTTTCACGCAATACCGAACCCGGCCAGCAGCAACTTTCCGAACGCGAGCTTCGCGTGATCGCGGACGAGGCGCATCAATGGGGCCTTCGCGTTGCTGCGCACGCGCATGGCGGCGACGGGATTAAAGCTGCGATCAAGGCGGGCATCGATACCATCGAACATGCCAGCCTTGTCGATGATGAAGGCATCAAGCTTGCAGCCGCGCGGCCGCGGCCGGTTTGGTTCTCGATGGATATCTTCAACACCGACTATACCCAGTCCGAAGGCGCCAAGAACGGCGCGCTCGAAGATAATCTTAGGAAAGACCGCGAAGTCGCGCAAATCCAGCGCGATAATTTCCGCAAGGCGCATAAAGCGGGCGTCAAAATGGTCTTCGCGTCCGATGCTGGCGTTATGCCGCACGCATTGGTCGGAGGTCAGTTCAAGGTCATGGTCGAATATGGCATGACACCGTTGGAGGCGATCCAAGCAGCAACGCGCAATGCGGCGCAGGCTTTGGGCCGTGAAAAGGATGTCGGCGCAATCGCGGTCGGTCGCTTCGCAGATATCATTGCGGTGGATGGCGATCCGCTGGCCAATGTTCGCGAACTGGAATCGGTCGATGCCGTCGTAAAAGGCGGCAAAGTCGTCAACTAAAGCCAATATGACATTGTGCGATGCTGCATTGATTGCGAACCGCACACTGTGATAAATAGAACCGATATGATGAACATCCGGGGGGTTTGAACTATGATTTCTTTGGTCGCAGCAACGTTACTCAGCATGGCCGCCATGAAGGGCGACGCCATGGACAATGCCCGCAAGGCATTCAACAATTGCATGATTGAAACGCACAACACTGCGGTTGGCGAAAAAGCGACCCCAAGCGATTTCATCAAAACCAGCGACGCAGCCTGCCCAACAGAGCGCGCCGCATATAAGGAAATTCTGGTAAAGTCTGAACGCGCATACGGCGCAAGCGCCGCTGATGCCGACAAATTTGCTTCGGAAGAAATTCAGATGATCGTCGACTCGGTCGTCGCCAGCTTTAACGAGAATATCGAAAACGGCGCGACGCTGACGCCCGAGAAATAATCCCGGCGTTGTGGGTGCAATAAAGTCGGTTGGGAAATTGGCGGACAGGGTGGGATTCGAACCCACGGTGAGCTTCCACCCACGACGGTTTTCAAGACCGTTGCCTTAAACCACTCGGCCACCTGTCCGCTTACGAAGTGCCCCTAGCCATCCAACAAAGCGATGGCAAGGGCAGATGCGGACTAACTGTGGCTTCTCCTCGCGACCGGATGTGGGTTGGCCGGGACCAAAGCATTTCACACGTTGGGTACAATGTGCCAATATATGGCCTTCAACTGAAATGGGGGCCGCGTGCGTATTAACCGGAAGTTTTGGCTATCAGCAGCGATCTGCACCAGTGCGTGCTTGTTTGGACCCACAAGCGTCGCCCAAGAAATTGCCGCGCCAACCACCGAAAGCGCCAATGATGCACATGACGCTGGATTTCGCGCTTACCTTAGCCAAGTGCGGCAAAAGGCGCTGTCCGAAGGCGTCTCTGCGGCCACGCTCGACCAGGTGTTGCCTTCGATAAGCTTCAACGCGCGCGTTGTTCGGCTTGACCGGCAACAGCCAGAGGGCGCTTCGAATGCGCCGGTGCCCAATTTTGCGCCCTATAAAGCCCGCCATGTCGATGCATCGCGTATTAGCCGGGGCCGCGCGAAATATACCGAATTGCGCCCGTTGCTGCAGCGGATCGAAAACGAAACCGGCGTGCCCGAAGAAATCATGATCGCCATTTATGGCCATGAAACCAATTATGGATCGGTCATGGGCAACTTCAACGCGCCCGAAGCCTTGGCGTCGCTGGCATATGAAGGCCGCAGGCGGCCCTTGTTTGAGGCGGAGTTGATTGCGGTGCTCAAGATGATCGACAAGGGCGTTCCGCAATATGCCATTACCGGCAGTTGGGCAGGTGCACTTGGAAAGCCGCAGTTTCTGCCGTCGGTATATTTGCGTTTGGCGCGCGATGGGGACGGCGACGGTTTTGCCGATATCTGGCGTAGCGAGGTTGACGCCATGACGTCGATCGCCAACTATTTCGTCAACACAGGCTGGCGGCGCGGCGAGGAATGGGGCTTTGCCGTCAATGTGCCCGCGTCGTTCAACCGCGCCGCGTTGAATTCGCGTATGGCATCGCCGCGCTGCCCACGCGTTTTTGGACGGCACAGTCAGTGGAAAACGATTGCTGAATGGCGGGCACTGGGCATTACGCCGGAGCGCGGATTTTGGCCAAAAGACAGCATGATGGCGACCTTGATTGAGCCCGATGGCGTCGGCCGGACCGCATATCTACTGGGCGGAAACTACCGCGTGATATTGGACTATAATTGTTCAAATTTTTACGCACTGTCGGTGGGATTATTGGCTGATGCGGTTCGGAATTAAGCCAGCTATTGTTCGATAGGTGCGCACGCTATACGGCGCTGTTAAAGGCACCTATTCAGCGGGGCGTGCACGTGCACGGCTTGTCGCAAGATATGAGGACGGAACAGAGCAAATCATGCCCTT